>CAZWXO010000278.1:0-2764 GCA_964637885.1 uncultured bacterium
AGGCGTAGGACTTGGTGATAATATTTCGCTCCATCTCCTCCATGATTAAATCGAAAGGAAGATTGGTCGTAAAGGATTTATTACACTCGAAGATTGGGGGTTGCTTAATTTTATCTGGAAGGTGTTCGGGTTTGATAATATTATTTGTGGAAGTAATAACCAAGCGTTCAATGGTGTTCTCCAGCTCACGGACATTGCCCGGCCAGAAATAGTTGTAGAGGAGCGCCATGGTTTCGGGAGTTATTTCACGCAGTGTGCTGTATTTATTGTTGAATTTATCTAGGAAAAAAAATGCTAAATCTCTAATGTCGGATTCTCTTTTCCGTAATGGTGGAAGCGTCAGGCTCACAACATCGAGGCGGTAAAAAAGGTCGGGGCGGAATTTTCCTTCCCGCATCAAATCTTCGAGGTTGCTATTGGTAGCAGCGATGATTCGGGCATCGGAATGTTTTGTTTCGGTTCCTCCAACGTGCATAAAGGTCCGATCTTGAATGTAAAGGAGTAATTTCGCCTGCAGCCGGGGTGACAATTCGGAAATTTCATCGAGGAACAAGGTGCCACCGTCGGCTAACTCGATGATTCCTTTTTTTCCAGTTTTTACGGCACCCGTAAAGGCGCCGCCGGTGTAGCCGAACAATTCCGATTCGAGTAATTCATCGGGAATGGCAGCGCAGTTAATCGCAACAAAGGCGCCATCTTTTCGTGCGCTACGGGAATGGATATACTTAGCTAAAACTCCTTTACCGGTGCCGGACTCGCCTAAAAGTAAAACATTGGCTTCAACCTTTGCTAATTGGTCAGCACGACAAATTATATCCGTCATGACTTTACTATTCGCCCGAAAATCACATTGGTTGCTATTTGCCTCACTCGCAATTTGGCATTGTTGGTCGATTGACTCCAGCTCTTTGAGCAGTCGCTCCAGTTGTTTGATGTCCCTGGATTCATGAACGATTAACTGGAGTTTGCCATCGGCATCGTAAAGTGGGGTCGACGTCGTTATCACTTCACGGCCAGACGGGGAAGACTGTCTAATCGTAATTTGCTTTTTCTCTCTGATTACAATTGGGGTCGCCATCGGATTCCACGGGTCGATTCGATACAAATCATCGACATGGCTTCCTATCAGACGAGTGTAATCTTTTTCGTTCATTCTTTCAGTGCCTTTATTAGCATATATCACACGATAGTTTTCATCGATTACTTCGATTGCATCGTAGCAGTTGTCAAGAATTGTCCGTAAAACATTGGCTTCCAAAACATTATTTGTGATTAATTCAGTTAGCACTCGACATCAGCTCCACTTTCTATCAACAATACAAAAACTCCAAGGAAAATTTGCTGCCCCCCTAGCGAAAGCCACAGTCTCCGTTTTCCTCCTAAAAAGACACCCAAGAAAGTTGTCCTACCGGACTAAAATTAAGGATACTCAGGCTTTCGCTTAGTTATGCCTTGCTTTATTGATTGACTGCCCAAGAATATAATCCATGCGTCCTAAACAATTGGCCAGGGTTTCAATCGGAAGTGTGGCATAAACTAAGACTGGATGCCGCTGGTCCAATTTGACGTCTTTTATCTTCGGCAGCACAATCAACAATTGTTCGATGACTTTCGAAGCGATGCCGAGGGACACGGCATAAACCAGGTAGCGCTCCCAGATTGCTAAAGACGGGATTTCGTAATCCTTCAGATTAGAAAAGTCCCTAAGGAAATTTCGGAAGGACTTCCATTTAGCCAAGTCTTCTTGGCCGTTTGGTGAGCGTCGGTTCATGAAGGTGGGAATGAAAAAGAGTAAAATGCCGCAAACAATACTTGTGACCATAAAGTAGGGAAGCTGCAGGAAGGGGTATTCCTCCTGTAAAATAAAGCAAAGAGCTCCAGTAGCCGCTGAGATGACACCTATAACAGCTCCGGCTAGGGCACCGTTGATGTCGTTTTCGTTGCGAAACCCTCGCTCCTTGGCTACTTGCAGGAGTCTTTCTTGCCACAATGACCAGAAAAAATTGAATTCATTCCGTCGGGTTTGGGAAAAATGTGCGAATTGATCAAGGGAAAAGGCTGTTTCTCCGTCACTTACTTTGCTAAATAAAAATTCCAGTAGCTTCAGCTCATGCTGAGCAAGCCTGTCAGGAAGAGATTGGGCTTGGTTCATTGTCCAGTCTTTTTTGTCGGGGTAGACGCCTACTCTTTTTTTAAAGTTTAGTCCATTAGTTTCGGATTGTAAAGCAAAGTAGTAGTTGCATCCGTGGAGTGTCTCGCAGTCAGTTGCAGTGGAGATGCGCAGATAGCCGCGCCGCGTTAAGTCGAGCAAAGTGGCGGTCAGATCGCTGTAATCAAGGTAATCGCGATATAGTGTTGCCATTTCAGCCGGAGAATACTCGGCAGGAAGCTCCCGATAGTATTCAGCGTCAAATTTAGGGGTGTAGGGGCGCCCATAGCGCCTCCATATTACTATCAGGATAATGATGGCTAGAATTGCGGTGGCAAAGGAAAAAATCATATCAATTGTCATTGTGCATCCCTCCAACATATAGTTTTCGGATTGTTTTGGTGCTGGCCTTTTTTATTATAACATTTTTTGTTGACAGAGGTCACTGGCTAATGTAAAATAAGAATCCGTTAGGGAGTGGGCCATTAGCTCAGTTGGCAGAGCACCTGACTTTTAATCAGGGTGTCGATGGTTCGAGTCCATCATGGCTCACCAGTTTTTGGCCCCATGGTCAAGCGGTTAAGACATCGCCCTTTCACGGCGGTAACCCGGGTT
>CAZWXO010000279.1:0-431 GCA_964637885.1 uncultured bacterium
ACCTACAATAACATCACTAAATACTCTTTCTGGAACCCATTCAATGGTTTTATCAGTCGGATTAATGGCGCCATATGTTGTAAACGTTAAATCTTTGGCGCTACTCAAGCCCCCGCCCCCGCCACCTGGATCAGGAGTTGGGGGCGTTGGAGGTGGCGGTGCCCCCTGCTCAGCCTGTTGGGTCATTTGGATCAGCTGTTGGATGATCTGGGCTGGAGTTTGCTCCGGTGACGGCGGGGGTGGTGTCCCCTGCTGCTCCCCAGGTGGAGGCGGCAGAGCCAGGACAGGAACATTTTCTTGTATCAATATGGTCTGGGCTTCCACCCAGCCTGTATTTGCAGACCAGAAGTATTGAGTGTTAGGTGACATGCTCTCGGGCATGGATGGTGGCTGTTCAGGACCGCCAAAGTAGCTTTCCATTCCTGGGGGAA
>CAZWXO010000279.1:441-2760 GCA_964637885.1 uncultured bacterium
CTGCTGTGCTGGAGGCATAGGATTCCCTAAAACTGGAGCGTTTTCCTGCATAAGCTCGGCCTGAGTCGCCACCGAACCGGCGGTCTGGGACCATTGATATTGCGTGCTCGGTGGCATTGGCTGTGGCGGCGAAGGAGACTGAGCCTGGCCACTAAGTTGACTTTCCATCCCTGGGGGAATATCGCTTGTGCTTCCACCACCGGAGGCAAAGCCATTACCCTCGAGAACAGAAATACGACCATCGCCCTGGTCTTGGAAATTTCCACCGGGGTGGTGATCGACTTGGACTAAGAGGTAAGAACCACGAGCTCCGGCAACGCCCCAAGGCATATCCACCTGAACTTTTACTTTTTTCTTCCTAGCTGTCTTGTACCAGACGTTTTTGGCATTGTCCGCCAAAAGGTGCCATCCTTCATCGAGAGAGGCAATGTCCGAGGAAGCGGCCGCGAGGTCATCTTCCTCGAGGGTCGGGGCCGGAGAAAGGGCGATAAAGGTCTTGCCTACCTCAAGATCCAGATTAAGAAAATCGATCGCAGGCTCGGCCTTGCCGCTGGCAAGGATGCTCTGGCGTCCTTGGGATTCTTTCACGACGAGAATGCTGCTCGCCAGCATTTTAAACCCAGAGCCATCGGGGTAAACGACTTCAATTTCACTGTCTTTGCCCGTGGCGATTGTCATTCCAGCGATAATTTTATCCCCAGTCCGAAGGTGGCCACTATCTTTAGAGCTTTCGTAGGTAACGCTTCCGGCGACGCGTTTAACAGTGCCGACCAACTCGACATCACGTGTTTCCGGAGCCAGACAAATCATCGTAGCCAGGGCTCGGATCATTTCCCCGCGGGTAGCGGGGGCATCGGGGGCGAAGTGGCTGCGGCTCTTCAAATAAAAAACGCCGGCATCGACAGCAGTATAAATGCTGTTCTTAGCCCAGCTGTCCGCCGGGACATCCCAAATATCATTACTAAAGTCAGGAACAGGAGCAGTGGCCTTAGTCAGGCGCAAAGCTAGAGCGGCGGCCTCAGCCCTGGTGACGAGTTGATCGGGTCGGAACAGGCCACCGGGGTAGCCTTTCATCAAACCCGCCGCCACAGCGGCGTCGATGGAGGCCTTGGCCCAGTGATCTTCCCCGACATCGCGAAAGCTGGTGGCCGGTGCGCCGACTCCTTGAGACTCGCTGGTCCGCACCAAAAGAGCCGCAGTTTGCGCCCGAGTCAAAGTGAAATCAGGGCGGAAACTGCCGTCCGGGAAGCCGGTGGCGTAGCCCTTCTCATACATAAAACGAAGGTAGGGGTACAAATCGTTTTTCTGGCTCACGTCATGAAAGAATGTGTCCCCCGGCGCCGCCTCAACCGAGGATTGCCCCAGTCCCGGCGGCAGCAGCAGATTAAAACACAAGGCCATCACCAGCCAAAAAGTCAATTTACCGCGGTTTTTCTTCTTCAATACAATCTTCCTCCTTCGTCGGCACTGCTTGCGTTACCAAACCAAAAACCTTAACCTGCTTGGCAATGCCCCTGACTTCACAATAGCCTAAGGACTCCAATTGCCGCTGCTGGATATAATCCACCTCTAGCCGGCTGAAAGTATCTTCGCCGATAATTAAAGGTGATCCCAAGGTCTTAGACATACTCTCAAGGCGAGAGGCCAGATTGACAGCTCCGCCAATAACAGTATAATCCATTCGCTCCGGACTGCCAATATTTCCAACAATGGCCATCCCCGTATTAATTCCGACGCCTATCCTGAGCTGGTCCAGGCCCGCTGCTTCCCATTCCTGACATAGCCGCTGGTTAGCCTCTAGCATCGCCAGGCCCGCCTCAACCGCCCGTTGCGGGTGATCCTGAGTCGGCAACGGTGCACCAAAAACGGCCATGATAGCGTCGCCGATATATTTGTCCAACATCCCGCCGTGGGCAAAAATAATCTGTGTCATCTCGGAAAAGTGGCGGTTAAGAATTGTCACAACTTCTTCAGGAGAGTGTTTATCGCTGTAAGTCGTAAAGCCCCGCACATCGGAAAAGAGAACGGTGACATCCCGACGAATCCCCCCCAGCCCCGCCTCTTTTGGATTCGCCAAAAGGCTGTCCACCACCTGACCGGAGACATAGCGGGAAAAGAGGGCCCGGGTGCGCCGGCGCTCCATTTCCGTACGGACAAAGTCCGCTACCGCATTGTAAGCATAGACTAAAAAAACAGTTAGCAGAGGGGCAGCAATCCAGACCCACAGCCGATACTCCAACCAAAGCAAATAGGCCCCTCCCAGGTAGATGATAGCCACGATGAAGCTAAAGAATAAAGACAGCCAAGGGCGGGCAGGGC
>CAZWXO010000280.1:0-337 GCA_964637885.1 uncultured bacterium
ATGCGTGAAGTGTTGGTATCGAACAATTTTTGTTTTGTCGATGTGATTGTTTTTTATGCGCTTGCGTATAACCTGACCAATCCATGCGTATTTATTAATTATTTCGGTGCGAAAAATATGCGCTTGAAAAATTGCTTCTTTTATCATTTCTTTTTCATCGATGGCGATAGCTTTTCTTTTTGTGAATGCGTGTGATATTGCTGCAATAGCAACGCCTACAAGTAAAAAAATCCCGCCCACATAATACACATTTTCAATGACTGATCCTTGTGCCCAAAAGCTGATCGCCGCGGCTGTGGTGTCCATTCATTCCTCTCCTCTGCTTATTTCTTAAACT
>CAZWXO010000280.1:347-994 GCA_964637885.1 uncultured bacterium
CGGGGGTGACCGCGACGTCAGCGACGGAGGCGATTGTTTCGGCCCATTTGGCTTCCTGCCCTAGGGCGAGCATGGTTTTGTAGGCTTCGAGGCCAGGCTCGTCTTTGCGATAGAGTCCGGCGAAGGTGCCGACGATGCGGTGGCGCTCGGTGAAGGCCTGGTCGGGATGGGCGGGGTTGGCGCTGCGCAGGATGTGGTCGCCGTTTTTCTGGAGGTAGTATTTGATGTTGGCTTTGCCGAAGCCGTCGTCGAAGCAGGCGGTGGTGACGATCTGGCCGGAGTGGGCGGAGTCGGCCCGGTGAAAGCAGACGTAGTCGCCGTGAAGGATGCCGGCGTAGGCCATGGAGTCGCCCTGCACTCTGCACGCAAAATCGGCTTTTATTTCGCTGGGAACGTCAATATGATACTCGACATTGTCTTCGGCGATTACGGGGATGCCAGCGGCTATCCTGTCCCTCAGGACGGGTATTTTGTGCATGGCGGGGGCGGCGTCGCGCCCGAGCAGATAGTCGGTGGTGACGTTGAAGTAGTCGGCGAGTTTGTTAAGGGTTTCGTAGTTTAATTCGTTTGTTCCGTTTTCGTATCTACTGATTGCTTGCTGTGTAGTGCTGAGAAGATTTGCTATGTCTAATTGAGTTTTGTCATTT
>CAZWXO010000280.1:1004-2316 GCA_964637885.1 uncultured bacterium
AGTGGATTAAAGAAAAGATTTCTTGGAGCTTTGAAAGAAAAATATTCTGACGAAAACAATGTAGAACTTTATGTAAAAAACAAAGCAAAAAATCCTGTTAAATTTTCTATGATAGGTGCTAGATTAAGATTAGTAAATGATGGTAAATAAAATGAAGTAAAAAAAATATTTACATAGGGTATTGACAGTACAGAAAATGCGTACTATGATAAGTACACAAATACCGTACTCGTAGAAATGGAGGTGGTGAGATGAATTCGAAGATAGTTGAGATTTGCCGGGAAAAGGGAATGACATTGACTGAGCTGGGCAAGCGGATTGGCAAGTCAAAGCAATACATGACGGCGTTGCAGCAAGGGCGGATCAGGCTGAAATATGAAATGGCCTTGCAGATTGCAGAAGTGTTTGGGCTAAAGCCTGATGATATTTTTTTGCCCACAGGGTATGGAAATTCCGTACACAAACCGGAAAAGAAGGCCGGATAGGAAGGGGGTACCTTGATGAATGATCTGATTAAGGTGGAGCAAGGGGTAAAGGGTGAGCCGTTGGTGAGCGCCAGGGTGCTGCATGGAAAGCTGGAGTGCGGACAGGATTTTACAAATTGGTTTAAATATCAAGCTGAAAAGCTAGAGCTTGTCGAGAACGAGGACTTTACGCCAATTTTAGCGGAAAGTACCGGGGGCAGACCCAGCAAAGATTACCTGGTTCCGATGGATATCGCGAAGCATGTCTGCATGATGTCAGGAGGGCGCAACGCCAGGGAGTTACGGACGTATTTCATCGAGATTGAGAAGGCGTGGAATTCGCCGGAGCGGATCATGGCGAGGGCTTTGTTTGTTGCTCAGGAGACGATCGAGCAGCTCAGGCCCAAGGCGGAGTATTTTGACGCACTGGTGGAGCATCGGCTGTTGACGAGTTTTCGGGATACGGCGAAGGAGCTGAAGGTGAAGGAGCGGGAGCTGATTAACTGGCTGATGAAGAAGGAATATATCTTTCGGGATGGTGCGGGGAAGCTGAAGCCCTACGCAGAGCATGTGCCGACGCTCTTCGAGGTGAAGGACTGGGTGAATGAGAAGACGGGGGCGAAGGGTGTGCAGACGCTGGTGACGCCGCGGGGCAAGGAAACTTTCAGGATGCTACTGCTGCGGCTGTTGTACGGGAAGGAAAAAAAGGCCGGATAGGAAGGGGGTGGGGTTGGATGGATATTACCGCTTACGTTAGAGAAATCGAAGCTCCGCAGAAGTATAAAGAAAAGTACCCGCAAAGCGTTATCGATCAGTACAAGTTTTTTGGAATAGAAATTATCGACGCG
>CAZWXO010000280.1:2326-2732 GCA_964637885.1 uncultured bacterium
AACAAATATGTGTATGACTCCGCTGGGTGGTTTTAGACTTATTGATTTTATTTAGGGGCTCATTCTGTGAGTTATTTCCCAGATGTCATTTACTTTCTGGGCTGTAATGCAAAGCCAGTAATCTTTGTACTCAGGGGTCACATAACTTGTAAAACTTACATTAAATATTTGCTCTTGATAATTTGCGTAGCAATCTTTAAAAAACCATCTAACATCTTCGTTTTCTAGTTTGTATTTATAGCTGCATATTAAGCCGGTACATGGGCAATTTGAAAAGAAATCCTCTTCTGATTTAATAAGTATTTTGTGAGACACGTTTATCACTCCCTAAGGGGATTATAACACCAAATGGAAAAAGCCGGATATATTCCCGTCGCGACTTTTATGCTGCCAGAAATCTGCTGGA
>CAZWXO010000281.1:0-2720 GCA_964637885.1 uncultured bacterium
CGTCCTTACCACCTACTCCAAAACAATCCCCGACCTCACCAACGCCGGCGCCGGCTTGGTAACTTTGACTCCGCTACTGATATGTGTGGCAGCATTTATTCGCTGCACATCCGGGGCTCCCGTCATCTACAAACAGATTCGTGTCAGCGACAAAGGGGGGCACTTCACACTGTATAAATTCCGCACCATGGTCAAGGACGCCGAAAAAGACACAGGCCCCACCTTGTCCTGTGCGGGCGACCAGCGCCTGATCCGAGGTGGCCTTTTCCTCCGCAATACGAGAATTGACGAATTACCCCAGCTGTGGAACGTTCTCAAAGGGGAGATGAGTATCGTCGGCCCCCGTCCCGAGCGGCCCCATTACGTCGCCCAATACGAGGAATACATTCAAGAGTATACATACCGCCATTCAATGAAAGCAGGCATCACCGGCCTTGCCCAGATCACCGGGCGTTACAGCACCAGTGTCGAGGACAAGCTTCGCTATGACCTGCTCTACGCCAAGAACAAATCATTTCTCTTTGACCTGCAGATCATCTTTCAAACCATCAAGGTCATTCTTGTTCCGGGCAAAGCCAAATAACCTAGGGAAACTCTATTAAAAGGAGGTGGAGCTATGCGGTTAACGAGAAGAGGGGAGTATGCTTGTCTGGCATTGATTCATCTCGCCAGAGCCTATCATCAACCCCCTGTCCGAATGAAGCATATCGCCGAAACTAGCGCTATTCCCAAGAAATACTTGGAGCAAATCCTGCTTCAACTAAAAAACGCCGGTTACGTAGCTAGTGAACGCGGTCCTGACGGCGGCTACCGCTTAGCCAAAGCTCCACCAGAAATCAACTTAGCTGAAATTATTCGCCTTGTCGATGGCCCTTTGGCGCCGGTCGACTCTGTAAGCGTTTATTTCTACGAGCACACCCCCATCGAGCAGCATCCCAAGCTGCACAGCGTTTTTAAAGATATTCGTAATTACATAGCAGACAAGTTGGAAAATATAACGTAGCAGGACCTTTTATAGGATTTTCTATAGGAAAAATTAGGGGAAGAAGCCCACTTAATCCGATTAATCAACAGTTCTGCTTTTAAGGGCCGTCCCTCTTGTTCGTTGACAAATACTTCAGCATACACTACTATACTGATAGAGTATAGTTTATATATTACTAACGATACCTATAGGAGGCCCACGGAATATGAAGAAGTTTTTAAAAAATATGCAATCGTCGTGCTGGCTACATCCGTTCTTTTATCTCAAATCGGTTGTAGTGTATCCACCTCGACCGACTCCCCCGGCGCCATTCGTATCGCCTACTTTCCTAACATTACCCACGCCCCGGCTCTCATCGCCAAGGACCAAGGGCTCTTTGAAAAAGTAGTCGACCCGGGCATCAATATTGACTACCGTGAATTCAATTCCGGCACCTCGGAAATCGAGGCGTTTTTTGCCGGTGAGCTGGATTTGGGCTATATCGGGCCCGGTCCGGCAATCAACGGTTTTATCAAGTCTCAGGGAGACTTGGTCGTCATCGCTGGGGCAGCCGAAGGAGGGTCTCTCCTCATCGCCAGACCAGGCCTTGCCGTCAGCGGCCCACAGGATTTCGCCGGCAAGACTATCGGCGTGCCCAACTTTGGCAATACTCAGGACTTGCTCCTGCGCAAATACCTAGCTGACAATAACCTCCAAGACATGGCTCAGGGAGGCACTGTCAAGATCATCCAGGCCAACAACCCAGACATCCAAGGCCTCTTTGATCAGAAACACCTAGACCTGGCCATCGTTCCCGAGCCTTGGGGAGCCATTCTCACCCAGCAGGCAGGGGCCCAGGTCATTCTCACTGACGAGCAGATCTGGCCCAAAGGCACCTATCCCACCACCATGGTCATCGCCCGCCGGGAGTTCGCCGAGGCTCATCCAGACTTAGTCCAAGCTTTTCTCTTGGCTCACCTAGAGGCCATCGACTTGCTCCAGGCCGACCCCGCCGCCGCCGGCCAGTCCGTCGCCCGGCAGATTGCCCTGGTCACCGGTAAAGACCTGCCCGAGGCCATCGTTGCCGATTCCTTTTCCCGGATTACCTTCACTGCCCAGCTGGATCAACAAGCCATGGCGGACTTTGCCCGGATCATGGAGTCTCTGGAGTTTATCCCGGCAGGCTCCAGCTTAACCGATCTTTATCAGGATCAATACCTGCCCAAATAGGCCGACCCAATTTCTTTAAAAAATCGAGGAATTATACCAATAATTCTTACCAAAATTGTGAATTGTGAATTGTGCACTGTGAATTAAAAAGCCATTCTCCTGTCGCACCCTAAGGAGGTCGCCCATGCTACTTCAAGTGGATAACGTCACCAAAACTTATAAAAAAGGTAAGGAGAAGCTCGTCGCCCTGGAGAATTGCCAGCTCCAGGCCACCCAGGGAGAGCTCCTTTGCCTGCTCAGTGAATCCGGCTGCGGCAAATCCACCCTGCTATCCATGCTAGCAGGGCTACTGCTGCCGACCCATGGGCAAATCCGCATAGGCGGTCACCCCGTTACCGGCCCTGACCCCCTTTGCTCCGTCATGTTTCAGGAGCCAGCCCTTTTCCCGTGGCTCAACGTCACCGAGAACGTCCAGTTCGGGATGGAGATGCGGGGCTGTCCCCGCCCCCAGGCCCGTCACCGCGCCGCCCAGCTCCTAGAGATGGTGCGGATGGAGGACTTTGCCGATGCCCGCGTTCACCAGCTG
>CAZWXO010000282.1:0-675 GCA_964637885.1 uncultured bacterium
AAATAAGCAAGGGCGGAGTATATTGGTATTTCCAGTGCAAGGATGAGATATATGTTGCCATGGTTGAGGAATGGTATGACAGGATATGGTTCGATCATGTCATACAGGAAGTCGAAAAAAAGGAAACGGCGGTTGAAAAGCTAATCTGCTATGGAGAATTGTACTGCGCAGCGGTAGGAAACCCATTCCTGTCGATTCTACCAGAGTCTTTTCTGGGATCGTTGGTGGAGAATTACCATGATCGCTTGTATGCGGTATATAAAAAAGACGACGATTTTATAAAGACTTTGTTCGAAAAAGCATTGAAAAATGACGAGATTGAGGCAAATGACGTTGACGGGTTGGTCTTCATTTATACATCTCTCCTCGAAGGTATGTATACACAAATGTTATTTAAAAGTAAAAAAGAAGAGCGATTGAAACAACATTATTTTGAAGGAATCCACCTATTTTTTAAATCCATCGAGAAGCAGCGGCATCCGCAACCATAGCCGCAAGAGGAGCGCATGCCCCAACCTTGGCCACCCGGCCCGCCCCTGTGGCCAACTAAATTTTAGCGCAGCTGGGGCACTGTACCCGAGTAATCGACCAAAATCAGCCCCTTGTCACTGGCTGCTTGCTTGATTAACTCATCCGTAAACCCGGCTTTAGCAAACAGGATAAAAGTAGAATCGC
>CAZWXO010000282.1:685-1307 GCA_964637885.1 uncultured bacterium
TATTTTCAAGGCTTTCCCGCGAAGCTGTTCAAGGATTTTCCCCCCGGTTTTCTCATTGCGCCATTTGCACTCGCCAAATAAATAGTTATCCTGGTGGTCATAAGCAACTATATCAATTTCCGTATCTTTATCCCACCACCGGCCAGTGCGGATCGGGCGAATTGGCAAGACCCCCTCCCGGGCAAGCTCTCTGACCTTATCGATGGCGATTTTTTCAAAAGTACTGGCGACAAACCCTGGCAGACGCTCCATAATTACATCTTCCAGAATAATATCGGCCCCGCCATCAAGCAATTCGGACATATAGGGGTAGACATACGCATAGTAAAACCTGAAAAATCCATTGTCGATCTTGTACAGCCCCGACCTTGTTTTCGCTTGCTCTTTAAGTTTAATCGTCGCAGGAAATTCCTTTTTGATGATGCCCAGATCAATCAAATTATTGATATAGAACGGCAACTTGTTTTTTTCAATCCCGGTTTTCTGGCAAATGTCATTGAGGCGCGTATCACCTATCGCAACGGATTCGATAACCGCATTATACTGGCCTACCTCACGGAGCTCCTGCTTGAGCAAAAATTCCACCTCGCTAAACAGCACCGAGTTTTTATTCAAGATATTT
>CAZWXO010000282.1:1317-2696 GCA_964637885.1 uncultured bacterium
TTACCAGTAAAAGTATCCCTCGGATCGATCATGCCGAGGTAGTATGGCACCCCGCTAAAGACACTGTAGTAGTTCAGATGCTCGACCAGACCCCCCTCGCCCATGAGCCCGCGAGCCGATTCAAAATCCAGCTCACCCATTTTTAGAATCCCGGTCGTCCTGCCATAGAGAGGGTTTTTTTCACTTAAAACCTCGCTTTCGATGAACCGCATCGAGGAGCCGCAGATAATGATCATCAAATTCTGCTTGCTGAAAACATGGTCCCAGTGCTTTTGCAAAATCGAGGAGATGCTCTTGTTCCCCTCTGCCATATAAGGGAATTCATCAAAGACCAGCACCAGCTTTTCCCTCGCGTCCTGATGGTCGGAAATAAACCTGAAAACTGCCTCCCAGTCCGAAAATTTCTCACTATAGATTTCTTGCTTAAAAAACTGCTGGACAATATTCGTGACCTTCATCAGCTGGACACTATCGGTTATTTCCACCGCAGAATAAAAAATATGCGGCTTCCCCTGAATAAACTCTTGGACCAGCGCCGTTTTGCCAATTCGCCGTCTGCCATACAAGACGACAAACTCAGCCTTATCGCTGGCATATTTATCTTGGAGAAATTTTAATTCTTCTTTTCGCCCGACAAACATAGCATCATCTCCCAGCCCTATGATAGCACCTAAGATTTATATAGTAAAGGCTATTATAGTCATCACTATAATAGCCTTTACTATATAAACTCCATATTTGCCGATTTTGTTTAACATTAAATTACAAGGAGAGACAAGTAAAATGAATATTGTTATGATTTTGTCGAAAATGTTGTGCCGAGGGTGCAAAAAATGAAAGTAGCAGTTGAGAGATCTACCACAAGTGGCACCCATCGCTGCGAAGTGCTTATTGGCTGTCGATTGAAACATTCAAAGCTTAACCGTACCTATAGACAAGCGCTTTGGGGGTCTTGACCAAACAGTCCCCGTGTTCTTCCGCACAGTACTAAATTTAGCTAAGAATATCCCGCAACTTTTCCAGCTCGTCATTGCTTAGGGTTATGCCCTTCCCCATCTTTTGATGCTCGGGGTCCCATTCCCGCAAATCGTATTATGGCTCGCGGTCATTCCAGCTAACCAAATTCAATTCCTTGCTCCACCCCTTGGCAGATGTGGAAAGCACACCTAAAGTTTTGATGATTTCAAATTTAATTTCGGACATCGTATTACCTCCCGGTCTATTGAGTAAAGGATGTGTAGCTCGACAGTAACATTGCTACACAAAGAAGGTCTGATTGGAGTGGGCCATGAGGACCGTCCGAGACCACTGAAAAAAGCCATCAGGCTTTTTTCGTTAACAATTCACAATTCACGTAGAGAGAAACTTAATTCAGCTAC
>CAZWXO010000283.1:0-2686 GCA_964637885.1 uncultured bacterium
TGACCTTTAACACAAGTCGCGAAGAAGAGCAGGCCAGCGACCCCTGGCGGGAAAAGGGCGCAAACGAGGCGGAGGGCAAGAAAATCTGAATTTCCTAAATCACTTGAAGTTTATCTGCCATGCCAAGTGGTCTGATTATTGCATAAATGATTGGCAAGAATACCAAAAGGGGGCGGGCTAGATGAGTAAATTACCAGAATGCCGAGAGGCGGAGCTGGTCCTATGCGGGCAAATATGGGACGGAAAAGATGATCTGCCGCGGCAGGGAGCGGTGGGAATTGCCGGCAATCGAATTGTGGCGATAGGGGATGAAGCGGAAGTGCTGGCGTGTGCCAGAGAGGGCGCTGAAATCAAGCGCTACGAGGATGGCTTGATTATGCCCGGCTTCTTTGACAATCACCTGCACTTGAAGATGGGGGCGCTTTCCCAAGAGATTGTTAATCTTCACGACGCTAAAAACGAGGCAGAGGCGGCTAGGATGGTAGCGGCTTATGCGGCGGAGCACCCTGACGACGATTGGGTGCTGGGATTCTCTTGGTACCATATTTTCTGGGATGAAAAGGTGCTACCGACCCGGCATTCCCTGGATAAGCTGATTCCGGACCGCCCGGTCTTTTTGTTTAACGCCGAGTACCACGGTGCGTGGGTCAATTCCAAGGCGCTAGAAATGTGCGGCGTCGACAAAAACACTCCTAACCCGCCGTACGGCGAGATTATGCGAGATGCCAGCGGCGAGGCGACAGGCTTTCTGTACGAAACCGCCATGGGTCTATGCCAACAGGCCTTTACTTTTGCACCGGAGCGCAGTCAGCGGATTTTGGAAAGTTTTCTTCAAAAATGCGCCCGCCTCGGCGTCACTGGGGTGAGCGACATGTTCCCCTTGCCGGGGATGGACATGCAGGAATTGGATATGTACCGCCGCTTTGAAACCGAGGGCAAGCTGACCAGCCGGATTTTCTTTCTTAGTCAGATGAATGGGGATCTGGATCGGGCCAAGGCTTTGCGTCGTGACTATAACACGGACATGCTGCGGTTTTCCGGACTGAAACAGTTTGTCGACGGTGTCAGCACGACCTACACAGCCTATATGGTGGAACCCTACGCCGACAAGCCGGAAAGCCGTGGTGATACGCTGCTGCCGCCGGAGGTGCTGCGGCAATGGATTTTGGCGGCGGATGCCGAGGGCTTTCGGGTACGATTGCATTCCTGCGGAGACGGAAGCTGCCGGCTGGCGCTGGACTATTACGAGGAAGCGGCCCGGGTTAACGGAGTCCGCAATTCCCGCCATTGTGTCGAACATTGTGAAATAGTCCACCCAGAGGATGTGCCGCGTTTTGCGCAGCTGGGGGTTATCGACGCTTTCCAGCTGGAAGCAATCGCGATTACACCTGATTTTGCCGACAATCCATATCCGGACCGGGTGGGGCCGAAGCGGGAAGACACGGTGTTCCGCCTGCGCTCGATGCTGGATGCGGGGGCGAAACTCTCTTTTGGGACAGACTACCCTATCGTCGACCTGGCTCCTTTCCCGGGAATTTATCGAGCGACAACGCGACTGTTCGACGACGGCAATCCTCCGGGAGGCTGGAACCCACAAGAAAAAATCACGATGGCCGAAGCGCTGCGGGGTTATACTGCCGGGACGGCTTATATGAATTTTATGGAGGATGAATTAGGTACGTTGCAAGCTGGCTATCTGGCTGATGTCATTGTCCTGGATCGAAATTTATTCACCGTCGAGCCGAAAGCCATTTTTGACACGCAAGTGTTGTTGACGGTTTCGGACGGAAGGATTGTCCACGAAGTTTAATGGAAATTAGGGCACAATTCGCGGTGCACAATTAAGTCAATGATAAAAATAATTTTTGCAGCAGGGGCGCTTCCATCTTTTGGGTGGGGCGCCTTTTCTGAGGGGGAGCAGTCGATCGGGTAGCTTGATTACCGTCAATGCCCTTGTAGTTTGCTTACCAGAGACGTGGCTCTTTGCTTAGACTCCGGAGCATGCGCTGACGCGTGCCGGGGCTTTCGCCCTCCATTTGGTCGATAATTTCTTTGGCCCTGTTGCGGGCGGTCTGTCCCGAAGCCGGGCAGGGTGTTTTGAAAATAGGAATATGGCATTCCTTAACCATGGCAATGACTTCGGACTCGAAGGCAAGGATAAGGGGCCGAATCAGGCGGAGATTTTTCCTCGTCAACTGGGTTACAGGGGCAAAGGTCCGTACGCGCCCTTCCTGCGTGATGCTCATCAGAAGGCTTTCAATCGCATCGTCACCGTGATGTCCCAGGGCGACGACGTTGCATCCTTCCCGCTTTGCTGTATTATGCAGAGCACCGCTGCGCATTCGGGCGCACAGTGAGCAAGGGTTTGTCTCCTGACGCACCTCGAAAATTATTTTGGCAATATCCGTCGCCTCAATCATGAAGGGAATGTCGAGGCTGCGGCAGTAATCAGACATGATGGCGGCACCACAAGAATCTTCCTCCCAACCCATTCCAATATGGATGGCCAACAGGGAGAAGTCGATGGGCGCAACTCGCCGCAGGTGCGCCAAAGCAGCTAGCAGAGCCATGCTGTCCTTGCCCCCTGAGACTCCGATGGCAATTTTATCCTCAGGCAAGATCATTTCGTACTCCATAACGGCCTTGCCGGCTCGGTGAAAAATATGACGGGCAGCTTTCATAAATA
>CAZWXO010000284.1:0-2664 GCA_964637885.1 uncultured bacterium
TATATATTGCTGAACCATCAATTATTAGACCATTTTCATCATGGGCTATAAAACTGAATGCATTATTAATTAAAAATAATCTTCAAATTAGAGGTGTAATTCCTCATTTTTATCATGAAAACTCAATCCCCTAACCAGATCATCCATCAGGTAAGCATAGCGGCAGAAGGTGGCGAAGTCGTTGTGCGCCACTCCGCGCATGTCGAAGTCAAAGCAGAATTCCATTTCAGATGGCATGTGCGGTGTCCCAACACGAATGCTATATTTCCGGTGCCAGATGCAATCGCTAAGTGGAACGCTCAAGCCTTTGCCTTGTTCTCCACTATCCGCTCCTGAATCAAGATAGGTAAATGCCGGATGAGCGATCACTTGTGATGCCGTATGCAAGGCGGGTATATGCACTACATGCACACCTTTCGGGTAGAGAATTTTTCCGTGGCGGTTCCATTCGCGAAGGGTTGTAATGATAGCTTCAAACATATCACGATCGTTGATATCTGTCTGACTTGGCAAACTTATCGCCCATGGACCAACGACCAACTCTCCCTCAAGTGTTCCTGAGCCTATTTTCTGTGAGAAAAAGGCGATAACCGTATTGCCTCCACGAATCTGCTTGCCGACAGGTCGTATTTCCCATTTGGTATCCATTGCGATTTGGAACGGATTTCCCGCGACCTCAAATTGTTTGCTAATTCCATCAATAGTTCGATCAGGTAACCTGCTGCTTTGAATCCCGAGGAATCGACAGCATGACTCCCATGTGTTTTGCAAGGTTTGCTCATCGTGAATAACCGATTCGCTACCGTATTTTTGCAGAGCTTCCGATACAGAATTGGTTTCATTTGGAAGGCGAAGGTCGAGAATATGGCGACTTTCCTTGCCGGGAACATCAAGTACCTGCATCGCTTCGATTTGACAATAATCCGACTGGGCATAACCGGAATTTGTACAGCAAATTACCTTACTTGATGAGGCAATGCCGTGATTGATAGACTCCTGAAAATCTCTCCGCCCAGAGACCATGATCTCCCATTCGGCCAACCAAAGTTTGACTCCTCTGGCGACCAATTGTTCGGCCAGAAAACGCACCGTATGCACAGAGACCGTTCTATAACTGATAAAGCAATCATAGGACGGTCTGCCGATCTGCCGAAGATCCTGAAAAGCATCTTCTCGTTGAATTTCAGACAGACCACAAAGAGCCGCCAGAGTGGCCCATAATTCGTTCACCTTTCCCGTTTCAAGATGGAATGAGGGGAATGGTTTCAGTTCCGGGTGCTTCGTCAGCAGGTCTTTGCTCTCCTCGCTGGAAGTCACGATCAGGAGTTTTTCGGGCATTGATGAAAACCGTTTAACCAAAGCGTCCAACTCCCGTTTGCGTTCAGTAGATCCTTGATCCGCACTGAAGTGCATCGGTGATAGGAAAACGACAGCGGCAAGGGCATGGGAGATGTGTGTTTCCATGACCTCTCCATAGTAAGGTAGCCGCCGCTTTAGCAGTTCGGATGACCAGATGCGCTTGCCCGTCTGCTCCAAACGACCCCGGTAAAACTCACCCCAGCCACTGCTTTTGTCAGAACTGATGAACAGGTCAAAGCGAGCGTCCAGGACGATGGGTTTGAGAAGTTTTGCTGTATCCTCATATAACGTAGTCCTGGCTTGAAGAAGCATGCGCTTAACCGAACCCTCCCTCCCGGATGGAATAGGCTCGGAGGGCGCTTTATGAAGAAAGTTACTCACAAAGTCCCAGGCCGTATCGCCTTCACTATTGGGCAACAAAGGGTCGGCACCAGCAGCAAGAAGTGCTTTAATAACTTCGGGCATTGCGCCGATCTTGCAGGCGTAGCGGATGGTGTTTTCATGATACAAGAAATTCTCACCCTGCCTTGGCCCAGCCAATTCATGATATTCGCTGACTTTGTTGATATCTGTTCTGTACGCCATAAGAAGAGAAACGAGTTGTTCACTTTCCAGTGCAAACTGTAAGGCGGGTCGTCCCCAGTCTAGCCCATTCGGATCGGCACCATGATCAAGAAGGAACTTGGAGATATGTAAGCGATTCTCTAAAGAAAGCTTTGTGTTAGCCAAAACCTCGCACAAGGCAAGGTGTCCTCGCTTGTTTCGCTGATTCGGGTCTGCACCCGCTTCCAGTAATGCACTGCACACATCACTATTGCCGTTGAGAGCTGAAAAGATGAGAGGAGTCGTTTCACCGCCCTCGCCCAAAAGCATGTTTACATCAACCCCGGCTTTGATGCCTTGCTTTACTAAGCTAAGCTCGTTTTTAAAAAGTCCTTTGAAAAACGCTTCTATCCCTGACTTGTTTGTTTTAGCAGATGGCTGTCGTTGTTCCATTGAGTTTAACAAAGGTTGTGTATCTGTTTCCTCGTTATCCAATTCAATTTGTACATAAGTGCGTTCCTGCCAATCACAGGCACCGCAGTCACAACGCTTATCAACATCGCTATGCGTATAGCAAACCAATCGTCTGCATTTCTCACATTCGAAGCATCCTTGTGTGGGACTCCATTTTTTACTCGGGTCATTGTAAACATACTTGATAAAGTAATCAAATCCGGGTTTACCAATCAATACCATTTCCCGACTGTGTCCCCCTTTTTCACAGATGTAGCATTTATTGTGCAATTGACTTCCCTTTTTAAT
>CAZWXO010000285.1:0-1594 GCA_964637885.1 uncultured bacterium
TATCTAGCAGCGCTTGAAAAAGAGGGTTTCCTTGCTTCTGAGAAAATAGGCAAGGAGCGGATTTATCAAAACAAGCGACTGTGTGATTTAGTTAAATACGGGCCCTAAGGGAAGGTGCAAATTGTCGCCTCCCCTCTTGGCTAATTATCAATAAAAGGGCGACAAATTCAACGAAGAGCTTGCCGCCGAGATGTGGGCGGCGTGGGTGGGTTTCTTAATTTTTGCGAAACTATGGACAGTTTTAACCATCCGGACCATGAGGAAGTCTTGGAGTGGGCGGGGGACTGGACGAGGGAGCTTCCTGATTGGCGAAAGTGTCCGCAATTAATTTACTGCTGAATGAAATGATAAGTGCTGTATTCTTATTGGCCACTTTTGCTTGTGTTTTACATTGCTGTCAGATTAGATTGGAATATTAATTCAGCAGTTTTATTTCCGACACCTCAGTAGTGGCTGCGACGAAAGCGGAACACTTAGTGGGCGATATTGATTTATTTAAAAATTTATCCTATAATAAATTTAACATAAACACTGCATAAGTAGAAATATGCAGTGTTTATGTTAAATAGATGGGGAAGGATAAATTCAATGAATCAGGAGATTTTTAAAAAAATCAAAGCTATTTTTTTTGATAACAAGGGATATGTAGCGACCAGAGAACTAACAGCGCTTGGAATCAACCGCTTTTATATCAGTGAGTTGAGAAAAAATGAGATTATTGAACAGGTTAAGACTGGATTTTATAAATGGCGCGATTACGATTTTGACTATGCTTATGAATTGGTCGAGGTTTTCGGAATCATTCCTTCGGGTGTGCTTTGTCTTAAGTCGGCATTGGCTTACCACGGACTAACCACTTATAATCCATGGCAGTATGAAGTGGCTATCGAACGAAGCTGTAAAGTGAACCTTCCGTCATATCCACCCATAAAAATAGTATTCTTCACTAAGTCGTTGTATGAGCTGGGTTCTGTGGAAGTAGACATAGCAGGGCATAAAGTCAAAGTATACGATTTGGAAAAAACCATCTGTGATTGTATCCGGTATCGGAATAAAATCGGTATTGAGATGGTGAAAGAAGGGCTTCGTGAGTATTTGAAACGGAGTGACAGGAATTTAGAAAAACTCATGCTGTATGCCGGAAAGTGCAAGGTGCAAAAACTCGTCAAAGAATATCTGGAGGTGCTTGTATGACGACAGATATAAAAAATATGGCGGCGTCCGTAAGGGCAAGGCTGACGAACGTAGCCAAAGTGGAGCAGCGGCCATTTGACTCGGTACTGCTTTTGTACATGCAGGAGAGGCTACTACACAGGCTTTCTATTTCTGGATATGTAGACCATTTCATACTCAAGGGTGGGCTTCTGATGTTCTTCCTCACGGAATATAAAGGTAGGCCTACTAAGGACATCGACTTTCTGGCTCATCAGTTAAGCAATGATATGGAGCGAATCAAAAGTATCTTTCAGGAGATATGTATAGTGGATTGCTTGGATGATGGTTTGTCATTTAGTTCTGACAGTATCGGCGTTGAACGAATTAAGGAGGATGCGGATTATGAAGGTGTTCGCGTGAAAATTATCGGATCGATGGG
>CAZWXO010000285.1:1604-2041 GCA_964637885.1 uncultured bacterium
ATAGTGGTTCCAAAGCCAGAATTGATGTCATGTCCAACTCTTTTGGATATGGGGATATCAAAAATTCAAGTTTACTCCGTTGAATCCGTCATTGCAGAGAAATTTCATGCTATGGTTGTGTTGTCAGTAGCAAACAGCAGAATGAAGGATTTTTATGATATTTACACACTCCTCAAATGAACCGATTTGACGGTGAAAAGCTCAAATTGGCAGTGCTCGAAACATTAAAACGGAGGAAAACGTTATTGGCGAAGGATGTTGTTATATTTGCCCCATCTTTTTATGATGACTCGAAGCGGAATGCAATGTGGAAAGCGTTCCTCAAGAAAATCAATGTGTCTGATTTGCAGCTTTCCGATGTCATGCAAGAGATAACGACATTTCTAAAACCGATTTATGACGCAATTTTCAATGAGGAATCATTTTCAGAATCATGG
>CAZWXO010000285.1:2051-2663 GCA_964637885.1 uncultured bacterium
GACAAGGATTGCATATAATAATAGTAAAGGAGGATGAATTGCTATGAACAATGCTATTGCAAGAATTGGTACTAACATAAAGGCTTTAAGGGAACAGAGCGGTTTTACGCAGAGCAATCTTGCTCAATATTTAAAAGTTGACCAAAGCTTGATATCAAAAATTGAAAAAAATGAGCGCCCCGTAACTTCAGATATGTTGGATAAATTATCTGCATTATTTGGGGTTACCACAGACAGCTTTACTGAAGAATCCATCCCGACAAACCGAATTTCATTTGCTCTCAGGGCTAGTGAAATTAACGAAGAGGATTTAGAGACGATCAGTGCCATAAATAGAATTGCTTTAAACTCTAATTTTATGACACGATTGTTGAGGAGCGATTGCATTGATAGATAAACTAGATATTAGCACCAAAGCATTAAGCTTGCGCAAAGCACTGGGTGAAGATACTACATCGCCAATCGATATTTTTTCATTGGCACATACAATCACGCGACTTACTTCGGTTTTTTATCAAATGGGTGATCATTTAAGCGGAATATGTATCAAGAATGATGGCAATCCAGTTATTGCCATTAATTCTTCTATGTCGGTTGGTAGACAACGTTTTT
>CAZWXO010000286.1:0-222 GCA_964637885.1 uncultured bacterium
CGATGGCAGAGCCAAGGCCTCCGATGACATTATGCTCCTCAAGGGAGATAATGTGACCAACCTGCCCGGCAATATCGGCAATCAAAGCGGCGTCTAGCGGCTTAACTGAAGGCATATTGACCACCATGGCCGAAATGCCTCTTTGGTCCAGGCTGCCCGCCGCAGCTAAGGCTTCCTGAATCACTGAGCCACAGGCGATGATGGCAACATTCGAACCGGGGC
>CAZWXO010000286.1:310-1685 GCA_964637885.1 uncultured bacterium
ATCGTCATCTCAGGCAATACCCGCATGATGGCCAGATCCTCCAGGGCATGATGAGTAGGCCCTAAATTGCTATAAGCAATCCCACCACCCACACCAACCAGCTTGACATTTTGCCGCTGCAAACAGACGTCGTTGCGAAACTGCTCAAAGGCCCGCATAGTTATGAAGCCGGCAATGGTATAGGCAAAGGGAAGCTTGCCACAAGCTGCCAGACCAGCCGCCACAGAAACCATGTTGGCCTCGGCAATGCCAAAGTTAATAAAACGATCAGGATAATCCTGACGAAACTGATCAAAGACAATGGCACCGTTATCAGCTACTAGAGATAAAACCTGGGGATTTTCCCGTGCCAGATTACTTAGCGCCTGGATATAAGCATTACGCATAGTTTACCAGCTCCTCTCGGGTTAGACCCAGCTCTTGCAGAGCGATGGCAAGCTGGCCTTCGTCCGGCATACGAAAGTGCCAAATCGGAACACTTTCCATAAAGGAAACACCTTTGCCCTTTACTGTCCGAGCGATTATGAGGCGCGGGGCCGAGGCCGACGCATCCTGTTTTAAACCCTTAACAAGCTGCCCATAATCATGCCCATCCACTTCAGTTACCTGCCAACCAAAAGCTGCGAATTTGTCTGCCCAGGGCTCCATAGGGATAATGTCTGGTAGCTTTTCCATAGCCTGCAGACCATTAGCGTCTAAAATCACCGTAAGATTATCCAGTTGCTGGGCAGCAGCAAAAAGCACGGCTTCCCATACCGAACCCTCTTGGCATTCACCATCCCCCAATAAGACAAAAGTACGATAATCAGCGTGGTCTAGCTTGCCAGCTAGAGCATGCCCAACCCCAAAGCCTAGGCCATGACCCAATGCTCCCGTGGAGGCCTCGACCCCGGGCACCTCCAGCATATTGGGGTGCCCCCCTAGCGTGGAGCCAGGCTGACAATACTCCCACAGCCATTGCCGGGGGAAAAAGCCTGACTGGGCCAAAGTCGCATAAAGGGCCGCACTGGCATGACCCTTACTAAGAATAAAACGATCCCGTCCGGGCGAGCATGGTGCCTGGGTATCGTAGCGCAAAATTCCGCTAAAATACAAAGTAACCAGTATGTCCACTGCCGAAAAACAAGCCCCAAGATGGGCCCCGCCGGCGCGGTAAGCCATTTTAAATATATCCTGGCGCAAACATTGCCCGATAGTTTTTAATTCCTGCAAACTTTCCACCTACCTTAAATAAAATTAATGTGCTGAAAATCAAGCCCAAAATAGGAATTGAGCAATATATTGCGGTCATCATAAACGCAATGGTGCTGGCATTCCTTATGCGCATCAAGGGCGCTAAATCGCTGAGAAGTCTCAGGGGCAAACCATAAACTCT
>CAZWXO010000286.1:1695-2287 GCA_964637885.1 uncultured bacterium
CTCCGGAACAAACGTAGGCTTTGTCGTGGCAAAAATACACTTTGCAGTCGGCAGCAATTACTGTAACTAGGTCTTTAATATAGCAAGTTTGGTAGACTCTATTAAAAATGAGGGAAAACTTGAAATCATCCTCATACTTATTAACCACGGCAAACGTTTCATCAGCCACTTCTTCTTCAGCCCTCCTAATCTGAGCCAGAGCCATTTCTTTGAAAGACTGGTGATAGTTAAGCAAGTCTGCAGTTACCCGCGCGCAAATTTTAATGTGATTTGCCCCAAGCTCCTTAACAAGCTTGGCCGCTTGAAAAATCTGATGAGCGTTTTGATGATGTACAACAAAATTTATCCCCAACTCACATTTGGCATCTTTTATCTGGGCAAAATCAGTAATATTCTGACACACTTTGGCAAACCCACCTGGGGCAAGCCCTCTTATTTCTTCATATGTGTTGGCGTCAGCTGCATCAAAAGAAACCCGTAACCACTTGGCTTTCGCTAGGGCTTTCGCGACATCTCCTGTAAGGCGATTGCCATTAGTCAGCATGGACAGATCAATACCCTCAAATTACAACACCAACGTTGTCAGGCTTTA
>CAZWXO010000286.1:2297-2661 GCA_964637885.1 uncultured bacterium
GCTCCCCTCCACCGCTAAGGGTGACTGCCTTGACATCCATGGCTGACAAATCTGCGATTATTTCCTTCATTTTCGACCACGGAATCTGGTCACCCGGACAGACAACGTCCCGTAGCCCCAAATCAGCGTCATGATAACTACAATAAAAACAACGATGATCGCAAACATTAGTTGGGTTGATAAAAACATACAGTGGCGCTCTTCTTTCCCCGCGGGCAATAGCGTCCAGCCTATCTGGGTGCGCAAAAACTTTTAAATTGCTGTAGGGCGAAATTACACTAGCCATTACTTTCTCCTATTCGCTTTACACAAAATTAACATGACCACCTGGATGCTGCAAATCATGTAGATACTCATTAACCTG
>CAZWXO010000287.1:0-2657 GCA_964637885.1 uncultured bacterium
AAGCACCGCTGTGATGATATTGCGCAAAGGGATTGCCCTAGATATGCTTGCGCCTTGCAGTATTATTGGGTGGGAAAGTTGAGCTATTAACCGCTAATTCTAAATTACCCACCCCATTCCGGTCGATTTCAATTGTGCATTGAGAATTGTGAACTGTGCATTAATAAAATCCCTACTCCTTGTTACTTACACCGGCATCGGCAAAAGTGGCCATTTCCGACTGAATGCGGCAAGCAGCTTCCACCAGGTGCATCGCCAGCGCCGCCCCGGTTCCTTCCCCGAGACGCATCCTCAGCCGCAGCATCGGCTCCATGCCCAAAGCCTGCAAGGCGAGAATATGCCCCGGCTCCTCTGATGAATGGGACGGGAGCATATAGTCGACACTCCCTGGCGCGATTCGCGCTGCCGTCAGGGCGGCCGCCGTGGAAATAAAGCCATCGACGATCACCGGCACCCCAGCCGCAGCAGCCCCGATAATATACCCGGCAATGCCCGCAATTTCTAGACCGCCGACGGCTGCCAAGACCCCGATGGGATCGCTCGCATCAGGTTTGTTTGCGGCTAAACCTTTTTTGATAGCAGCTGCTTTACGCTCGAGCCCCGCATCGTCGATGCCTGTCCCTCGACCAATGGCCTTTTCAACATCAATTCCTGCAAAAACCACTAGCAAAGCGCTGGATGGAGTCGTATTGCCAATCCCCATCTCCCCGGTTGCCAACAGATTGGCTCCGTCCTTCACCTGTCGCAAGGCAATCTGTGCCCCGGCATTGAGTGCCGCTAAGGTTTCTTCCCGGGTCATCGCCGGTCCAGCAGCGAAATTCCGCGTTCCCCGGCGAATATTGCACTGAGTGACACCCTCCATTTCAACAGGTGTCGCCACCCCGATGTCCACCACCTCAACCTTGGCTCCGGCCTGACGGCACAGCGCGTTAATCGCCGCCCCGCCGTGAACAAAATTCATCACCATCTGGGGCGTAACTTCAGCGGGAAAAGCGCTGACACCCTCTTCACAAATCCCATGATCGCCCGCAAAAACGGTCAAGCATTTGTTCTTTACCTGAGGCCTTGCTTCCCCCGTGATGCCAGCGATTTTTAAAACCACTTCTTCCAGCACCCCAAGACTCCCCGGAGGCTTAGTCAGGCTATCCAGCTGCACCTGGGCTGCTGCCACCGCTTTTTGATCAAGTCCCTTGATTCCCGCAATAATTCCTTTTAATTCATCCATGTCTTCCAGCTCCTTTACTTTTTCTGACTGCGCATACAAAAAGCCCGCAGCCTCATCGAGGCCACGGGCTTTACCTTCGTCCGCAGCGATTTTTATCTGGGCAGGTCTTCTGGCTCGCACATCCTCGCCCGACTCGCCCCTTCCCGCCATGTGGCAGTGGTATTGGCGACTGGCTCCGTGCTTACAGCGGCGGGTCCGCCCGGGATTTACACCCGGTTCCCTATTCTCCCCTTGCGGGGCACCCTCATTCACTATCCAATTTACTACGCTAGTCTAGCACAGAAAAAAAACGCGCGCAAGATTTACAACACTTTAAGAGAGGACTTTTTTAATAAAAAGGGTTAGTTCGTCCTCCAAATTCACTTCAAAGGGATCTGCCAGCGGTGCCCCGTTTTCATCCTCGATAATCCGCAGCTTCGGACGGGTGATGCAATCAATATTGACATCGATGACGACGCCGCGACTGCCATCGCTAAGCAGCAACGTCGATCCGAGAGGATATATGGCGATATTGCGGGCAAAGGCGCTGACAATTTTGGGATCGAACTGAGTTCCTGAGGATGCGTAGATAAACTCCATCGCCTCGTGAGGCAGAAATGGCACGGGACGATAGCAGCGCTCCGAAGTCAAGGCGTCGTAAACATCAGCAATCCCGGCGATTTTACCATACAAATGAATGTCATCGGCTTTCAGTCCGCGAGGATAGCCCGACCCATTGTGCCATTCATGATGCTGCAAGGCGATATGTGCCCAGAGCAGCTTGACATTGGGATTCCCCCGCAAAGCATCGAAGCCGAGCTGAGGATGACGACGCATAATCTCCATTTCATCCTTATCCAGCGGCCCCGCCTTTTCCGCGATATAGTCCGGCACTACCAATTTGCCAAAGTCGTGGAGCAGGCCACCACTGCCTAAATCGTTAAGCTGCTCTTCCTTGAGCTTCAAAACTGTTCCTAAAATAACCGACAGAACACAAACATTCACGGAGTGGAAATACAAATAATCATTGCTCGTCCGAATATCCTGCAGGTTGACCACCAAATTCTTGTTACCGAGAATCTCATTTACAATCTGATGGGTCATGGCGGAAATCCGATCGGCGATCTTATCATTAATCGTTGCCGGTGAGATGCTCTTGCCCGCGAGCTTGACGAGATGCTTTGCCAGCTGCACGCCCTCATTGCGAGTCTCGTCCCGCACCAAATCCTCGACGATGACGTCATCGAGGCGCTTGTCCTCAACATATACGATATAGACACCCATTCCCCGCAAACGCTTGATGTAGCGTTCATCCAGGCGCTGTCCCGCCTGCAACAAAACACGCCCATCCGCTGACTTGATGGAACGAGCCAAATACATTCCCTCTTCAATTAAGTTGACTGTCAAGCGCCGCAAAACATTTCCTCCCCCAGCAATATAGCTTCGCTCCCCC
>CAZWXO010000288.1:0-2656 GCA_964637885.1 uncultured bacterium
GATCTTAATTGTTAGCGGAAACATCGCGGAAAGGGCAATCATCCGCCGCGAGTTGGTCGAGCGCGGCGATTTTTGTATTGTCGGAGAGATTGCTGATCCCGATGAAGCCGGTGATATGGTAGCAGTGTTGTTGCCTAATATTGTTCTCGTCGATATGGAACTCCCCATGGCAAACGGGTTGGATGTAGCACAAATGATTACCCGGCGGGTCAGAAATAGCCAGGATGTGGCGCTCGGGAGTACATCACTAGACCATTTGATTTTGATCAGATGGCTGATGTTATTCGCACGACATCTGCCAGAGAAAGAAGGAAAGGCCCTGGCGCCGGACTTGCCAAAGGTGAGCAATCGGGCCGAGTTATTGTCGTTGCCGGATCAAAGGGCGGCATTGGAAAGTCTACCGTCGCCGTTAACTCGGCAATTGCAATTAGGAAACAAACTAATAAACAAGTTTTGCTTATGGACTTGGATTTGCAGTTTGGGGATGTGCCAATCATGCTGGATGTAATCCCGAAGCTGACAATCAGTGAGTTGATTCACGAGCTTGACTTGCTCGACGAACAAACCCTGGAGAAATATTTGATTCGCCATTCTTCGGGAATCGCAGTTTTGGCCCCACCCTACCGACCCGAATATGCAGATTATGTCAATGGAAGCCACGTCGAGCGTCTATTAAGGTATTTGCGGCAAAAGTTTGATTACATCGTGGTCGATACTCCACCTCATTTTGGTGATACGGTTCTCTCAGCGCTAGATGCAGCCGATATCATCGCTATCGTGACTAACTTAGAAATGACAACTCTACGCGACACAAAATTAGCGATGGAAATTTTACTGTCGTTGCGCTATAGCCATGAAAAAGTAAGGATGATTCTGAATAAATCGACTGACACTTTCGGAATTGGCATTAAGGAAACAGAAAAATCATTAGGAGCTAGTTTTTGGGCGGCAATTCCGACAGATCTGAAAACAGTCGCATCATCGGTAAACATGGGAAGACCCTTTGTGGTGACGGCACCGCGTTCTAAGGTCAGCGTTGCAGTGGAAGGGCTGGCTCAGAAATTGATTAACTGGGCTCCTGGGGAAGGTGTCCCGCAGGGGATGAGCCCCGGTCGCCAGAGGAGGGCGTAAAGATGTCACTACTTAGCAGGCTGGAAGGACAGGCTCGACCTGTTGTGCCAGAAGAAGAGCTGATTCAACTTCAACCCACACGCATTAATGCGTTGGACCGAGATGTGGAGTTTTTAAAAATAAAGGCACAGCAAAAGCTGCTGGATGAATGGGATAGCTATGGTTTTGTAAAAGACACCAGCGAGATCAGCGATAATGATTTGCGCGCTGAATTAGAAAATATCACAATTCAAGTGTCGGAGCAGGAAAAAAAGGCTCTGCCACGAGCCAATATTCAGCGGATTATCGAGGATTTGTTCAATGAAATTAGGGCGTACGGACCGATAACAACCTTTATTGATGACGAAACTGTCTCGGAGGTCATGGTCAATGGTCCAGACCAGGTTTATGTGGAGCGGCAGGGGAAGCTTGAGACTACAGACGTAAAATTTCGGGACGACGCCCACGTGATAAGGATTATTGACCGGATCATTTCACCTCTGAGTCGACACCTGGACGAAAGCTCGCCGATGGTCGACGCGCGACTACCGGACGGATCTAGAATCAATGCCATTATCCATCCTCTTTCGATTAAAGGCCCCATTTTAACGATTCGAAAATTTGCCAAAAACCCTTACACAGTCGCCAACCTCATCGAATTCGGCACCTTGACCGATAAAATAGCGAAATTTTTTCAGTATTGCGTCGAGGCTAGGCTAAATATTCTGGTATCGGGGGGGACCGGGAGCGGAAAAACAACAAGTTTGAATGTCATTTCATCATTTATCCCCGAAGATGAGCGGATTGTGACCATCGAAGATGCTGCTGAGCTTAGGCTGCAACAACAACATGTAATCCCCTTGGAAACACGGCCTCCCAACATTGAGGGCAAGGGTGCAATAACCCAGCGTGATTTGGTTCGTAACGCGCTGAGGATGCGCCCTGATCGGATAATTCTAGGTGAGGTTAGAGGGGGCGAGGCTCTAGATATGCTTCAGGCGATGAATACAGGCCATGACGGTTCATTGTCGACGCTACACGCTAACACACCAAGGGATGCCGTATCCCGACTTGAAACGATGGTTATGATGGCGGGAATGGATTTGCCAGTTCGAGCGATTCGGGAACAGATTGCTTCAGCCATCGATCTGATTATTCAGCAAAGCAGGCTGCGGGATGGTAGTCGTCGCATTGTCAGCGTAACAGAGGTTGTGGGTATGGAAGGCGAAATAATAACCTTGCAGGAATTGTTCGCTTACGAACAGCATGGCAAGGGTGAGAAGGGTAAAATTATCGGAAACTTTGTCAGTCGCGGATTGCGGCCGAAGTTTAGTGATAAATTCGATCAATCCGGAATTAGCGTCCCGATCGAAGTCTACACAGAAGGAGCTCTTTAAGGGAAGGAGAGGCTAATCATGACACAATTGATATTGGTTTCTTTATCCCTGGCGGTTTTTATTATTGTTTTTCTAATTGGCAGAATTATTTTTCGCGACGCCCGAAAAGTTGACCAGAGGTTGCGTAGTTTTATATTAGAGACACCGAC
>CAZWXO010000289.1:0-2649 GCA_964637885.1 uncultured bacterium
TCTTTTCTCTGTGCCTTTACGTCTCTTTGAGAAATAAATCCCCATTGGAGGAATTCGATGCGACACGGGGACGGTTCTACTGTCGCACTCAGCTGCAAAAGTGCGACAGTAGAACCGTCCCCGTGTCGCATCGAAAAAAAGAGCTTGCCAAGTATATCGATTTGATATATAGTGTGTATATCGAATCGATATACTTTTTTTGCACTACGTGAGGGAGGCGATCTAAACTTGGTGGATTACATACTGCTGGGGTTTCTAATGAGTCGGGAGCTGACGGGCTACGATTTTAAAAAAATGATGGAAAAGAGCACCGCTAATTTTTACGATGCCAGCTTTGGCAGCATCTACCCCGCTCTGGCCCGTCTCAGTAAAAAAGGTTGGATTCAAAAGCGGGAAGCCATGGCGGGGAGCAAGCTCAAGAAATTTTACTTGTTGCTGCCACCAGGCAGGGAAGCCTTTTTAGAGTGGCTGGATCAGCCGATTCCCCAAGGCGCTTGCTGCCAAGAGCTTCTCCTGCGGGTTTTCTTTTTTAAGCATCTGTCCCCGGCCCGATCGGCTTTTCGCCTGAGGGAGTATCGGGAATCCCTAGAGGAAGAAATTGCCAAGCTCGAGGAATTAGACACGCTGATTCCCCCAGCGGCGGATTATTTCAAGCGCAGCACACTCCTCTTTGGCCTCGAGTATTACCGCTATGTCATTGGCTGGTGCGACCGCCTTTTGGCGCAGACGCGGGCGACCCCCGCCAATGCACCGGAGACGCCCAGCCCAGACGAGGACGAGTGTTAGCTGCAGCGCACCTAGGGGCGCAGCAAGAATGCGTCCGAGACCACTGAAAAGTCGGGGATTAACAATTAAAATTTAACAGTTAATAATTGGGGAGAAAAGCTTTGTTTTTGGATTAAAAATTATTATTTCGAAGCCCGACAGTTTTAAGATATTAGCATTATTTGCAAATATCAATTATCAATACTGTCGGGGCTCTGGATTAGTTCAGCTAAGATTCAGCAACTACGTAGCTGAATTAAGTTTCTCTCAATGTGAATTAATAACGAGAAAAGCCTGATGGCTTTTTCAGCGATTTCAGAATGCGTCCCGCAGTCACAAATCTTAAGCAAAAAAATAAATTAATACGAAGGAAGCGAAAATAATGAAGATCATCGTTTTAAACGGCAGTCCCAAAGGTAAAACCAGCGTGACGATGCAATACGTCGCCTGGCTGGAAAAAGAGCACCCTGAGCACAGCTTTACCCTGTTTCACGTGGCAGCACACATCCGAAAACTGGAGCGGGACGAAGAGGCTTTCGCCCAGCTCACGGCCGCTGTTGCCGAGAGCGACCTGGTGCTCTGGGCTTATCCGCTGTACGTTATGGGGGTGCACGGGGATTATCAGCGTTTCATCGAGCTAATCTGGGAAAAAAATGCCACCAGCGCCTTTGCCGGCAAGTATGCGGCTCAGCTGGCCACTTCCATCCATTTCTTCGATCATACCGCCGTCAACTTGGTCAAGGAGGTGTGTCAGGATCTGGGCATGCGCCACATCGCCGCTTTGTCCGCTGGAATGCACGACCTTTTTGCAGCTGAGAAGCGGCAGGAGCTGGACCGCTTTTTCCGCCTGGTCAACCAGACGGTGACGGAGGATCTGCTGCCGGCCCTGGATGCGCCTCCCGCCACAACTCCGCCGGCGAGGGCCAGCTTCAGTTACCAGCCCGGCCCCGCCGCTAAAACCTACCCTTTAGCCGGGAGAAAAGTGGCCATCCTCGTTGACAGTTACGACCCCCAAAGCAACCTGGGGCAGCTGGTGGATGCATTTAGCCACCGCTTTGATCCGACCCTGGAGATCATCGATCTCGCTTCCATCGACATGAAAGGAGGTTGCCTCGGATGCATCCACTGCGGCCTCGACAACCAATGTATCTACGAAGGCAAAGATGACGTCATTCCCCTCTACGAAAAGCTGCGCTATTACGACGCCGTCATCAATGCCGCCACCATTGGCCGGCGCTATTTCTCCGGGCGCTGGAAACGCTTTGTCGACCGCCGTTTTTACCGGACGCACCAACCTATTCTTGAAAAGGCCTTCACGGCCTGGTTAGTCAGCGGTGCCTTAGCCGACAACGCCAACCTCCGGCAGATCATGGAAGCCAACGCCCAGCTGGACGGGCAAGGGCTGGTGGGGATTGTCACCGATGAAGGAGCCGATGCCGGCGTCATCGACAAGCAACTGGATTTTCTCGCCGCATCCCTTTATGCGCACCTTGAAGAGCCCATCCCGATGGGGAAAAATTTCCTCGGGATTGGCGGGCAAAAAGTATTCCGGGACGAGATGTGGGGCCCCCTGCGCCCTGTCTTTCAAGGGGATCACCGCTATTACAAAAAGCACGGCTATTACGATTTCCCGCAAAAAGACTACCGCATCCGCCTGCGCAATCTGTTCGCCGTACCCGTCCTGCGGATGCCCAAGGTCAAGCAATGGTTTCAGCGGACAATGAAAGAAAACATGATTCGCAACTATCAGAAGCTACTGAAATAAAAGTGCCAGCGGGACGGTCCGAAACTGCAGAAAAAGTCGGCGATTACCAATTAAGATTTCACAGTTAACAATCTTGGTAAGAATTATTGGCATAATTCCTCGATTTTTTAAAGAAATTG
>CAZWXO010000290.1:0-2649 GCA_964637885.1 uncultured bacterium
TAAAAAGTTTGGCGGGCTAGCCCAATATCAACAGGCCATCCATGAGCTGGAAGCACAGCTTTATTGCGCTTAAACAAAAAGGAGATGCGACATGCCGATAGGTACTTTGATTAAAACCATTCAAGACGTTATGCGCAAAGATGTGGGTGTCGATGGAGATGCTCAGCGAATCAGCCAGGTGGTCTGGCTTTTGTTTCTAAAAATCTTCGATGATAAAGAGCAGGAATGGAAGCTGACGCAAACAGCGTACAAATCACCGCTGCAAACTCGGTTCCAGTGGTCAAGCTGGGCCGCTGATCCGGAAGGAATCACCGGTGAAGAGCTGATTGACTTTGTCAATAATGAGCTGTTTCCTGCCTTAAAAAAACTGGCCACCACCGCCGGAGTCAGTGAACAGGGCAAGGTAGTCGGCAGCGTCTTTGAAGATGCTTACAACTATATGAAGTCAGGCACCTTGCTTCGACAAGTAATCAACACCATCCAGCAGGATGTGGACTTTAATTCATCCAGCGACCGGCATCTGTTTAACGACATTTACGAAAAAATATTATCCGACTTGCAGTCTGCCGGTAATGCCGGGGAATATTACACCCCTCGCGCGGTAACTCAGTTTATGGTGGACATTATCAATCCTCAACTGGGCGAAAAAATCCTTGACCCGGCCTGCGGTACCGGGGGCTTTTTAACCTGCGCCATCGGACATCTGGACAAGCAAATCAAAACCGCCGAAGACAAAAAAACCTTGCAGGATACTATTCATGGGGTGGAAAAAAAGCCCCTGCCCCATATGCTGGCCCTGACCAATATGATGCTTCACGGCATTGATGTGCCGACCAACATCAAACACGACAACACCTTGAGCCGCCCCTTAAAAGATTACACCCCCAAAGACCGGGTGGAGATTGTGATTACCAATCCCCCCTTTGGTGGGATGGAAGAGGACGGCATTGAAAATAACTTCCCCAAAAAGTATCAGACCCGGGAAACCGCCGACCTTTTCATGGCCCTGATCATGCACCTTTTAAAGCACGACACCGGACGGGCGGCGGTGGTTTTGCCCGACGGCTTTCTCTTTGGGGAAGGGGTCAAAACCAATCTAAAAAAAGAGCTACTACAAGAATTTAATCTCCATACCATCGTCCGTTTACCCAAGGGCGTCTTCAGCCCCTATACCGGCATCAACACCAACATTCTATTTTTTACCAAGGGCGATCAAACCAAGGATGTCTGGTTTTTTGAGCACCCCTATCCCGAAGGGTACAAATCCTATTCCCGTTCCAAGCCGCTGACTATCGGCGAGTTTGATCTGGAAAAAAAATGGTGGAACAACCGCCAAGTAACGGAGTATGCTTGGAATGTTTCGGTTAAAGAGATCGAGGCGCGAAATTATAATTTAGATTTTAAAAATCCCCATCAGGTAGATATTGACCACGGTGACCCCGAAGAACTAATGCAGGAATATGAGGCGATCGTTAAAGAGATGAACGCTACCCGGGATGCATTGAAAAATCAGCTGATGCAGGCATTAGGGGGCGAGGAATGAAAAAGTCGGAAATAGAAACACCTGCCCATGTGCTTCCGGTCTCCCTTGATAAACAGCCGGAAGGTTATGCCGAGTGGCTGACAGATTTAAAAAATCGTATTCATACCGCCCAGCAGCGGGCTACTCTGGCAGTAAATCGTGAATTGATCACTCTTTATTGGCAGATTGGCCGAGAAATTCTGTCGCGTCAGGATAAATTCGGCTGGGGAGCCAAAGTTATTGAGCGCCTAGCCCAGGATTTGCGAAATTCCTTTCCGGAAATGAAAGGTTTTTCCCGAGCAAACCTGATGTATATGCGGGGATTTGCCGAAGCTTGGAATGAAGAGCAAATTGTCCAACAAGCTGTTGGACAATTACCCTGGGGGCATAATTTAGTCTTGCTTAGCAAGCTAAAAACAGAACATGAGCGCCTCGCCTATGCGGCGGCAGCCCTTGCTAATGGGTGGTCCCGCAATGTATTAACCATTCATATTGAATCCCGTATTCTTGAGCGAACAGGCAAAGCCGTAACAAATTTTGCCAAAACTCTTCCCAGGCCCCAATCTGATTTGGCCAGGGAATCGCTTAAAGATCCCTATAAATTTGACTTTCTGGGCATTGGCGCGGAAGCCGCTGAAACTGAAATTGAATCAGCGTTGGTTACCCATATCACCCAGTTTTTAATTGAGCTGGGGGCAGGTTTTGCTTATGTCGGCAGGCAGGTGCATCTAGAAATAGGCGGAGATGATTTTTTTATTGATCTTTTGTTTTATCATCTAAAGCTACGCTGCTATGTTGTGATAGAAATCAAGTCCGGTAAATTCAAGCCGGAACACTTGGGGCAGTTGAGCTTTTATATGACTGCCGTAGATAAAGATATTAAAGATGAACAGGATTCCCCCACGGTTGGACTATTGTTATGCAAAAGTAAAAATAAAGTTGTTGCCGAGTATGCCCTCAGTGACAACGCCAAACCCATGGGAATAGCTGAATACCAGATCATCGATTCCTTGCCGGAAGAATTAAAAACCAGTCTGCCAACCATAGAACAGATTGAGAAAGAGCTGGGAGGGCAGGATGGATAAGCAAGCAACGCTTTTACTAAAGCAACATTTCGACACTGCCCT
>CAZWXO010000291.1:0-2647 GCA_964637885.1 uncultured bacterium
AAAAGGCTGTAGCCTTAATTCAAGGGAGCCCTCTTTTCGGAAAAGGGCAAGCAGGCAAAATGTTCATGGGCAAAGTGAGGGACTTTGTTTTACTGGATGGAACAAAAAACATATTTGACCCAATACGAAATAGTGTTATTGATTATTTTTCAATGAATAAAATTTCCTGGTGGGGCGGGAATAAACCTACTGGTCATGTTTTATCATCTCAAATAGCGTGCATCAATCATTTATTTCCTTTACGCGATGACAAAAATGCTGTTTTGAGGTTGCTTAAGACAATCTCGCCTCATTTTATTGAGGTGCTGGAAATTAAAACAGATGTGGCACAAAAAGGGTACATTCAATTTGAAGCAGTTAGTGAAGAAGACCATTTAAACGAGTGTCGGGCAAATAGTAAGCCGACTAGAGGGAATTACTGCACATCCATCGATGCTCTAATCTATGCAAAGCACGAGGATGGTTCTAAGTGGTTGATTCCAATAGAATGGAAATATACAGAGCGTTATGATAACCAGGATAAAGCAAAAGAAGGTTACAAAAAAGACCCTGTTAATTGCAAGGGAGAAGAGCGTAAACGTCGCTACACCACATTAATAAACAATTCAAGTCAACTTAAAACTGGAAATCATTCACCTTATTATTATGAACCTTTTTACCAACTAATGCGCCAAACTCTATGGGTAGAACAAATGACCAAGAATAAGAACCAGGAGATTTTACAAGCAGATAATTATCTACATATTCATGTTATCCCGGAAGGGAACAAAGATTTGCTCTTGAAGACTTATAAATGTAGTGGCAAAAATATGGCAGATACATGGAAATCACTCTTGATTGACCCCCGGAAATATCAAATTTTATCTCCGCAACAATTATTATCTTCTTGTGTAAATAATCAAAAGTACGGTCAATTGGAGCAGTATTTAAAGAAAAGATATTGGTAAATGACATCATTACAGGACTTATGCATTTGATGTAATTTATTCCCAGCATTTCTGGCAAAAACCCTTATAACGCTGAAAATTTCAAAAAAGTTTTGATATTTGCGAAACATCCCCACGGGGAGTCCATCGGGGCGGGCCTTACGGACCGCTTAAATGGATGCTGCAATCATCTTGCCAAACATAAGGGAGATGATGCTATGTCAAGAGTAGCCCGGCAGAAGTTGGAAAGCGGCTATTACCATATCATGAACCGCGGTAACGAATGCCGAAATATTTTTATGGACGATGAGGACCGGAAAAAAATATTTTACGCTGTTAGCCCGCCTTGTAGGGGCAGTATAGCGTTTTTGGCATACTGCCTGATGGACAACCATACTCATCTATTGATAAAGGAAAACGAAAATGGCATAGTAGGTGCCATGCGCAGTACCGGGACGGCCTACGTAGTATTTTTAACGATAAATACAACCGGAGCGACCATCTGTATCAAAACAGGTACAAAAGTGAAGCTATCGGAAACGAGGACTATCTCTTTAATGTACATCGTTATATTCATCAGAATCCTGTAAAGGCAGGTATGTGCCAGACAGTCGCTGATCACCCATGGTCCAGTGATTATTTTTATCGTCACCCAACATTTAAAACTTTTATCGATACGGGAATACTTTTATCAATTGCAGACACTAAGGAATAAGCGGTCGGTGAATACAACAGGTTGATGGGAATTCAAGAGGAACAAAATTTTGTAAACATCGAAAATCTGTCGAAATCAAAAAAAGAGGTAGCAATGCTTGTGGAAAATGAACTAAGAAAAGCCGGAATAACAGATATGGGAGAAAAGGGAACCCGGGAAGCGCTGGCCACAGCAACAAAAAGCCTGCACAGAGAGCACGGTATTTCCATGCGGAAGCTGGCAGCTGACCTCGGAGTTGGCAAAGGCACTGTGCAGCGCTTGTTGAAGGCCTAATAAAAAAAGTTCAAGGGATTAATCTGCTAGTTTAGTGGCTTTCCTTTTGGGCAGCTCATTTTAATCAAGTTTCGATGGTTAATGCAATTATGCTATAATCAAAAATATTAAGCATATTGAAATGTGCTTTCTAAAAATGTTTGCAGATGATAGTTTTTCGATGAAAGAGGTTAGTTATGACTCTAGAAAAAGAGCATGTTCTTGAATTTTTAGCGAATAATAAAGACCACCTTGAGCAAGCTTATGGAGTTAAACGCATTGGCTTATTTGGTTCTGTAGCTAGAGGTGAGTCAACCGCCAATGATTTGGACATTATTGTTGAAATGCCTAACCCGACTTTTGATCATTATATGGACTTAAAATTCGAACTTGAGGATAAGTTTGCTATTCCTGTGGACTTAGTGCTTGATGGTAATTTAAAAGAAATAATTAAAGATCAGGTTATGGAAGAAGTCATTTATGCCTAGAGATTATAGATTGCATATTGCAGATATTAGGAATGCCGTTGAACGAATTCAGGAATATACACTTACAATGACCAAAGCGGAATTTTTAACTGATTACAAAACGCAGGATGCAGTTATCCGTAATCTTGGAATCATCGGAGAGGCAGCATCAAGACTTCCAGAGGATGTAAAGACTGCGTCACCTGAAATTGAATGGCGAAAAATAGTTGCCTTGCGTAATATGTTGATTCACGAGTATTTCGGAGTAAATAATGAAATCATCTGGG
>CAZWXO010000292.1:0-2645 GCA_964637885.1 uncultured bacterium
ACCGCTACTACTCTTAACAATGGCTGTGACGGCAATCCGCTCTTTGCTTTTAAAAGTCTTCAGGACCTTGGCCTTGCTGGATGGCAGCGCCCGCCCCGAAACGCTGCTGGCTGTGATGTAAACATAGTTGACTGGGATCGGGTATTTCGTATAGCGTAGCTGTTTGCTCCAGTGTAACGGCAAGGTGTCGTTGAGCCGGGCAACCAAGGTTATATCCGTCGAGCCGTGGCGGATGACCGTTCCTTCGCCATCTCGCAAAGGAATCTCCACGTGCTCGTCGATAAGATCCGCTTCAGGCGTGTCCGAGATTATGTCGCTGTCTTCGGGTTGGTCAAATTCGACTGGCTCCGGACTGACAACCCCGCCTGGGGTGGTGATGCCGCCGGAAGTTGTCGTCTCCTCCGCCAAAGCTGGTGCAGCAAGCCCATAGGTGCATAAAGCAATGGTCAGGCACAGCAAGGATAAACGTTTTAGAATCATGATTCTGCTCCTTCAATGTATTCCCCCGGGGCTCTATATAGGTTAAGATTAAGGACAGGATAAATATCTCTACGCTGAAATAATTTGTTGTCAAACTAATCAAAGGGGGTCGCAAAGACATGTCGCTTATAGTATTCGGTAACCCTATCTATGTTTGGGGCGGTATTTTAACTTTATTGCTCTTAATCTGGCAAGTTCTCGGAGGTCGCCGCATCGTTAAAATAAATTTCAAGCAACACAAATGGGACGGGATTATCATTTTAGTTATGGCCTGCTTCCACGGTTTTCTTGCTTTTAGTGCCAACCAGGGCTGGTTTTATTAATGTCCCTACTCAATGTTTTACTGATAATTTGTATCGTTCTAACGCTTATTTTTACTTTGACCAACGGGCTCAGTGATGCCAGCTCGGTTGTGGCGACCTTTATTTCCTGCGGAGCGGCGACGCCAGCTCAAGCTGTCCTCCTAGCATCGGGCTTCAGCTTGCTGGGATCGCTTTTCGGAGGTAGCGCCGTGGCGAATACCGTTGCCAAAATATTAATCGTTCCGATTAACTCACAGCTACTGCCGGTGCTGGTGGCGGCGATGTTGGGGGCGATTATCTGGAACCTGATTGCCTGGTCGTGGGGTCTTCCTTTTAGCGCGACACATGCCCTTGTAGGAGGATTGACGGGAAGTGCCTGGATGGCGACTGGGCCGGGGACAGTCAATTGGGGCACGGATGCCTTGCTAAAGAGTGGCAGCATCGTTGGGATTGTCGCCGTTGTGGTGGCCTTGATTTTTTCGCCGGTGCTAGGTTTCCTTGCTGCGTATTGTCTGCAAAAGTTGACCTCGGTCTTGCTTCGCCGTGCCAGCTTTGCGATTAACGTCTGGCTCAAGCGTCTACAATGGGGGATGGTGGCGCTGCTGGCCTTTAGTCACGGCTCAAACGACACCCAAAAGGCGGTCGGGGTGATTACCTTGGCCCTGCTGGCTGCTGGCACTATTCCCAATTTTTCGGCTCCCTTTTGGGTAAAGCTGGCCTGTGGGGTGATGATGTTCGTCGGCATTATGTCTGGCGGTTGGTCGATTATGAAGACACTGGGGCGAGGGATTTTCCCCCTAAGACCTTTACACAGCATTAATTCTCAGCTGGCCGCCGGGGGATCGGTTTTTGTAGCGACGATGCTGGGTGCGCCCGTTTCGACAACACAGGTTGTTGCTGGGAGTGTTGTCGGGGTCGGTGCTGCGGACAATTATAAAATGGTTAATTGGAACGTGGGCCGGCAAATGTTGCTGGCATGGGGAGTGACCATTCCCGCTTCGGCTGCAGTCGCGGCGGGCATGTTCTTTTTCTTGCAGACACTGCTATAGAGGAGAAATTTATGAAGAAAATTAATTTACTGGATAAAATTTTCCCGACCTCTTATGATTTTTATGGAATGTTGGAAGCCCAGTGCCAGGCGACCCTCGAAGGCCTGCAGGATATGGCCCGCATTGTCGAGACAGGGGAAATGTACGAGGGTTGCCCTTTGTTTCAAAACGCTGATGCTGCCGATGATATCCGCATGGATATGGAAAAAAAGCTTGTCGATGCCTTTACGACACCTTTTGATCGCCAGGATATTTACTCTATTTCCGTTGAAATGGATCGAATCATCGAGATCGTCAAGGACTGCGTCTTGGCGATGATTGCTTACGAAGTTAAGCCAGACGATGTTGTCCGGGATTTGTCCTTGGCACTGGCTGTGGGGATGGAGCATTTGCAGCAAGCTATCCAGCTATTGCGGCAGGATAGCAAAAAGGGTGAAGCGATGATTGCCGGGATGCGGCAAGAACAAAAAAATGTAGAGCGGGTTTACCGGCAAGGGATGGCCCGGCTCTTTGCCGGGGCCGATCCGATGCTGGCGATGCGGACGCGGGAAGTATATCGGCATCTACGAGATGCGGCAGTTGCTTTTGGGACTACCGTCGATCGCTATCACAAAATAGTTGTGCGCCAGTCCTAAGCTAATGGGCCGGCTGAGCTATCGCAATCAGCTAGCTACACCGTCTCAAGCGCTGTGCATCCGGTCCAAAACCACTGAAAAAGTCCGATGTCGCATTTTAATTGACAATTAACAGTTTACAATTGTTAGTCGCCGCCTTCTTCAGTGGTCTCGCATCCGGTCCGGATGCAGCGAAGCCA
>CAZWXO010000293.1:0-2642 GCA_964637885.1 uncultured bacterium
AGCTCGCTCAAGATATCGGTTATGAATTTACAGAGGCGCAACTGCAAGCAGAGCTTGAGGCCAGATCGACCCAGATGGTGCCGGAAGGGCCTCTTAGTGATGAGCAGTTAGAGGTTGTCGCCGGCGGTACCGGGTGCCCGTGGTGCATGTTTACAGATGGAAGTTATTGTTTCTTTACCAAGTGATAACAAAGAAGGAGATATGGGGTCTGGTGGCCCAGGCCCAATTTTTGCGGGAACGATGGGCCGGGGTTGACGGTGAAGCATGTCAGAAAGAGAAAATAGCTACTCCCTTGACTAAGGCACAGACGGAGTTAGTCGACCGATGGATCCGGCAGGCCGGTGGCAATGGCGGCAAGACGGCCTTTTTAACGCGTTTGGCGGCCGAGGGCATTGAAGAAACTGATCTTCAATGCCTGTTTGCGTTTGAGACCAAGATTGCTGGTGAAGATCCGCTACCCGATTGGGCGCTTTGCTTGCAAGCTATTTTTGCCCTGTTGCCCATGTCTTTGCCGACTGAAGAGGAGTCATCTGCGGCGGGGGTAGATGCATCTCTGTTTCTTGCATTGCGGCCATTTTTACTCTACGGGGAAAAAGTCTGGCTGGAGATGGCGGCAGTGGTTGGGGACGATCTAGGGCTGCCTTTCGAGCTACAGTCCGAATTGCGAGGTGGGCTGGCACGGCGACTGGCTTGCCTTGTCGAGAAGACCTGCCATGCGGAGTTAAATCGGCGCTTGGCGGTGGCTAACCCGTTGCAGGTAATTTTGGGTCGCCCTTGGCCAGCGGACAAGGTAGCGGCTGAGTCGAGGCAGTGGGCGACTGAAATGCTGGCCGGAGATTGGGTAAAATTGCTCCTCGCTTATCCGGTGCTGGGGCGGCGACTGGCAGTGGCGACGATGGACTGGATGCACTATGTCAGTGAGATGCTGGAGCATTTGCATCGGGATAGTCACAAGCTGACGGCCTCTTTTGGTTTTCTTGCCTCGCTGTCGGAACTAAGCAACATTGAGACAGATTTGTCAGATCCCCATAACGAGGGGCGAACCGTTGCTATCCTCACTTTTAAAACGAGGCAAAAGCTCGTTTACAAACCGCGGGGCGGGGGAATCGACCGAGCGTGGCAGCAATGGGTGGCGCGGATTGAAGCAGCAGGATTGCCGTGTTTTCCGGTGCCGGCGTTGTTGGACGGGAGAGATCACTGCTGGATTGAATATGTTGCTCCCCAGGAGCTGGCCGCCGCAGAGGAAGCTGAACTTTATTATCAGCGGGCCGGAGTCTTGCTGGCTCTTTTATATGCGCTGGGGGGCAATGATTTTCATTTGGAAAACATTATCGCCCGCGGGACGTATCCGGTTTTGGTGGATTTAGAAACGTTGCTCGTCCATCGTTTTAAAGCTTTTGAGCAGAGGGGCGAGGAGCTTGGAGCTGTCGAGAAAGCCCGCCATCAGCTGGTTGATTCGGTACTGCACATCGGACTTTTGCCTGTCTGGGTAACCGATGGCCGAGGCATGGCCGAAGACATCAGCGGGTTGTCAGGATCTGGCCCGACAGGCAGTAATCTTCCCAAGTGGAAGGGAAAGCCGTTGGTGGCTGCTGATTATCAGGCACAGCTGTGCCAAGGTTTTGAGCAGGCCTATGATTTTCTTTTACGGCATCGGGAAGAATTGCTGGTAGCCAAAGATTCGCCGCTTAATTTCTTTGACAACCTTGGATTGCGCACACTACTTCGCCCTACCCGGGTTTATGGGGAGTTGGCAGAGCGGCTGCGCCATCCAAAATATTTACGGGACGGATTGATTTACTCCCTGGAGCTGGAACGTCTGGCAGCTGCCTATTTTCTACAAGATCCTGGCGAGCAGCTTGCTTGGCGATGGAATTGTTTTGTCAGTGAAGCCGAGGCGCTGAGTCGAGGCGATGTTCCGATCTTTTACGGTCAGTCTGATGCTTTGGATTTGTGGGATTCCGCAGGCTTAGTTCATCCAGGATTTTTTCAGGAGACAGCCTTGGGGCGCAGCCGCCGGATCATCCAGCGGTTAGGCGAGGCGGATTTACGGGCGCAGCTGCAGTTGATGCAGGCGGCATTGGCGATGAAGCAGCATTCCCTAGCTGTTCACGGCGTTCCGGTTGCTTTATCTTCAGGTATCGAGGTGGGGACTATCCGTCCACAGGCTCCAGAGGGAGCAGAGACAATAACCGCCCCCCTACTCCTGGCAGAAGCAAAGGCTATCTATCAGCAGATTATGGATTGGCGCTTTCAGACGGAAACCGGAGATTTCACATGGATTGCGCTGCAGATGGAGCCTTCTTCACGGAAAATTCTCTTGGGTCCGATTAATTATTCTTTGTACGATGGGGTTGTCGGGCTAGGGGTTTTCTTTGCTGCCTTATTTCGCGTAACTCGACAAGAGGAGCATCGACAACAAGCGCTGGCCACCGTCGCCACTTGGCGGCGAACCTTGCTGGATGCGCGCAATCCCTTTCCGGTACATCGCCTGAGTTTGGGACTAGGCAATGGCGTCGCCGGTTTGGTCCGGGGGTTAACGGTGATGGCGGATTATCTGGAAGAAGAAGAGCTGCGGCACGATGTCCGCTGGATTAGTGGCAGTGTGCGGGATGCGCAAATCGAGCAAGACAATCAATTAG
>CAZWXO010000294.1:0-2618 GCA_964637885.1 uncultured bacterium
CCAAAAATAGATTGAATTTTTATGAGAAATTTTGATTGTTATGGCAAATAACTTTCCTATTCTCGCCACAAACCTTGGCAATGTGTCCCTCTAGTTGTTGTTATGCACTGGCGATTTTTGGTTTCTTAATAAATATATGCTTTGCTATTTCTTTCTTCCCTTGATTAATTCTTTAGCTTTTTCATTTTCTGGTAAGTAGTTATCGGCTGTTACTACTTTTTCTCCACTTTCTTTCTCCAATTCTTTCAACGCATTCCCTGCTATTTTGCCACCAATTCTAGCTGCAACTCTATTTTCAATAAAACCTTTTGCATTTTTTGCTCTGGTTACTTTTGTCGTTGATGCTTCTCCAAGCATTGAGAAAATAAGTTCAAGGTCCGTCATATGGTCTCGCAGGTTTTGACTTTTCAAAGCTTTTAAACTCTTGTATTCAGAAGGAGTCATTCCAAATGTTGCTTTTGAAATTTCAGCAGTTAGGATAGCATATTCAGTATGCTCCTTGATGCCCCTGTTTTTCCACTCCTCTGTTAATTCCTCACGAATGGCGATGCTTCGCATTCGTTTTTCAATCCAGTCATCTGGATAACCTTTAAGTTTGTATAATTCACGTGTCCGCTGTGTTGCTAATTCAGGGTTTTCTATTTCATCTAACCGGTCGGAACCAACTTGCGCCAACCATTGCTTAAAAGGTTCTGCTTTAGGTGATGGTATTGATTGAATAATTCTTAAAAGTCCCTTAGCATCAGCACAATCTGTGAGGTATTTTTTTCCGTCTGATGAAATAATTTTCAGTTGTACGATAATTTCGTACAACTGAGAAAAACCTTCGGAATTCAGTTTTCTTTTAAGGTCGCTCCAGTATCTTCGAGGATTATTGCTTTCTGTAAGCGTTTCAACAACATCGATTATTGCAAAATACCACTTTTGATTTACCTCATTCCATTCTGTGCGAATTTGCTTGCTTTCGAATAGTTTTATATTACTCATAATTACAATGATTGTACTTAAGCAAATATAACCTTTTCATCTAATAATTTTGGTTTTTTCTCGCTTCTGGCTCTATGCTATCATTGATGGGCAAATAACTTTCCTATTCTTATTAGCCATTATTGCCACAAACCTTGGCAAGGTCCACAAAAGTTCACAAGGTCCACAACCCTTGCCAAGGTGTCCCTCCATGAAAGCCGAGAACTAACCCCGTCCTGGTTGAGTACATAATCCACTATAATTCTTGCTTGTAATGTTCTCAAATTCAGACAAGCCCCACGATGATTGGCAAGGTTACATTTGATTAGGTAAAAGATAATCCTTCAAGGTACTTATTGACCTGCGATATAGAAGTAAACCTGATCTCGGGACTATGTGATTTAATATTTATTGATTTAGCTGTTTTATGCTGAGTAGATTTCACAGCTGCAAGCAAATTTTCTAATTCAGAAGATAGATTGATAATATTAATTCTTAAAATGGTATTACAAAGCAAAACATTGTAAAACTCATCCATAAAGCTTCTGGTAGCAAAACTCACGTTTTTAAAATCAAATATCACTACAGCCTTGTTTGATTGTAAGAGATAATCATTGAATTCCCTTACCGCAATTCTTGATTTTAAATTCCTACCTAGTACAGAAGCAACATCTATGATATCATAATTCATAATGGCAAATTTAAAATAATATTATTATTGCACAAAATTAATGTAATTGAAAGATCCACAAAAGTATGCAATGTCCACAACCCTTGCCAAGGTTACCCCTTCGGTCGGAAATTTTCCAACGGAATTAGAGGAATGTAATAATGTTCTAGTGGTGTTCCCTTCAAATTTTTCATTAAGACTCCTCGTAATGCGCCCATTGCAGCAACAAGGAGTGTATCAATGATAAGAGAATTCTGAGCTGCAAAGGTCCCATCAACTTTCATTACAATGATTTCCTTTATGGGAGATAGACCAAACGTCATCAAAATGGTGTTTGTAACCAACATAGTTTCATCTTCTCCGTACACAAAAGATGATTTTGCTTTGATAACTATTTTATCGCTTTCTATGATAGGTTTTATATCATGACCTATCTGAATCTGCAATTTTTCAGGATTAAACTCTGAATAATCAAATTCAAAGTTCATTTTAAACTCCGTTTCGGCGATTGATTCTAATCTATATTTTATGTCCATAATTCTAATTTTATAAAGCCAATGATAAACAACCAGTTGAAGGATATGTTTGCCATTCCCTTGTTTCCATAGAGACAGATTTTACATCACTTATATCGTATATTTTAGGTGATCTTGTTTTCGATACTTTGACTTCAATAGCTTTTTTAGATACTCTCGTTGTATGAATAGATGATAGTTGCAGAATATCAACTTTTAGGCATTTGGAAATGTCAGACAAAGTGTCAAGGGTGAAATTACGATTCCCTGACAACATTTCGGATATTTCTGACTCACATTTTCCGAGCATTTCTGCAAATTTTCTCTGAGAAATATTCTTGGCTTTTAAAGTATCGGCTATTTTGCTGGCAACAAGCATTCTATCTCTAGTGCGACGAAGAGTAGGTTCGTCTAGAGATGCCATAATCTTGGTTAGTGTTGCAGAGTGTTTCCTTCTTTTTGTCATA
>CAZWXO010000295.1:0-2616 GCA_964637885.1 uncultured bacterium
TAGCGGGAGCGATGTTTAAGCTTGCTGATTTTCAAGGGAAGAGCAACGTCTTGCTTGTCTTAAACCGAGGATTTGTCTGACCCTATTGCCGCAAGCATATGATGCAGTTGCATCAAGACTACCAAAAATTTGTCGAGAAAAATACAATCGTCGTCGCCATCGGCCCTGAAAACGCGCAAGATTTCCGCAAATTTTGGGACGAACACCCCTTTAAGTTTATTGGAATTCCTGACGAAAACCAAACCGTTCTCGCCCTTTACGGGCAGCAAATCAAGCTTTTAAAGCTGGGCCGCATGCCAGCCCAGATCCTCATCGACAAAGCCGGGATTGTCAGGTACGTACATTATGGAAGCTCCATGAAAGACATTCCGGAAAACAGCGAAATTTTTAGCCTAATCGATACTTTATAGATGACGATTGGGCTAGGGGCGCTTGGATAGTACCATCGAACACTTTTATAAACTTCAGAAGGTAGCTCTATGCCCAAAAAATGGTGGATATGATAGAATTATAAAATGGACGATCTAAAAGCCCCGCACCCCACAGCGACTGGCGTCCATGCTGGTCCAAGAGGAGAAAATAATTGAGGGTTTGGAATGAATAAAAAAGAACTGTCCGAACGAGATATCTGCACCAAATTTATAACGCCCGCTCTGGAAAAGGCCGGGTGGGATATTGCTACGCAGATTCGGGAAGAATTCCCCTTGACTAATGGCCGAATTATTGTGCGGGGAAAAGTTCATACTAGGGCCGCCAATAAGCGAGCCGATTATATTCTCTTTTACAAACCGGGCATTCCCATCGCTATTGTCGAGGCAAAAGATAATACCCACACAATTGCTGATGGTATGCAGCAGGCACTAGGCTATGCTGAGATGATTCAAGTTCCTTTTGTGTTTAGTTCTAATGGGGATGGCTTCCTGTTCCACAACAAGCTACAAACCGCTGGACAAGTGGAAACGGAAATTGGCCTGGACGATTTTCCTTCCCCCGAAGAATTATGGCAGATGTGGGCGACCAGCAAAGGGATTGATACAGAGCAGTCCGCAATTATAACTCAGGATTATTATAGTGACGGCAGCAATAAAAACCCCCGATATTACCAGCTACTTGCTATCAATCAAACCATTGAGGCTATTGCAAAGGGGCAAAACAGAATTCTCCTGGTAATGGCCACCGGCACTGGGAAAACATTTACTGCTTTTCAAATCATTTGGCGTTTATGGAAATCAAAAACGAAAAAAAGAATCCTTTTTTTAGCGGATCGCAATATTTTAGTTGATCAGACTATGACCAATGACTTCAAGCCCTTTGGCAGTGCCATGACCAAGATTCAAAAACGTCAGGCTAATAAATCCTACGAGATATATCTTTCACTGTACCAGGCAGTAACCGGCGCCGAAGAAGAACGCAATATTTATAAACAGTTCAGCCCGAATTTTTTTGATTTGATTGTGGTTGATGAGTGCCACCGGGGCAGCGCCGCAGAAGATTCCAACTGGCGGGCGATTCTCGAGTATTTTACCTCGGCAACTCAGATCGGCTTAACCGCAACGCCTAAAGAGACCAAGGAAGTTTCCAACATCGATTATTTTGGTGAGCCTATTTACATCTACTCCCTGCGCCAGGGAATCGAAGACGGCTTTCTGGCACCTTATAAGGTTGTTCGGATTGACCTGGATAAAGATATAACAGGATGGCGGCCTGACAAGGGCATGACCGATAAAAACGGCAATGAAATCGAAGACCGCATCTACAACCAAAAAGATTTTGACCGCACCTTGGTGCTGGAAAAGCGGACCCAACTGGTTGCCCATAAAATTTCCCAGTTTTTAAAGCAGACAAACCGATATGATAAGACCATCGTCTTTTGCGACAACATTGACCATGCCGAGCGCATGCGCCAGGCCCTGGTCAATGAAAATGCCGATATCGCCGCAGATAACCCCAAGTATGTGATGCGAATCACCGGTGACAATGAAGAGGGAAAAATGGAGCTGGATAATTTCATCTTTCCCGAATCAAAATACCCGGTAATTGCCACGACCTCCAAATTGATGACTACCGGGGTGGATGCCCAGACTTGTAAACTAATTGTGCTAGATCAGCGCATTCAGTCGATGACGGAGTTCAAGCAAATTATTGGCCGGGGCACACGCATTAACGAGGACTATGGCAAATACTTCTTCACCATTATGGATTTTAAAAAGGCGACAGAGTTATTTGCCGACCCAGACTTTGACGGTGACCCGGTGCAGATCTACGAACCAAAAAGCTTGGAAGCTTCCCCGGTGCCTCCGGATGACTTTACCGCAGTAACAGAAGATGATTATGCTTATAGCCAAGATGAGCAAAATGAAAACGCTACCTTTGTTCACGAAGATGGCACCCAATCGCAAGGCACTACCGACGATGGTCAAAAAGTAAGAAAATACTATGTTGCGGATGTACCGGTTGTTGTAGCGGCGGAGCGGGTGCAATACTTTGATGCCAGTGGCAAGCTAATTACCGAGTCGCTCAAAGACTACACCCGCAAGGCCCTCTTCAAGGAATTTGCTTCGCTGGACGAGTTTTTGCAGCGGTGGAATCATGCTGAAAAAAAACAGGCGATTATCG
>CAZWXO010000296.1:0-2607 GCA_964637885.1 uncultured bacterium
AAAGAGGGTAGGGCTCAAGCGGTAAGCGCTGTCAGCATAGGTGTTGTCATTAACGCTCCCCAGCCGGTATTCCTCTTGATTGTTAAAGCGGTGGCATAGATATAAATCGCCGCTGGTACCCACTGCAAGGAGCCCAAGACCAGCACCGCAGGCATGGTAGCGTTTCCGCTGATGCAGTAGGGCTGTCATGGCCGTTAACAGGTGGCTGTTTTTGGCTAGATGGTGCAATTTTTGGCTGTCGCGCTTTTTAATTAGGTCAAGCCAAGCATCGGACTCCTTGATGTTTTCTGCAATAGCAGGGGAAAAATAACGGCATGGGCTACGGCCTGGGGAATGGCTGCCAGCAGCTTTTGGATCTTCGGCAAGAGCAGGTCGTAGGAGCCCCGGCCATCGGGGAAAGGGCGCTGAGCATCATGTATTTCTTTGGGCCCGTCCAGGCTGACCAATACCCGCACCTGGTACTCCTTGAGGAAGTCGATAATTTCCTCATCGAGGAGGGTCCCGTTAGTTGTAATCTGGAAAGCGATTTCTTTAGATGCTGCTTTGGCTTTGGCGAGGGCGTAATCCGCTACTTTTTTCATCAAGGGAAACATCAGCAAGGGTTCGCCGCCAAAAAAAGTGACATTCAGATCCTGCACATTTCCGGCTTGCCCTACGAACCAGTCGATAGCCCGCAGGGCGGTTGCCTGGCTCATCCGACCGGTATTGTTTTCCTGTCCGTAGCAGTACACGCAGCCTAAATTACACTCTTCTGTAAGAATCAGCGTTAGGGAAATCACTGGCAAAGGTGCAGTAGCGGGCTCCAGCGGTTTGGGCTGAGTCTGCTTGGCATCGTCTCCCCAGAGACGCAATTTTTGCAGTAGGGTTATTTGTTCAGTTGAGAGCTGGGCATCCGGGGCGGCACTGCAGCTCTCTAGCAGCGAGGTCTCGGGCTTACTTAGGGCTTGCGCCTGCATCTCGTCAACATTAAGGCAATAATGCCTTCCCCGATGCTGAAAAAGATGATAAGACTTCAGCGGCAAACCTGTTTCTGGCATGTGAAGCCCTCCTTCCCATCTGCGATAAGGTCAGTATAGCATAAAATTTTGCCGATTCGCCCGATCTGCATCGGAGGGTGGTGGAACAAAGATACGGAAATTGATATCGTTGATTTTAACGATCAGGATAACTATCTATTTGGCGAGTGCAAATGACGCACTGAAAAAGTCGGCGATTGTTAATTGCCGACTTTTTCAGTAATTTCGGTCTCACTTATTCGATATTTTCCTCATATAGTTGGATAGTCCTTAACTCCTGCAGCCACGTCACTTTGAAGCCCAACTGTTGAAGGTCCTTGACTTTTACATAATCAACACCTTCAAAATTTACGATTGCTAGTGGATATGTCTTTGCCCGGTGGAGCAACGATGTCCCATCCGCCGTTTTTGCTGCTCTGGTATCAAGTAAAATTCCCAAGTCTAAAACTGTTAAATAATAAGCACCATTTTCCAGGCGCAGCGCCACTTCGAATTCGGCATCCTTTGGCCCTTGGCTCACGTGACCTAGTTGACCATCGACGTCTAGATAGATACTGCGGGGTGCCAGTTTGGCTGCTTCGCTCATGGAAAGAATTTTACCTTGAGGCTTAGCCACACCAAAGGGTGCGTCAAAGCGGGTCGTCGCCGTCCCGCTAGTCTCAATTACAGCGGTTTCTCCATCCTCTTTGTAATCGATGATCAGTTGGAATTCGTTGCTGTAACTCAGGCCAGTGCCCATACTCTCTGTCATTTGCAAGGATGAGCCTCCGAAATTCTTTTCCAGCTCCATAATTACTGGATCCATAACCTCTAAGGCAAGCTCCTTCAGCGACGAAGCATTTTGAAGCTGCGGCTTGATCTGCGCGAAGGCCATGTCGATTTGAACATTCTTCTCTTCTTCGGTCAGGGTCACGCCAGCCATGAACGCGGCATAAGCTGTCGCGGGCACCTTTTTTAGCGAAGTATGCATCACATCAGCGATGCGCTCAGCATTGTCGAGAGTAAAAAACACCCATTCCCGGGCAATCCTGCCCACGTCCGCGGTCGCGATCTTGGTCGTATAAGAGTTTCCGTTATTCGAAACAACGCGCATCTCGTAGCCTTTGTACGCCTCGTTAAAAAGATCATCGTAGATATTGAGAAAAGGCTCCATTGTTGTTAGCTGACTCTGCAAATTGTAATCCAGCAGTTGCGGAACCAAGCTGCTGCTATCACTTTGTAGCAGCTCCTGCATTTCATTGTCGCTTATGGATAGATAGTCGTACCCCTGCATGTATTTAGGTAGGGACAATTCATTCACACGGCCGAGCTCGGGGACTAGCCTCGCCACGATATCCTGCCAGGGGTATACCTTGATATAGTTGATTTTGTTAATACGCGACATCTCATATAAGGGGGTCAACTGCCGCGTTCCCGTCTGGCGCAGACTAATCTTGACAATTTGAATATCCTTCTTCAAGTCCTGCTTGGCCTCGAGTACGAGTGTATTGTTGTTTAGCAAACGGGTCATTATCTGATACGTCTCTAAATCTTCGGGAGAAAAATCGTCGATAGTCGCTTGCGGAAGCCCATCAATTTTACATTGCAGCTC
>CAZWXO010000297.1:0-447 GCA_964637885.1 uncultured bacterium
CGGCGCTGATCCATGCCGGCGCCGGCGGCGTCGGCCATGTCGCCCTGCAACTCGCCCGACGGCGCGGCGCGCGGGTGCTGACCACCATCGGCGACCCAGCCAACGAAGCCTGGGTGCGCCGCTGGGGCGCGGACGAGGTCATCAATTACCGGGAGCAGGATTTCGTCGCCGAGGTGAACCGGCTCACCGAGGGCAGGGGCGCGGATCTGGTCGCCGAAATGGTCAACCCGGAAGTGTTCGCCCGCAGCATCGAATGCACGGCGCCCTTCGGCGACCTGGTGACCTTGCTCGATCCCGGCAACGTCCCGCTGGCCGAGGCCCGCTGGCGCAACCTGCGCATCGGCTTCGAACTGATGCTGACCCCCATGCTGAGAGGGCTGGACACAGCGCGCGAACACCAGATGCATATCCTCAAGCAATGCGCCGAATGGATCGACGCGGGGCAGC
>CAZWXO010000297.1:496-2605 GCA_964637885.1 uncultured bacterium
GTATCGATTGAAGGAATATAATCATGTCTGACTCAATAGTTCCTCAAATATCGTGTCTGACCCCTTTTTATGCGCCTCACACTCACGGGCGCGGCAAATAAACGCTATTCGTTAGGCTTTTATACCAATATGTCCCAAAATATTCGCCTTTGAAACACCCATTTCATAGAGACATCTCAATATCATATATGCAAAAATATAGCCTTTTATTCATGGGCCTCTCGGTGCTTTTTCATGGTTGTCGCTGAATGGCCTTGCCCAAACAAAAAACTAAAATATGACAAAGGCGAAAATCGCCATAAACACGTAGGAAAAGGCACGAACGCTCAGCTAATTTATGAAAACGGTATATTGGTTGGCAAATGTCCCAAAGGATTTTCTTTTGACATTGCGCAAAAGCTGCTCGAAAACGGTATCCCTGAATTTCGCAAAACAGCGGAAGAAAAACCGTTTCGGATTTGGTCTTACTATAAAGGTGCGATATATGTGGCACGATCGCAAGATGGAGGAAGTACTTGGCATGGCTATCCGGCAATTAATCCTCCACGCGAAATTTCAAAAAAACTAGAACAGCTAGCCCAGGCACAAGGCGAAGAAAAATCCATTAAGCAATGGTTGAAGAAAACATGGAACAGCAAAGAGTAAGTTTTGGCAACCAAGGTGGAATACGCTTTATCATCGATTGGCGTAGTGATTATCCAAGTCATGGCCCCATTGGAAAAACCTGGGGAGACATGCAGTTATGGGTGCAAGATACTTTAGTATGGGGGACGCTAGACTCTTTAGGACAGACGAAAGGCATTACATGGAGTTGGATTGAGCTTCTCGAATTTCTTGGTACCGCTTGGCCTTATTTAATTGAGGAAGAAAAATATCCGATTGATTTCAATTCTGAAGAACATAAACCCACATATTTAAATGAGCTATGGAGCAAAACAAAACTACACTTAACTAAACTCTCTGATACTGAAGCAGACAAAGAAGACGGATTATTTCGTGACTTCTTATTAGCACACGACTTTTCTGAAGCGCTACATGGGGCATTTACCAAAAAACTTCTATGTTTGAGACGAGGTAAGCAAATGCTAGCTGCAACAGAAAATCAAGAATGGATACTCAGCTTAGAAGACACTATGCTAATTTTAGAAGAGCTAGGAAATAACATTTTATCCCGCCTCAGTGGACTAACAGATCGCCGATCCGAGATTGCTCGCAATCGCTGGAATAATCGCGATGCCATGCCATATATTCAACGCTGGCAGATTGCTACTGGGATGAACGAAGATTTGCTTAGGCGAGTTTTGCCAAAAAATATGGATTTCGCTGCAGCTAACGATGAAATCTATCGAATTAAAGCTGCCGCAAGAATGCTCGGAAACAAGTTATCGGAAAGCCATTTGCGAGACCTGCTTGAAAAAATAAAAAATCTAAATCACGGCCCTCGATTTGATCTGTCCAACTTGTGGCAAGATGCGAACAACATATTGCAAGCTCATTCCTCTGATACCCCAGCAATGCAAGGCTATTACTTAGCAAATATGCTAAGAGAGGCAATTAACTGCCCTAAAAACAGGGTTGAACCAAAAGATTTATTATCAAACTGGGGAGTTTCGATTCAAGAAATCAAAATAAACTCTGATGATCTAGATGCCATCGCTGTGTGGAGACAAAATTCTACTCCGACTATACTATTGAATATCGCTGGACCACGTACTCGTCACCCGACAGGACAGCGGTCAACGCTTGCACATGAGATTTGCCATATTCTAGTTGATCTAGATAATGCATTGCCAGCAGTTGAAGTGCTTGGAGGGGAAGTAGCCCTTCCCATTGAGCAAAGAGCCAATGCCTTTGCTGCTGAATTTCTATTACCTCGCACTGAGGCTGCAGCTCTCTTTAAAGAGGAGTTAGCATTTGTTACTAACCGAAAAGAGCGCGATAAAATAATCAATCAACTCATATGTAATGTTGCTGAAACTTATGGAACGAGCCATGAAATGGCCGCTTGGCAAATCTGTAATTCCGGCACCGCTAGCGAACCTGATAAGCAAGCATTGGTAGTCCTGAATAGCGAGTGATGAGGCATAATATGATTTTCCTTGAACTATA
>CAZWXO010000298.1:0-260 GCA_964637885.1 uncultured bacterium
AGTAGAGACACCGACGCAACAGCGGAATACAGAAAATAACGGGGTAGAGGATAGTCGTAAACGCCTTGTTAAAACGCTGATTCCGCAAAAATTCCTTAGGCACATTGAAATAAAGCTGGCTCAGGCGGATATGTCAATTTTCGGTAATGAATTTTTATATCTAATCGCCGGAGTTTTTATATTTTCATTTTTCAGTCTGGCAATTTTATCTAAACGTGCTTTAATTGCGGCCGGCATAGCGACAGTGGCCGCCTATTTAC
>CAZWXO010000298.1:280-1264 GCA_964637885.1 uncultured bacterium
GCGGGTTGGCTACAGCTTTTCGACAGCGATCGACTTGATCTCAAAAGAGCTGCGCCCGCCAATTTCGACGGATTTTGCACGACTCATGCGGGATTTAAAGCTAGGTGCCGATTTTGATGAGGCATTGTCTGCCATGGGTCAACGTCTGCAAAGTCAAGACTTCAACCTTTTTTTAATTGCAGTGCAAATTCAGCGCCAAGTCGGTGGAAACTTGACTGAAGTTTTAGATAAATTATCAGCGACAATAAGGGAGCGCGATCGGGTCCGCGGGGAAATAAAGACTTTGACAGCGCAAGGCAAACTTTCGGGGATAATTATTGGCGCTCTGCCGGTCGTTGTTGGTCTGGTAATTTTTATTATCAACCCTCCGTACATTCTGTTGCTTTTTCAGTCTATTCTTGGTATGGGAATTTTAGGTTTTACAATTCTCCTAGAGATCGTCGGCATTATTCTAATTCGACGAGTCATCAATATCGAAGGTTAGGGGGTATCAGTATGTCATATTTTTATTCTTCATTTTTTGGAGTTCTGATCTTCTTCGCCTTAACAGCCATCGCTTTAATCCTTGCGCAGCGGCAAAAACTTTTGCAGCGACGCCTTCACCAGGCCACGGCCTTTTCTCGAGAGAAGCAAGTTGCGGAGGAGCAAATTTCAGCGGTGCAACGGTTAGTCGGACCATTTTGGGACAAATTTACTTTCCTACTTGCTAATCTGACGCCAGTGCGATTGCGCCGGCAAATAGCGGAAAAACTTGTCGAAGCGGGTAATCCACATGGGATGCGATTCGATGGCTTTATCGGCATGATAGCTGCAGGAGCGCTGGTAGGTGGCGCTATCGCTACTGGACTAGGTTTGCTGTTTGCTGTTACTTTTGTTAACATAGTACTATTCGCAGCTATTGGAATTTTGCTTGGCTTTCTAGTGCCCCTTTGGCAGTTGCATAAATGGATTATGGTGCATAAGAAACAAATATTACGGCAGTTG
>CAZWXO010000298.1:1274-1882 GCA_964637885.1 uncultured bacterium
TTTGTCCTTTGATGCGGCGTTGGCTAAATTAATTGAGAAGAGCCGGGGACCCCTGATAGTTGAATTTGGTCGGATGCTTAAAGAAATTTCCATGGGAAAAGCAAGGTCAGATGCAATTAACGATTTAGGCAAGCGTAAACGCATCGATGACTTAACTTTTTTTACAACAGCATTGGCGCACTCGGACAAGTTAGGTGTACCAATTGCTAGTATTCTGCGGGTCCAGTCCGATGAAATTCGGCGCCGGCATCGGCAGAGAATTGAGTTTGAAGCGATGCAAACGCCGATCAAGATGATATTTCCACTAGCTTTATGCATCTTTCCAGCCTTGATGATAGTTCTCCTGGCTCCAGCTGCACTGATGATAATGGACTCATTCATGTTCAAGTAAAATTTCCATCCAAGCAGGAAATAATGCGAACAATGTCGAAGATTATGGACGAGCATAAAATTAATGATAAAACCAATGAATTCATTGTAGATGAAACGGGTAAATTGATAAAGTATATAAAAGAATTAAAAGACAGTGAGGTGCCAACTTCAATGATAACCCTGATTAAAACAAAATATGGCGCACTCGATATTGATGACGCATTGCTAACCGAAGA
>CAZWXO010000298.1:1892-2605 GCA_964637885.1 uncultured bacterium
GAGATGATTCGATGGCGCATTATTTTTCCTCAGCTTTATTTGGATTTAAGAAAAGCGATGTCAATGCCTATTTAACCAAATTAGATAAACAGCACGAAGAGGCCTTGGAAATAATTCAAACAGAGTTGGCCGAGTTAAAGCGAAAAAACATGGAAATGCTGGCGGAGCTTGGACAGATACCCACGCTGGAATACTCGCTACGTGAACAAGCAGATGAAGCAGCTAAAAGGGATGCCAACAATGGTGGCATCATTGACGAGCTTAAACAGCAGTTGCGTGAAACCGAGGCGCGGTATTTTGCAGCTAAAGAGGAGATGGAAAGCCAGGCGAGAATGGTTGTGGAGAAAACTACCGCACTCGACGCTGAGCGGGAGAAAGTGACCAATATTCTTGTTTTGGCTGAAGAAAAAGCCCAAAATTTAATGATTGAAGGACGCGAGCAGCTCTTTCGCGAAAGAAAACTTCAAGAAGAAATACTTGGCAATCAGCGCAACCAATTTATGAGGTATTTTGATAATCTAAGAGGCTTTAGGCTTAATGTTGTTAGCTTGTTTGATGCATTTAATGAAAAACTCGAGGCCGAGGAGACGATGCAGTACAATTTATTTGCGGAAGTTGAGACAGTTACTCCGACAAAGGAAGAAAATGAAAAAAGGATGGAGAATTATATTGACAGCGGGCTTATTGTAGAGAATAATAATAACGAGGGTGAA
>CAZWXO010000299.1:0-2603 GCA_964637885.1 uncultured bacterium
CCGAAAATCATCGTTATCCACCGCGAGAACCCCCCCGGCGTGGGGCGCGCCTTGCGGGAAGGTTTCCAAGCTGTTCCTCCGCAGGCGACCCATGTCCTCATGATGGACGGAGATTTCCTCGCCAACATTTCGGAGGTTGCCGACTTGATCGACCAGGCTGCGGAGGGCTATGACGTAGTTTTCGGCTCCCGTTACTGCTGGGCTTTCGGTTTTTACGGCTACCCCTATCTCAAGCGGATTTGCAACCGCAGCTTTCATTTGCTGGCCCGACATGCTCTCGGCATCAAGGTCAACGACCTCTCCAATAACTTCAAAATCATCAAGAAAGACGTCCTCGCCGCGTGCCAGTTCCAAGCCACCGACTTCGCCATCAACGCGGAAACCGGCCTCTATCCCCTCCTCGCCGGCGCAACCTGGTGCGAGGTTCCCGTCAAATGGGTCACGCGCAGCGCCTCGATGGGGAGCAGCAAGTTCCACGTCTTCCGAATCGCCAACAGCTACTTTCAGGTTCTCCGGCGCTGCCGTCGCCAAGTCGCCGAACTCGAGGCACACATCGCCGGAAAGTAAGACCCAGCAAAAAAAACCTCCGCTTCGCTCCCCCATTCATCATTCAAAATTCAAAATTAAACATTAACCATCGCCCCTCACCCTGCTCATTCACCATTCAAAATTCATCATTCAACATTAAACATCGCCGCCTCCGGCCGCTCCCCCTCTTGCCCCTGCCACCATTTCTGCTAATTTAACCTCATGAGTAATCTCACGCTTGAAATACCCGGCGAGACACTCATGGCCATGAGAGGAGATGCCGATTCCGTAGGTCCGCGTCTCCTTTTGGCCGCAGCCGCCAAGCTTTTTGAGATGGGTGAACTCTCCTCGGGTGCCGCCGCCCGCTTGGCTGGCCTACCACGCACCACCTTTCTCACCAAGCTTGCTGACTTCGGTGTCGACACCTTCACCCTGACCGAAGAAGAACTGCATAAAGAGACACGCCTTGCCTGACGTCATTTGCAACACTTCCCCGCTGCAATACCTGCATCAGATCGGACACCTCCACTTGTTGCCGCAGCTGACCGGTTCTGTGATTGTTCCCAACGCGGTATGCGACGAACTTCATGCTGGGCTTGCTCAGGGCATTGAGCTGCCAGAAGTCACCAAGCTGCCGTGGATTCGTCGCAAAGACCCCATCAGTGCCCCGGCCCTGCCTCTGGCGGCCGATCTTGGACCAGGCGAGTCCGCTGTGTTGGCCTTGGCTCTCGAGGCCCCCGGTTCCTCGGTAATCCTTGATGACGCTTTGGGACGCCGCGCAGCGGAGCTACTTGGCATACCCTTTACGGGAACCTTGGGCCTGTTGCTCAGCGCAAAAGAGAAGAACTTAATTCCAGCGGTTGCTCCAATATTAGATCAACTTTCAGAGTTACGCTTTAGGTTATCAACTAGCACCAGAAGCGCAGTTTTGCAGCTTGCCGGCGAGTTGTAATCTGTTTGCCCCTCCATAAAAACCCCGGCCCGTTTGCGTTTCAGTGCAACCGAGTCTGCGAGATAGCTCGCTGCGGCGGCCAAATTGCCCTTGGGCAAATAGGTCGCCCTAGCGATCAACTGATACCGAGCGTTATCCTCTTGTATCCTCTTCCATCTTCCCCCATTCGTGGCCTGCCTTTTTTCTTCTCTTGCTGAACCACTGAGCCGTGATACAGGCCCTAGCCAACTTCGCTATAAGCCGCCTGCGGCCTCCGGCCGTCTCCCTTCCGACATTCAACATTCAAAATTAATCACCAAAAAATCCTCCCCCTTGCTCCATCAGGATTCTTTGCTAATTTATGCCCATGCTAACACTCGACCATAGCCCCGTCTCATCTAACCCCGGAGTGCTGGGCGGTGCCGTGGTTTTTCGCGGCACGCGGGTTCCTGTGCAGACTCTCGTCGACTATCTCGCGGACGGTTACTCGCTCGGTGAATTCCTCGAATTTTTCCCGTCCGTCGAACGCCCGGATGCCGAAGCCTTCATGCAATTGCTCCGCGACGCCGCGTGAGGATCCTACCCGACGAAAACGTCCCGCATCCCTTGATGCGTTATCTCTCCGGGCACGAGGTGGCCACGGTGCAAAGCTGCGGCTGGAGAGGGATCCTTAACGGAGAACTGCTGCGCATCGCCGACGAGACATTTGATGTGTTCATTTTGGCGGACAAAAACATGCGCTATCAACAGAACATGGACGGCCGTCAGATCGCCATCATCGAGCTGCCCACCAACCGCTGGCCGCTCCTGCTTCCTTTGGCCCCGCGTGTAGCCGAGGCAGTCCAAAACACCCAAGCAGGCGGATACATCATCATCGGCCTGACACGCTGATCTCCAATCTCCACTTCGTTCCGGTATCAGTTGATCGCTGAAGCGACCTATCTCGCAGACTCGGTACCAGTTGATCGCCCTGGCGACCTATTTGCCTTCGGGCTGTCTCCGTTTCCCTCCGGCGCAAACTCAAGTTTCCCGCCCCAGCCTTCTAATTTCCTCCGTCTCCCGCTGCGCATTCAACATTCAAAATCCAACATTCCTCATTAAACACCGCCGCCTCCCCCCGCTCCGTCATTCTTCATTCATCATT
>CAZWXO010000300.1:0-1810 GCA_964637885.1 uncultured bacterium
AAAGGATAGAAAAAGGTAAAAATTGGCGTCCGGCCGCAAGGTCGGGCGCCAATTAATGTCACAAATAGGCGAGTAAGCTTTAGCGCGCTCGCATTAGTTGCCTAGGCTTTTGAGCTTAGGTTTTTTTATTGGAAAAGGGCAACGAGGGTCCTCTAAGCCCTTTATTATCTTAGCTGCTTGGCCGATAATATGAGATAGGGATAAGTATGCCTAAAGGAGTTGAAGAAATGGCAGGAAAAAAGCGCAATAAACAGATGGTTTCCTTCCCCCAGCAACAACGGCCTCAGGGTGGCGTTGCGCTGGCACAAATTAAAGGGAATGCCATATATAGGGCTAACCTATCGGCCTTAAAAAAGCGCTGGCCGGGACTTGCAGAGCGAGTTGGAGCCACGGAGCTGACAGATTATGAATTAATTTCGGCGGGGTCGGGTAAGCCGGCAAACCTATGGCGCAAAACAGACGGTTTTTTGTATTACACTAATGACCCTTTACAAGATGCCAAAAATTCTTTGGCAGAGCTGCGGCTTAAAAATGTCCGACTGGCCTTTTTCTTGGGTTTTGGCCTTGGTTATCAGCTGCAAATATTTGTTCAGGAGTATGCAGGTGCACAGCATACCAACCAAATTATTGTGGTGGAAAAAGATATCCAGGTCTTCAAGGCGGCAATGCTGAGTGCAGATTATTCTCCCTTGATAGCCAATGAATCCATTGAGTTTCGCGTGGAGGTAGATGAGGGGTTGCTTTTCCCCATGGTGCAGCAGTATTTGCACGCGGGAGGGCGGCACTTGCTTCTCAAGGCGGTTAAGCCAGTCTATCACTTGTCTTCCTTGGCTTTGGATAGGGATTATTATATGGCATCCTTGCGGGCCCTGACCGAGGCCAGCAAAGTCCAGATAATGCGCTATGGTAATGATCCCAAGGATTCCCTTGTTGGAGTTGAGCATATGCTCGATAATCTAGGTGAGATTGTTGCTCATCCTGGGGTCAGTATGTTGTACGGTAAATATTCTAGGCGTCCAGCTGTTATCGTTTCGGCAGGGCCATCTTTGGCTAAAAACAAAGAATTGCTCAAGGGGTTGGAGGAAAAAGCCCTAATCTTATGTCCAGATACCACTCTCGGAATCTTAATTGGCATGGGGGTTTCTCCGCATATCGTTACTTCATTGGAGCGTACAGAAAAAACGGTGCCTTTACTGAGTGGATTTGCCTCTGATGAGGTGGCCGATGTCTATCTAGCGGCTTGCCCTGTTATTCCCAGGGAGGCTTACGCGAATTATCCAGGGCCACGAATTGTGGTTTTTCGTAATTTTGACCATTTTAAGTGGCTTGAACTGGACAAAGGCATTTTGGAAGTGCAGCGATCATCGGCTAATATGGCCTTTAAGGTGGCTGAAGCTTTGGGCTGTGATCCTATTATTTTAATTGGCCAAGATTTGGCCTTTGGTGAGGACGGCAAGATCCATGCTGATGGCACGGCCCGGGAACAAAGCGAGGCAGAAATGCAGCGACAAAAAGATTTTTATGAGGGGCAGCAACAGATTGAGGTTCCGGGCAACCTTGGGGGAATGGTGCGCACTACGGAAACTTGGTATTCTTTTTTGAAGGTCTTTGAACTGGATATCGCTAAATATCAGGGAGCCTGCATCAACGCAACGGAAGGTGGGGCGCGGATTCCCGGAGCTAAAGTGGAACCTTTTGCTCAAGCTATTGCCGAAAATATGCAGGAGGCGTTTGCTCCTCTTGATGTTTTGCGAGCGGGCCTGGCTCCCTTCACTCAGGAGCGATCCAAGGAGGAGGCTCATAAGGTTTT
>CAZWXO010000300.1:1820-2579 GCA_964637885.1 uncultured bacterium
ACTATTGGGGAGATTAGAGAGATTATCGAGTATTGCCGTTTAGGAGTCGAAACTGTGCAAACTCACGAGGATGAGCTGAAGGCATGGATGGGCGATTACGGGTTGTTTCGTGCCAATGAGGCCAAATTTAATCAGGTGCAGAAAGAGGTATTGGGTTATCGGGAAAAAGCTCGGGATTTGCACAACACTTTTCAACTCTTTTTGACTCACGTTTTTCAGTCATATCACGTCCAATTCGAAATGGACATGATTGCAGTGCCAGAAAAATACGATGACTTTAGCCATGCCAAGGTCGAAATTGTTTTTCATCAAGCCAAGTGGTTTGCGGTGGTAGGGGACATTTCGGCGTTATGCTTACATACTTTGCAACAGGCCTATGACAAGTTAAAACTTGAGTTTGGTTTTGAGGAGTAATGATGGAGCGGCGAACATGCCCCGTATGCAAGGGAGAAAATTTACAGGAGCAAGTAGCAAGGTTAAGGACGGGTGAAAACTGGCGCGCGTGGCAGTGTGGCAGTTGCGAGCTGGTTTGGCTGGACAAACTTCCAACAAAGGATCATTTGCGCAATTTTTATGCAAATGAGTACCGCCGTCATTATGGGGCGGGAACTGGCAGCACGGCAGCGGCAGAAGCGATTTTTACAGAGTATGCGCCCTATCAAGGTTCTCGAGTGAGTCGGTTGGCACCCCATTTGCGCAACACCATGAATTTGTTAGATATAGGTTGCTCGGCGGGACAGTTTTTAGCCTCGGTACAGA
>CAZWXO010000301.1:0-2554 GCA_964637885.1 uncultured bacterium
ATATTTGCATATAATGCTAATATCTTAAAACTGTCGGGCTTCGGAAAAACAATTTTGGACGCAAAAACATACTTTTTGCTCCAATTTCTTTAAGAATCGAGGAATTATGCCAATAATTCTGACCAAAATTATTAACAGTTAAATCTTAATTGTGAATCGCCGACTTTTTCTGTGGTCTTGGAACTGCCCTTGTGTCTGCCCGAGACGGTAGCCGTGTCCTTGCTCATCCCCCCCCCTTGAGGAAAAAAATTCCTTGAACGCCTCCGCAAGGTTTGCTATACTGACACTCGAGTCTGGCCTGATGGCTAAATAATGAAGGAGAAAATTATTATGAAAAAACTATCCTTACTGGCGCTGATTCTGATGATGTCCTTGACCCTGGCCGCCTGCGGAGGCACTGAAGAAGCTGATTCCGTTGTCGAAACCGAAACCGAAACTGAAGTCACCGTTACCGTCGATAGCCTGATTGCCAAGCATACTGAATTAGTTGACGTCGTCAATACCGCTTCCCTGACCGGTGAAGAAAATGGTTGGGCTGCTAGCGAAGAATTTGATAACGAGCTTAGGGCTGCCTTGGCTTTGCTCGAATTGACCAAAGCGGATCTGGAAGATCCGTCCATTTTGACAGAGGAATATATGCTGGAGATGGATGCTTCTTTTGATGAAATGATTCCGGCTTGGCAGGACTATTTACTGACTGTTTCGGAGCCCTATGCCGCTGAATAAGCAGTACAAATAAAAAACGGTTAAAATTAAAAAGCAGGCTCCTTCACAGTAAGGTGCCTGCTTTTTTGTGAATAATCCGTCTCCACGGTCGGGAGCGGCGGGTCATTTCATCCGTTGGCCGGCTTCCATCGCCAGTGGGGAACGCTTTGTTTCAGTCAAGGTGATATGGGCGTGTAGCGGACTCCCTTTCATTTTTTCGATGGCCCAGGACAGGCCGTTGGTCTTGCCATCCAGAAAGGGATTGTTGATTTGGCCTGGATCGCCGACCATGACGATTTTTGTGCCCTCGCCGGCCCGGGTTATGATTCCGCGGGCTTGCTTGGGAGTGAGGTTCTGGGCTTCGTCGATCAGCACCCACTGCTGGACAATGGAGCGCCCTTGTAAAAACGCGATTGCCTCAGTGACCACATGGCGGCGCTCAAACAAGTAAGCCACCTTATTTTCCAGTTCTTTTTCATCCTTGTAGCGGGAGGCTTTGGAATCGACCAGCTGCTCGAGATTATCGTAAATCGGGCGCATAAAAGGGGCGATTTTGTCCTGCTCCGTACCGGGCAAAAATCCGATTTCTTCCCCCATCCCCACGTTGGGGCGGCAGATCAACATGCGGCGGTAAAGGCCGGTGGTCACCTTGTCCAGTCCGGCGCCGAGGGACAAGATTGTCTTGCCGCTTCCGGTCGCCCCCATAATCGTGACTAAAGGGATACTGTCGTCGGTCAGGGCATCCCGGGCAAATTTCTGCATCGTGTCCAGCTTCATCCCATAAAAATTGGGCTCGGCATCTTGTAGCAGGCAGATGTTTTTCCCGTCAAATCTGGCGAGGGCTGTCTGGCGCTGGTTCAGCTCATGGGCAACCAGCATGTATTCATTAACCTGGCACGAGGCGGCCTCTTTGGCCCGCCACAGCACTTGGCCGTTTTCATATAGTTTGTTAAAGGAGGCCGCGCTCAGGCGCACCTTCCGCCATCCCTGATATTGTTCATCCAGGTCTGCGACCTGTTCATTGCGGTAATCCTGCCCGGGGATTCCTAGGACATCGCCTTTGATGCGGAGAAAAATGTCTCGGGTGACCACCGCTACCGGCTGATCTTTTTCAAATAATCCTTTAGCGACGGCCAAAATCCGGTTGTCGGCTTTGTCCGGTGACCATCCGTTGGGTAAATGGACATCGTGGCAATTCAGCTCGACTTTTAGCGTTCCTCCATTGGGCATCGGCACCCCTTGATGCAGCTGTCCCTCCTGGCGCAATTGATCCAGAAAACGTGCCACCCAGCGGACATTGGCACGGATCTCCGGGTTGCCGTCGGTTTTTTTATTGTCTAGTTCCTCCAGAACAACCTCGGGCAGGACCACCAGATTATCGCCGAATCCTAGTAGAGCCTGGGGCGATTGCAGCAAAACCGAGGTATCCAGCACATACGTTTTTTGCATCGCTTCTTCACTTCCTTAACAAACTGCGGCAGATGCTTAAAGGCTTTGGTAGCTTTTACCTGCCTTTTTTTATGATATCGGATAATTGTTAAGTTTGCTGGATGATTGTGTTATAGAATAGTTATTCTGGCTGGCGCTCATGAAGGAAAAAAGACGCAGATCAGGCGCGCTTTGATTAATGCACAATGCGCAATTCACAGGCTGCGGTTCAAGATTGGCGACGGTGGTGCAATTAACGCTTCAAGATTAAAGGGGAACAGGGATGGCTAAAATTGTTGGCATTATGTGCAAATGTCAATTGTGCAAGGCTCCGGATTGGTTCAGTTGGGATTTAACGACAACGCAGCTGAATTAAGTTTCTCTTTACGTGAATTGTCAACAAGAAGCTATCCGGTTTTTT
>CAZWXO010000302.1:0-767 GCA_964637885.1 uncultured bacterium
CCAGGTCGATCTCCATTTGCCGACCACTGTTGCTCGGCCCCTCCAGCAGCATTTTTTCCATCATCCCAGCTCCCTTCCCCAAAATTCTTTTGTCCCCACAATTGCAAGAAACCCGCTCTAAGCCAAATTACATACAGCCAATCAGTGAGCGGTTAGGATCAGCAACAATCCGCGGAATCGCTGCCCCCTGAGGATTTATCGTAGTCCCGATAGATACCCTCGGCCCTCTTTTGCGTGGATTTTTGGCTAATGTAGGTCCCCTCGACAACGTTCTTGAAATCATGTTTCGCCAAGATTCCCTTGATCATCCCCAGGTGCGGGCAACGGCTGTAATGATGATGATCCGTCGCCATGCAAGAAGACAGGTAAACCGTGACTTCGTCTTTACTAATCTGGGTTTGGCTCGCCAGTTTAGCGGCAAAGTGCTCCAGCTTGGCAGCCAGCCCCTTGCCACAGCAGCCTCCGCAGGTAAAGGAAATGTACTGGAGATTCTCCTTGGGCAGCTGGCTAAATCGCCCCGTTCTTTCATAAAAGGATTTGGTGCAGGCCCAGCCGCTGCACCGCCGATGAGCAATGTCACATTGCACGATGACGATAAATTTTGGCATCTTCATTCTTCCCTTCCGCAATATCAGCTAGTATCAGCTGTCATTATACTGCAAAAAAGAAGGGAAAGCGCTACCCGTGTAGCAAGATTTTATGACCCAAGGGCGGTTTTACCAACAGCTTTCCGACCCCCTAAAATCCCGGCCGCTTGCCAAAGATGT
>CAZWXO010000302.1:777-1665 GCA_964637885.1 uncultured bacterium
CCATGTCGTATGTGCAATCCATCTTTTTGTTGATTGTTTTTGCCGCAAATGATGCTATCCTTAAGGTAAATTTGAATCAGGAGGTCGATAGAAATGTCAAATCCGACAGAGGCCCTGCTCGACAAGATGCGGAAAGATGCCGCATTCGCTAGGGAAATCGTCGCCCGTTCCAAGGCAGGCGAACTTGCCGTCGCTGCACAACAAGCCGGATTTCAACTGGAAATCGCTGAGGCAGATCGGTTAGCGCTGCGTTTTTCCCAAGCTCCCAACCCCCTGTCAGAAAACGATCTGGCAGAAGTTACCGGTGCTGGCGAAGGGGATTACGATAGTTGGCTCGATCATAATTTTGAGGGGGCGTAAAAATGCGGAAAGAAGACCTACTCCCGGGGCTGGATGAAGCAGAACTGAGTCAAGTTGCTGGTGGAACGCAGCAAATGCCGCCCATGCCGCCGGATTCACCGACATCCCACAGCTTGTGTCCAACCTGCAAAATCAGCGCCGGACAACCCGGATTCACGCTGTGCCCTGCTTGTCAGGCCTTAATGAGTGGCGGTAGACCCACTAAAGACTGAGAAACAAACTGCTCGCCAAAGCGTAGCTAGACATCTGCCACAATATCTTCGAAAATTTGAGGAGGAAAAAAGCATGCTAAAAAAATTCTTAGTGATGTTGCTTGCCCTGCTATGTCTAACATCCCTTGCCCTGACCGGATGCGAGACAAGTCCGGCAGCCACAGAGTCCGGCACCACTGACAACGAAGCGGCGGTAGCGGATGACGACTTTGCCAGGATGACCGACACCGATGCTGCTGTCATTGCCGCCCAAGGATACAGCCTATTCCGTCATGTGGCTGGTGGTGGCGATCTCGGTAGCCAACCGGCAGGCCGC
>CAZWXO010000302.1:1675-2545 GCA_964637885.1 uncultured bacterium
AAGGAATGGATTACCGCTATCTGGGCAGCGACCTCGACACCGAAGATAAGCTGAGGGCCTACCTTAGCCCAGCCTTTACCGAGGAAGCGATTTACTACTACATGGAAACTGCCGGGATCAAAGAAATCGACGGCAAACTTCTGCAACCGGATGCTGATGGCGGCAGCCTCCTCGACTGGAATCAGGCAACTGCCACTTTGTATATCGACGATGCCTACGCGGCTGAATACGATGTCAATGTTCCTTATGAAGCGGGTGATACCGTTGAGATGAGCAAGATTCGAGTGAACTTTGCCTATGAAGACGGGGCCTGGAAGATTGCCTCCAACCCACTGAATATCTACTGACAGAGATGCTGTTGACGATTGGAATCTGCGATGACTGCCCTGCCCAAAGCGAAATAATTATCAGCTACATCAGGAGTCGTCCAGATCAGGCAAACTTTAACATCATCCAAGCCTCCGAGCCGACAGCCTTTTTGGCTGCCTTGGCTAGCTGTGCGCCGCAACTGGTGCTGTTGGACGTCGACATGGGTCCGGCCAACGGCATCCAGTTAGGAGAGCAAATCAAGGACCACCACCCGGATGTTGTCATCATTTACATCACGGCGCACGAGAACTATGCTGTGGACGCTTTTCGGTTGCGGGCTTTTAATTATTTGTTGAAACCTTTGACCCAGGCGGCCTTCACGGTTGCCCTGGATGAAGCGCTGACTTTTTTGCGCCAAAAAGAAATATCGCTTAACGAAGCATACGTTTCCATCCGACTCAAGGGTGAATATGTTAGCATGCCCTATTGCCACATCATCTGCTTCGAAAAAGTAGGGCACCGAATCAAAATACATACTACTACTCGGGAGATTCTTTACTA
>CAZWXO010000303.1:0-2533 GCA_964637885.1 uncultured bacterium
TCCAAACGATAGGGCTTAGGCAAAAAATAATCCATCCCCGCCCGATGGCTCGCCTCCACCTCTGCTGGCAAAATGCTTGCGGTGGTAGCAATTATTAAGCAAGCATCCTTCCTAGCGTAGCCAGGCATCTTCCTTATAGCACTCGTCGCATCAGATCCATTCATTCCAGGCAGATTATAATCCATGAAAATAATCCGATATTGTTTGGCCATGCACTTTGCAACGGCATCTTTGCCATTACTGGTCCAATCGCAATCCATTCCAAAAAGCTCTAATTGCTTCTGCATTATTTTTAGGTTGACAACGTTATCCTCAGGAATCAATGGCAAAGTAAAGGAAAAAACGGACCCTTGCCCCAAAATGCTGCTCACGGTCAAGCTGCCACCCATTAACTCAACCAGACGGGAAGCAATGTACAAACCTAGCCCCGTGCCACCGGCCCGGCCTGAAGGCCCCAACTGCACAAAGGGCTTAAATAATTTTTTGGTCTCTTTTTTAGGGATACCCTGGCCAGTGTCGCTCACGACAAAACATATTTCCCGGGAGGAAATTTTTTTCACTTCGCAAACAACCTTACCATTTTCGGTGAACTTGACAGCGTTACTCAGCAAATTAATTAAAACCTGGCCTAAATGCAAAGCATCGCCAACGACCATTTCGGGCAAAGTATCATCAAACTCCAAACGATACTCCAGCTCTTTTTGCGAAGCCCTGACACTTAACAGATTAAAAGCCGCCTGAATATGGGAAACCAAAGGAAATGCCTCCTCCTTTAGTTCGTACCGGCCCGTCGCCCGCGTAGGTCTAGGTAGAATGTCATTTACCATTTCCAACACCGAACGACCCGGGTAGACGAGATCGCCCAAAAGACTCTGCTGCCTGGCATCGAGGCCGCTCTCTTTTAATAGTTCACTATTCCCGATGATGCCATGTAGAGGTGTTCTCAGCTCATGACTCATGTTCGCCAGAAAAATGCTCTTTGTGGCATAAGCCTTTTTCAAATCCTCTTGTGCCTTGGCCAAGGCCTGGTTTTTCTTAGTCAATTCCCTTTGCACTCTTTTTAAACTTTCATTCGCTTTTGCGAACTCTCTCTGAGTTGTGGCTAGCTGATTGTTCAGGGCAACCATCTCCGGAAAAAGTTCTGCGTCATTCTCGGCATCTGAAAAAAAGACATCGCGAAATTTGCCATCTCGATGCATTACCCGCACGAACGGCTTCATGTCGGAACACTCAAAAATATATCCACCCATCATCGAACGACACCTAACCTTGCCGCGCAATAGCGTACTTCCTAGCATTTTGGGTAAGCCGACCACCATGGGTATAGCATCAGACGCTCCTGTCGCTGCTACCTCCATCAGCGCCCGCCAACGTTCAGCTTCACCAGCCGAATATAAATCTTTCAAATCGCCCGTTGTTTCCAGGCCAAAGGACAATTTTTCTCCCATAAATTCTATTTCAGTAATTTTTTCTTCGTCAGTACATCGAATAATCAATTCCATCACTTACTCCTACGCAATGCCTTCGCCTTAAGCACAGCGGAAGAGGCATCCATCGCGCACCCATCCGCACCGACTTGACTCCACAAATCCTTCGCCAAATTGAAGGGACGCCCACCAACCATCACCTTTACATTGTTTAAGAAAGGTGAAGATCTAATTTCGGCGATAATCCCGCTGAGAACAGGCACATGCGGGACAATCGTTGCCGAAAGACAGACTAAATCGGCATTGAGTCTGATCAACTCTTCCCGCACACCCCTGGCGGGCAAATTAGCACCTAAATAATAGGTGTCCCACCCCTCAATTTCCAGCAAATCCGTCACCATCCGCAAGCCAATTTCATGTAACTCGCCTGGAGCGCAAGCGGCCACCAGGACTCCCTTTGCCTTCTTGCTCCGCTCCGCAAACAGCTGCGGATACAATCCCGTCATAATTGTCTGCGTCAGGGCCGTCACATAATGCTCCTGCGCCACCGACACTTTGCCTAGCTGCCACAGCTCTCCGACGCGATATTGCGAAGGTTGGAAAACTTCCAGATAGAGATCCCGAATACCCTTACCGCTTTGCAAAAAATCTTGTACAAATTGGGTCGCTTCCCCGCGCTTGCCCGCGAGCACCTGCTCCAGATACAAGGCATATGAGGCAGCTGGTCGGGGCTCCTCGGTCTCGCTTGGTCCGGCAGCTTGCAAGGCGTGAATTAGCGCTTGCTTGCCCTGCTCCAGGAAAAATAGCGCACCCGACCCTTCGATATTCTTTCGTGTCATTATTTCCGTCACACCTAGGGCGATTAGATCAACGCTACGCAAAAGATGGTCTTCCGGCAAATGCAATGCGGCAAACAAGTAGCCCGACCATTCCATATAGTCGCAAAACAGCTCCACACTGTCACAATCGAGGGCAGCCGCAAGATGACTTAGATGATGCACGATATCCTGGCGACATTTTATCCATCCCTCGGTAGTATACTTAGAAAAAACCGATGGCTCGCCCTGCTGTAAATCCGCTATCACCTTATCTGCAAGGAAATCCAG
>CAZWXO010000304.1:0-2519 GCA_964637885.1 uncultured bacterium
AAAAAACAAGCACATTGAGGTCATTCTACTGTTTGATGAGTCGGACAATTTTTTAGATGCGGATAGCCGAAACAGTTTTATTATTGTTGACCGTTTGAGAGACTTAATGCAGAAGACGGACCATCGTTTTCGGGTGATTTTTGCCGGACTGCATAACGTACAGCGATTCAATAAAATTACGAATCAGCCTCTGGCGCATTTTGGCGATCCCATTTGTATCGGACCACTAGAGACGTCGGCAGCTAAGGCGCTGGTTAAGCTCAATATTCTTTCCTTCACAAACTACCACCCGTCACTCATTCAAATTTTCTGCCACGCCCTCATGGAAAGGGCCCACGCAAAAAAAGGAGGCAGGCCAAGGTTTAAAATTTCAGATGACGATGTTAAAGCCGTATATCGAAGCGCTGAAATTCGCAGAGTATTTAAAGAAAGGTTTGAATTGACGATAAATCTCGACCCAAGATACAGCGCCATTTTAAAGTTGATTGTGCTAAAGAGTATGGAGACAGGGAATCGATTCTATCAAGCATATTATGCCTCAGAAATTAAAGATATGCCGGGGGAATACGGACTTGACCTTTTATTTGATAATTTCTTGATCGATGAATTAAAAGAACTTTTGGATGAAATGTGTGGTCTGGGCGTTTTATTGATGACAAAAGGCAATAAATACCAGCTGAAAAGCCCAGAGATAGCACGTTTAATGGGCAATAGTTCTGATGACCTTTTGGCTGGGCTCATCGAAATACAGGAAGCAGTGGAACAAAAAGACGGGTATGATCCTGGCTCTTTGCATCGAAAAATGAGTTTGCAGTTTACCCAGTGCGACCCAATTTTCAATTCCTTTAGCCAGCGGCAATTGGAAAGACTGCTTGGTGTCAAGCGTGGTTATGGAATGATTTTCAGCAATGAGGCTGCAGGCGGAGGTACCGAAGTTGACTCTCTCAGGGATGCGCTTGACGGGAACAAGATGAATAGTAAATTCGTCCGCGTTGTTGATATTACGAATGATGTGGATATTCCAGAAAACATGGGTAGGCAGATCGAAAAATTCTTAAAAGACGAAGGCTCTTTACGCCACGCCGTATTTGTAATCCGGCTTTGTGCTGACAAGGAAATAATTCGTGAAATGATTGAGCAGTCAGCATTTGTGAGCGAAAAAAGGCGCCGGATGCCTATTTCCGTGCTGTTGATTCTTGACTCACGCGCTACCCTAGAGTATTGCAGGATTGATGAGGCAGAGAGTGTTCTAATCGAGCAGGCAGCGATGACTGTTCAGTATCCTTTGCCTTGGTCACTTGGGGCAATCAAGCATCGGCTGGAGATAGCTGATAAAATTGATAATTATGAGGTTGTGAGTCATGTTGCCAAGGACACCGGCGGCTGGCCGTTCCTTATCGATGCATTGTTTAAGGCTTCAGGATCCAATGATGATTTGCGGGAGTTCAGCATTCATGCCAAGAAGGAAAAACTAGATAGTTACCTAGCAGGAATAGGACATTCTTATATTGAAAAATTTTCCGAGACACTGCTGAATATTGCCGAATACGGTGAATTAAGTAAGGAAGATTTATACAGCGGCGACATGGACTATGGCGATCTTTTTGCCTTCCCGCCCGGTGAATTATCTTGGCGACAATTTATCTGTTATTTACAAAAAATGGGGATAATGAAGCAATCGCCTGCAAAAGGTTTTGTCGTTGACCCCTTGGTTTTAAAGGCACTAAAAGCATGATGGAGAATTTAGTTCTGCAGTATTTTTTCGAGACAAAACAAGTTGCGGGACACCTTGAAAAAATGCTTACAGAGGCACTCGAAAAAAATTCCAGTACTATTGTCTGCTGTCCAGGCTATTTCAATAGTGATTTTATTGTTGATGCCATGACAGAAACGCTAAATACGAAGGGGCTGGTTTTCCATAAGATGGAATATGATTTAGCTGGAGAATTCATGCTTCCCGATATAGCAATCAGGGATGCCCTTAATGAAGCATACGAAACGGGAATAGCTAAAGACGGAGTGGACATAATTAAACAGCTAATCGAATTTGCGGAGATCGATATGCTTTTGCTTAAAGTCCGCGCCGTTGAAAAATCAGAGAAGGGCACGATGGTTATAGTTGTGTGCCGGAAAACGAGCAGTTTTGTCAGGTTAGATGGTTATGGAGTTTTTTTGATGAATTAACGCTGTCCACTGTTTATAGAAATGTTTGTGAGTACATAGGCATGGAATACTTTCAAGCTCGTTGGTGCGAAGAAATGCTGACGAGGGTTGCGGGTGCAGATTTCCAGATGGCCGGGCGGATGCTGGATCAGGGAATTACGGATTTCAATAATCTCTTTGCTGGCGTGGGTAAGTCTCCAACTATCGGCGGATCCACAAATGATTTAGGTTCAGTCGTTGATATCCCGCTGATGATCGGGGGTATGGCGATTGAACCGCCGCACCATTTGCGGGAAAGCTTTTTTTGTGGCAGATGCTACGGTTTAAAGGCGAACGGTATTGTTGTTTCGGCATCG
>CAZWXO010000305.1:0-2518 GCA_964637885.1 uncultured bacterium
GTCTGGGGATTTAAGTAGGGAGGCAGAGGTGGACAATTCAATCATTATTGCTCTACTGACGACCTGTATATTTTTTGTCCTGATCGGACTGCTGGTGCTTTTGAAAAACAGAGGGATGATGAACCGGCAATTTGTCGCTGAAACCGAGCGCCTGGAGCGCTCGCTTCGGGATGAACTGGCCAGAAGCCGCAATGAATCGATTGACACGATAGGCAATCTGCGTCAGGATCTCAGTGGTCAGATGCTCCAATTTGCCGATGTCACCCAAAAACGTTTAGCAGAAAACTCCGCTTTGCTTAGTACACAGCTAGACAATTTCTCGGCGCAGATTGTTCGCACCTCGGCTTCGACCGTCGAACAGATGGAGCTCTCGCGACGTTCCTTTGACGAGCGGATGGAGGCAGTGCGCGTCGATCTCAATCAACGTCTTAAGGATTTACAGGAAGAGAACAGCAAGAAACTTAGTGAAATGCGGGAGACGGTCGATGAAAAACTCCACGCCACTTTAGAAAAACGCCTAGGCGAATCCTTTAAGATTGTAGGGGAACGGCTGGAAGCTGTGGCTCGTGGGCTTGGGGAGATGCAGACACTGGCTTCCAACGTCGGTGATCTTAAAAACATTCTGTCCAACGTGCGGACGCGGGGGACCTTTGGCGAGATTCAGCTCGGCGCCATTATCGAGCAGATGCTGACTCCAGACCAGTATGTCCGCAATTTTTCTCCTGAGGGTGGCAAAGACTTTGTCGAATTCGCCGTCAAGTTTCCCCGGCGTGACGATACGGGCGGGCATGTCTATCTGCCCATCGATTCCAAATTTCCTGTCGAGGCTTACCAAAGGATGCTGGATGCCAGTCAACGGGGTGATCTGCCGGGCATTGCCAGTGCCCAAAAGGAGCTGGATGTATCATTACGGAGCGAAGCCAAACGCATTTCCGGGAAATATGTACAACCGCCGGAGACGACGGATTTTGCCGTAATGTTCCTGCCGACCGAAGGACTGTATGCCGAAGCCTTGCGTTTGCCGGGCCTTGCTGAGCGACTGCAGCAGGAAAGCCAGGTAACCTTGGCTGGGCCGACGACACTGGCGGCTTTGCTTAGTAGTTTGCGGATGGGCTTTCGCACCTTGGCTATTCAGCAGCGCTCACTGGATGTGTGGAAGCTGTTGGGCTCTTTTAAACTCGAATTTGCCCGCTTCGGCAAGTCTTTGGATGATGTCAAAAAGCGCCTTGAACAAGCGACCAGCAGCATCGACGATACCAGCCGGCGGACGGCCAAGATTCAGACGAAATTGGATCAGGTGCAAACAACACTGCCGGAAGGGAGCGACGAGAGCGCCGGCGCTTTAGCGGAGGAGTTAGAGTAGGAATATTTAGCCGTTATAATATGAGTCCAATGAACTAAAATAGGTAAGCGTTCTGGCGGTTCGTTGCGCAAGAAGTAGTTCCATGGGATAATATAGTAGAGGTAGGTGTATTCCACACCAAGGAAGGTGAGGTGAGCCAGTATGATTAGTGCTATCAATCAGGGACATCAGCCCATCGATGTCGCGGCTCATTCTGTGCACAAAGCGCCTGTTCGGCCTCAGTCTTCGCCTGCCTTAAAAGATCTTGATCATCAGATAAAAGAGTTAAAACGCACAGAGGATCGGTTGCGCATTCAGCATCAGGCTCATGGGGATGCTTTGCCTGGGTCCGAGGTGCGTTTTCATTATACCTATGGTCCCGATGGGCACCGCTATGTCGTCGACGTCAGCAAGGAAGAATCACGTATTGCGCAAAACAAGCAAACCAAGGCTCCCCAGGTAAGTGATGCAAGGCCGCCAGAGGATTTGGGGACTGTCAAGGAAGCGTATGTCCAGGCTCTGCGGGCGAAACTGGCTGACGCCGAGTCACGGCTACAGAGCGCCGACAGTGATTATGACCATCTCACCGAAGAACAAATTGCCGAGCTAAGGCGCATCGATGCCGATGTTCGCGCCCATGAGGCCGCTCACGCCCGGGTGGGTGGGTCGCTGGCGGGTCCGCCCCGTTATCAATACGAATTGGGCCCCGATGGCAAGATGTATGCTGTCGGAGGCGAGGTTAATATTTCAATTCCGCGAGGTCGGAATCCAGAAGAAACAATCCGGATTATGTCTACTGTCAAAGCGGCGGCGACAGCAGTATCGGATATGTCTCCGGCTGACGCTCGCGTCGCTTCTTATGCTGCACGGCGGATTCATCAGGCGATGCAGGAGATGCGCAAGATGCAGCAAGAGGAAATGGAGAAGAAGCAGGTGGAAAGCAGGCCGGTTTTTATGGATAAAAAATCCGTTAAGTAATCAGACCAGACATTAAGTGTGCGCTATGCCGCCATCGATACAGGCCCCGCTCGGTTTTTGATTAGCGGGGTTTTCTTATGCAATCATCTATTGCGCTTCGCCATCCGGGCATCGCTGGTTAAAGCATAGGGGTATGTCGCCGGGAGGTAAATTATTTGATTGATGTAGTTGTGCCCGTTTGCGACCAAAGTTAAGATT
>CAZWXO010000306.1:0-2514 GCA_964637885.1 uncultured bacterium
ATTTGGTTTTTGTGTCGAAATTCGCACAAGAAAGTTGAATTATGTATCAACAATGGCTATACTTATTTTGAAGGGGGTTGTTTGATATGCTTGCAACAGTTCAAAAATGGGGGAATAGCCAGGCGATTAGAATTCCGAAAAATGTCCTTGAAGCGCTGCAGTGGCGTGTGAACGATAAAGTTGAGATTGAAATTGGAGATGGTAAGCTTGCCATCTCTAAGGCTGAAACGCGGCAATACACAAGCCTAGCCCAATTGTTCGAAGGTTACGAAGGGGACTATGTGTGTGAAGAGCTCGATTGGGGGCCGCCGGTAGGTAATGAGGTATGGTAGATACTTATGTGCCGCAAAGCGGTGACATTCTTGATATTTCCTTTAACCCACAAACCGGTCATGAACAAAGCGGGCGAAGACCGGCGCTTGTTGTCAGCAGTGCGTTGTACCATCAGAAGACAAATATGCTGATTGTCTGTCCAATAACCAATACTGTCAAGGGTTTCCCGCTGCATCTCAAGTTGCCGCAAGGCTTGCGGACAACTGGTGTTATCATGTGTGAACAGGTTCGCTCTTTGGATTACAAGCAGAGGCAAGCTTCGTTTGTTGAAAGGGCGCCCGTTGATATTCTTAGACAGGCTCGAGAAATAGTCGCCCTCTGTATGGAAGATTGACTGGTGACACATTAGCCAGAAACCATCAAAGCCCTAGCGCATTACCGTCTCTTCGCTCCCTCAATCCCTTTAGCTACTCGAGGAGGAAGTCAATGGCATTTATCTGTTTGATGCCATCAAAATCCGCTGTCGGGTCGTTGTCGCGGGTAATTAAAAACTTGGGATAATGGTCGTCAATTTTGCGCAAAGGTCGCAGTTCCCGCTCTAGGGTGGCTTGGTCCCGCACGGTGGCTGCCACCTGATAATAGCAGTTACCTTCCGGACCCACCGCGGCAAAATCCACTTCCAGCTCTCCGAGGCGCCCTACATATACGTTATAGCCTCGCCGCACCAGCTCAAGGTAGATGACGTTTTCCAGCACGTGACCTACATCGGCCCCCTTGTCCCCCAATAAATAGTTGCGCAGCCCAATATCGACAACGTAGTACTTGCCGAGGGTTTTTAGCAACTGTTTACCCTTGATATCGTAGCGGTTTGCTCCGTATACGATATAGCTATCCTGCAGCCCTGACAAATAGGACTCCACTGTATGAGTCGAAATCTTGCGCCCATCTGAAGTCATGGTATCGCTTATTTTTTTTGTGGAGCAGAGATTGCCGATATTGTTGAAAATAAACTTGATCAGGCTCTCGAGCATCATGGCATCGGCAATTTTTTTGCGGGCGACAATGTCCTTCAAGACAACAGTATTAAAGATTCCCCCTAGGTAATCCCGGATCAAATCGGGGCGCTGGGCGATTTCCAGCACATAAGGAAAGGAGCTGCTCTGCAGGTAAGCCATGTATTTTCGCTCTAGGTCCTGGTGGTTGCCGGTGGCTTCGACGTATTCCTTGAAGGAAAAAGGGAGCATCTCAATTTCAACATAGCGGCCCGCCAGCAATGTGGCCAAATCTCCCGACAGCATCATTGCATTTGAACCAGTCAGGTAGATATCGATATTTTCCCGCAAAAACAAGCTATCTACTGCGCGCTGAAATCCGGGGACTAGCTGTATTTCATCCAAAAAAACGTAATTTTTTTGACCCGCTACAAGCTGAGCGCACACATAGTCGTGCAAAGCTTTTGCGTCCAACAAGTGATCGAAATTCATGTCCTCGAAGTTGACGCTGATAATTTGTTGCTGCCTAACTCCGTTGCTGAGCAAATAGTCGCGAAACTGCTTGAGGAGTGTTGACTTCCCACAGCGGCGCATTCCAGTAATGATTTTGATAATCTGCTTGTCCTGAAAACCTTTTAGCTTGGACATGGATGGCTCTCTTTGGATCATTCCGGGCACCTCCCCAAATGTTTGCATTTAATATAGCACAAAATAGCCATAATACATAATGTTAGAACTGTATTTCTAACATTAAGAGGTAGGTGAGACACAATAGAACATCTTCGTCAATCCGATAACCAGAACAACGCGCAGCTTTTAATTACAACCCATGATACGTGTATTCTTGATTCAGGCATTCTAAAACGCGAGCAACTGTGGTTTACTGCAAAGGATCGTGTTGGGGCTACTGAGCTTTTCTCGCTTGACGAATTTGACAAAAATATTGTCAGAGATAACGCGAAATATAGCAAGTATTATATGGATGGGCGCTTTGGAGCGGTGCCCTCAACTGATGTGTCAGAATTAGTTCGGGGGCTGTTTTAATGCCCAAAAAGCGAAATGCCAGCTGAACGCGAAAAATCGAAAAAAGATTGATTATCCTTTGCGAGGGAGCTTGTCAAGCTAGCTAAGCAGTTGAGGTTGATCCCTGAAGACGAGTTGTGTGGCGATTTTCTCACTTTGCCGCCGCTTGTTCCACGTTTTTCCTGGGATGATCCATCTCTTGGAAAGAAGGGAATATGCTATAACC
>CAZWXO010000307.1:0-1429 GCA_964637885.1 uncultured bacterium
TGAAAAAGCTGTCGAGATGGTGGAGGAAAAAGCCCAGGAAGGGGCCGTCGTTTCGCAGGAAATTAGTCAAAAGGCAAGCGACTTCCATCGGGAATTCACTGTGACCCGCGACTCCGTCCATCGCATTCAGTCGGACACTAAGGCCAGCCTTGAAGTGGCTATCCAGGAAGCTAGGGCTGTGGAAGAGATCCACGTTCTTTCCGATGCTATTTTAGCGATCACTGATCAGACCAATCTCCTCGCCCTCAATGCAGCTATCGAGGCGGCGCGAGCGGGGGAAGCAGGCCGTGGTTTTGCTGTTGTTGCCGATGAAATACGTAAATTGGCGGAAGAGTCCAGTAAAACCGTGGAGCAGATTCAAACTATCACTCGGACTGTTATCAGTTCCGTAGGGCATCTGACGAAAGGCTCCGGTCAGGTATTAGAGTTTCTCGAGAATCAAGTTGTCCCCGATTACGCCAAGGCGGTGGATATTGCGGGCCAGTACAGCAAAGACGCTGATTTTTACGATGGCTTGATGGGAGATATGGGGAAACTCTCTAAGGAGCTGTTGACTTCCATTCACAATGTCATGGCCGCCATTGACGAAGTAGCCCGGGCCGCCACCGAGGGGGCGCAGGGCACCACGGATATCGCGACCAAGGCTTCGGAGCTGGCTGAGGGAGTTGGTCACGTTGCCCAGGAGATGGAGAATGTCAACGAAGCCTCGGCCCGAATGAAGGAGTTGGTGGGCCAGTTTAAGGTTAACTGAGCAACGTGTCGCCGCATGTTTTTAGTAGGTGCTGGGAATCATTCGCTGCATTCCGTTGATTCTGTCCAAATTGGCTCCGGCTAAACTGTTGTAATAGTTGTGGGTGTCGATGTCGCCGATGATGATGGCATTGACGGCCCCTTTAAGATTGTTGCAGAGTGTGGTCATTTCGCTAATCCACCCATGCCCATCCTCTGGATTCAGGGGTTTGACAGAGGCTATTTTTCCTTTTAGATTAGACAGTGCAGAAATAATCGAATCCAGTTCTGCAGCATCGGCACTGGTCCAGCTCCCTTGCCTCCCAATAACAACATTGACACGGTCTTCGATGCTGTTTTTAGGGTTTTCCCAGGTGCTATCCCAATCTGCAGGTGCCTGATTGGAGCCGGAGGTGCCGCTGCCCGGACTACCGGAAGTGGAGATAGTGACGTTTCCGTTTGCATATTTTACACTGGCCCCTAGGGCCTCTCCTACAAAGCGCACCGGCACCACTAGCTTGCCGTTGATGCTTTGAGCGGCGACATCGATGGTTTTGGGGCTGCCGTTAATGTAGGCGGTGCGGCTGCCCACCGTCAGGATGACTGTTGTGGAGGCTTTGACGGCGGTCACTTGCTTGGTGGAGGCGTCGTACTTAACGCTGGCCCCAAGTGCCTCGAAAATTGCTCGCATCGGCACCAT
>CAZWXO010000307.1:1465-2511 GCA_964637885.1 uncultured bacterium
CAGGGGGGAGACTCCTGCAAGGGTTTTGCCGTCGACGCTGATGGTTCCGGCAAAGGCAGCGGTAATAAAGGTCAGGCTTAAAAGTAACGCTAAACTTACCAGCAGAGTTAATTTTCGCATGGTAATTCCTCCTTTTTTTGATACTGGCGTGCTACAACTCACAATTCACAGAGCACAATTAGCATTGTGAATGGAAGATGCCCCGCCAGGGGTTGGGGATGCTTTGCGACCACAGAAAAAGTCAGCGGATTCGAAAGCATCCGGGTCTCTTTAGTCGAGGTCCACTAGCTCATTGTTGGCCCACGTCCCGGTGTAAGTTGAGCCGTCAGCCTTGGTGTACGTCCCGTGCCCATTAAACTTGTCATCGGCAAATTCTCCGGCGTATTCGTCGCCGTCGTTGAAGGTGAAAACCCCTTGGCCGTGCATCATGTCTTCCTTAAACTCTCCTACATAGATATTGCCGTAGCTATCGCCCTCGCCATGGGTATAAGTGCCTTGCCCGTCAAACATTCCGTCGACAAAACCCCCTACGTATTGATCGCCGTCAGGCCAGATAATGGTCCCTTGACCATTGGGAATATCATCGCTTACCTCGCCAGAATATTTTGCCCCATAGTACTCCATCTCTTCGACAGTTTCGGGGCCGCTGTCAGCATCGGAAGCGGTCTCATCGGTGCCGCACCCCGCCGCTGTTAAGATGGTAGCGGCAGCCACGAGGATTAGTAGTTGCCTAATCGGGACCTTGATTTTAGCAAGCATTGCCAGACCTCCCTTACTATTATGGAGAAAGTATATTCTCGGCGGGAGGTACAGGCAAGAAAAATTTTTCTGTTAGGCGACGCAAGTGATTGGTGCTAAAATAAAAGAGACAGCATGGTTGCTTAAGCTCAGGTGCGACACGGGGACGGCAGACTGCCAGAATAACGGGCCAGAAACTGGGGCGGGTGTTTAGGGCTGCGAATGGTTAGTTTGTCGCCCTCGAACAACGGAACCGTCCGAAACCACTGAAAAAGTCGGCGATTAACAATTAAGATTTAACAGTTAAC
>CAZWXO010000308.1:0-534 GCA_964637885.1 uncultured bacterium
ATATAGGTTTCGATGCTGTTTCAACACAAGCAGGGGAAGCAAAAAATCCTAAAAGAAATGAATGACGTCATTTTATTAAATCCAAAATAAATAATATTCGGGTAAAAATAAACCACCTAATGATTATCCCACTTTGATAAAAAAGTTTATTATACAAATAAATCGTCTTCTATAAACCATTTCTAAGTAAAAGTGTTAGATGAGTTAGTTGCAAATTCGATCCAAAATTAATTGGAAAAATAATTTATAGACAGAGAAAGGTAATAGATTTTATTCACATAATTTTATTCAAGTTATTATGAAATTAGTCAGTCTTATTTTCGTTCTCGCTGTTCTAACAAGCAGCATAAGGGCACAGCAATCCATCATTCCGGTAACCGACAATTTGGAAACAGAGGGTATTCCGGCTTTGTCATCAGACCTGATTAGCGAGGTAAAGAAATATACCGAATCCCGAGGTGCATCTTTGGCAACCTGGCATCCCTTGGGAAAAGAAATGTTGATATCCACACGTTTCGGCAATAGCAACCAGCT
>CAZWXO010000308.1:582-2507 GCA_964637885.1 uncultured bacterium
GGCCAGATCTACCGATACGACTTATCAAACAAAGGAATAACACTTCTAACAGACGGAAAAAAATCTCAAAACGGAGGAATTACATGGAATAACAAAGGTGATAAAATAGCTTACACCTCAACAAAGCGAAACGGAAAAGACAGAGACATTTATATTCTCAATCCGCTTGACCCGGCTTCTGACAAAAGTGTGGTTGAGAATAATGGCGGAGGTTGGGGAGTTACAGACTGGTCTGCAGATGATTCAAAGCTTCTTATTTTGGAATATATCTCAGTAAACGAATCACGTTTGTATTTGGTTGACCTTGCCAATGGAAGCAAAACCAGACTGCTTCCCGAAAAAGATGAACGAACAACATATAATGGAATTTCATTTACAAAAGATGAAAAAGGTATTTATTTAATTACCAATAGAGACAACGAATTTAACCGCCTTGCCTATTATGACCTCGCTACAAAAAAGCTGGACTACATTTCTTCGGCCATCCCGTGGGATGTTGCAGGTGCTGCACTTTCAAAAGATGGTGATCATCTGGCTTTTGTAACCAATGAGAATGGTCTGTCAAAATTATATTTACTATCAACAGCATCAAAACAGTTCACTCCTGTCCCGAATCTTCCAACAGGTATCATTGGAGGAATTAGTTGGTCCGGTGACTCCAAATCTATTGGGTTTACTTTTGTTTCGTATAATTCTTCCGCTGATGTTTATGAATATAATACAACAAACCAAAAACTTATCCGTTGGACAGAAAGTGAAGTAGGCGGAATGGATGTATCTGCACTTAAGGAACCTCAACTCATTTCTTGGAAGTCATTTGATGACAAAATCATATCCGGATATCTATTCAACGCATCTTCTAAATTTACTGGTAAGCGTCCGGTAATCATCAATATTCATGGTGGACCTGAAGGCCAATCCCTCCCGGGATTTCAGGGTCGATCAAACTATTATCTCAACGAACTTGGCATTTCCATTATCTACCCAAATGTAAGAGGCTCCAGTGGTTATGGCAAAACCTTTCTCGATTTAGATAATGGTATGAAGCGCGAAGAATCAGTAAAAGATATAGGTGCATTGCTGGATTGGATTGCAAAGCAACCCGAACTTGATAAAGACAGGATCATGGTAACAGGAGGAAGTTATGGTGGCTACATGACCTTAGCAGTTTCCTATCTGTATAGTGAAAAGATTCGATGTGCGGTGGATATCGTAGGGATTTCAAACTTCAATACGTTTCTGAAGAATACCGAATCTTATCGAAGAGACTTGCGAAGAGCGGAATACGGTGATGAGCGCGACCCTAAGATGGCTGAATATTTTGAATCCATTGCGCCCTTAAATCATACCGATAAAATTAAAAAACCATTGTTTATAGTGCAAGGTGGTAATGATCCTCGAGTACCTCTCTCCGAGGCCGTTCAAATGAAAGACAAGATAAAACAAAACGGAGGCACCGTCTGGTATCTAATGGCTAAAGATGAAGGCCACGGATTTAGTAAAAAAAATAATGCAGACTTTCAGTTTTACTCGACTGTAGAATTTATAAAGCAATTCCTGATAAACCAATAAAGCGATTTAACTTTTCGGCTTGCAGTCGGGTAGGTAGAAATCCAGTTTTAAAATAATTCGGAATATTGTGTACATCCAACTTAACGATTTTGATATGAAGATATTAAGCGGGTGACTTGGAGTCATCCGCTTAATATAAGGAATCATTTAGTATTTAAATTCAATCAGCTTCCCAAACTTTTTGTACTGTTCGTAAAGTGGTTTGTATTTTTCCACATTTTCAGGAATCGGGTGATATTCGGTTTCAATTCCGCCTCCCATTTTTTTCTGGGCTTCGGCAGTATTCGGGTAAATTCCGGCAACAACCGCAGCAGCCATTGCAGAACCCAGCGCGCAAGCCTGTTCAGAGCGGG
>CAZWXO010000309.1:0-2503 GCA_964637885.1 uncultured bacterium
TAAATACGACCTGCATCTTCCCCGGGCCAAGGGGCTGACGGAAGAATAATTGTGGTACCGACCTCACCTTTGCATCGACAGAATTTAAACGCGGGAAAATTGCTTCCAGCAAGGCTTTTACCGATTTGGCAAATATTTCTGCGCTCCGACATTTATGCTTCGCTTAAATATTTTTTAGTTGCTCAAAGCATTTAGCAAGAACTTGTGACTCTTCCCACTTAACCGAACGAATCTGCTCATTAATAAAAGAAAAGATTTTTTCTGGATATTGGATAGCCCATGTTACACCCAAGCAAGCTTTCAGCTTTAATCGTTTTTTTACTAAATACTTATATGCAAGCGGCTGCATCTCATCCACGAATGAAATACTTCTATTTACAATGGTTTTATCCTCTGCTTTTTCTGAAATGGCATCAAGCAGCACGCTTTCCAATGCTCCTTCTTTATCTGACGGGATTATCACCAACAAAAAATCAATGGAGGATTCTTGCTTATAGCTATTTTCATAAGAATTTGGCTTCCATTTCCCATTTTCAATTTGTGAAAATATCGGCCTCAACGATGCTTGTAGTGAACTGATGATAGATTTTTCTGGACGGTCATCATGATCTGTTACTACTGCCATTTTCGCAAATGCACCTGCATCGACTATAGCTGACTGTATTTTCTCCCTGAAGAAGCCTCCGAAATTATCCTTTCCGCCAACACCGCAAATTAATAGACATTCGCTTTCTCTTTTATACCAATATGCCGACTCACCATTAGTTTCTTCAGCTCGAATATCCAGCCCCTTGGGGGCATGCCAATGTTTCCAACCACAGGTTTTTTCCAGATAGTAGCTTAATAAAATTGCATCGGTTTTTCCTTCACATAAGATTAATTTGTTCATAGACGTACCTCAAAACCGAACTGCTCCCGATTTGCATAAACATGCCTTCCACTCAATACTCGAGAATACGTTCTAAGTTCATCGCTGTTTTTCTTAAAAGTAAGGACACTAATGTCATCCTTTTGATCTTGATGCTCATAGTCTTGAGTGGCAAGTAAACCGTCTATTACTTCAATATTATGTGTTGTGATAAAAACCTGCACATCAAATTGCAAAGAAGCTTTTACTAGAAATCTAAAGATATCATCATAATACTTGGCATGGATTGCCGTTTCGACCTCATCGATCAGCAACACGCCACCAGCAGCTTGAGATATAGCATTCGCGAGGGATAACACTTTTTTTATTCCATCACCGTAAGTTGATAGAGGCATGTTGCCCAATTTTGCATGCTTTACGTATTCCGTTGAGCGGCTATTGTCCTCATTCTTTAATATCACAAGATCAACTATTTTTGAATCAAATAGTTGTAGAATCCGCAAGCATATCTCTTTGTATGTATCATTTCGTATGATGCGATCGAAGACAAACCCTCTGACATGATCTGTTGGAGATAGATATATCATATTTATAAAATTATTTTTTTTGATTTCTCTTCCCGACGTGGTCGCAAAGGCGTCAAATTCGACAGAAATTCTATCCCCTATGCTATCAAATTCATATATAAGTTCACCACTAAATGCATCCACTTCGATAAGTTCAGAATCCATATCACGCATCAACCGATTACGCTTTGCCGGGTATAGCTTTTTTAGGACATCCTCAGGATCCATCATAATCTTTTTCTGCTCACCGACTAACTTATATCCTACATTTTTACCCCGACACTTGGCATTGATTGCTAATTCCATTCCAGCTATATCCCGCGGGAACAGATTAATAAAACTTTCATATGCGGGAATTCCATTAAAGAAAGTGTTTGTATCTCGCATGCGGGCAATACGCAGTATATTTGTAAAATCATTAGGATTGCGTAATAGTAGCATCGCCTCCAACACACTGGTTTTTCCACTGTTGTTGTCTCCTGCGATAATGTTGATATGATTCAGATTATCGATAGCAAGGCCATGAATACCTCGAAAATGAACAATATCTATTTTTTCAATATGATTCCCCATTACAACACCTCCTCACGGTCGGCAAATTCTATTACCAAACGCTTCCCAAGTCCGTCGGCAATTCTCCTTAGTATTGGGATACTCGGCTTATAACTTCCATTTTCAATCTTGCTAATGTTAGATTGAGAAACGCCTGATCTCTCAGCCAATTGCTTTTGGGTAATACCCAGCTGATTACGAGTACCAGCAATCAGTTCGCATAATTCTGCCTCAATATCATAATCCGCAAAATTTGGTTTATCATCAAATTCTACTAATTGAACTTCCTTTAGTGCTTTATCTAGAAATGCCTGTAAGTCACCCATTTAAAAACCCCCTAGATTATCTAGCATTGCACCCCAAATAATATGTCAAATATAACATAATGTCAATGTTATAATATGTTCCATTGAATATATTAGCTGCAATAACCTAAAAACTATCAGACTAAAACAAGGTGGCCTTCCCCTCCCCATTGGCTCCGACAAAAACCGCCATCTTGGGAATTTTTTCGATC
>CAZWXO010000310.1:0-240 GCA_964637885.1 uncultured bacterium
TTTTTATCACTAGAATATTCCCCTCAATGCTCATCTCACAATTCTTCATTAATTGCAAACTCCTCTACTAATTATTCTAAAATAATATTAGTGTTATTGGCCGATAAATAAAGTCACAATGAACGCCTAAAACCAAACGTTTGCATATATTATGCGTGCGGCTTCGAAAACCAAGACTTGTAATCAATGGCTCCGACATAAATATAATCTATTCCATCGTCACTGTTTTTCGGAGTAAAA
>CAZWXO010000310.1:250-931 GCA_964637885.1 uncultured bacterium
AAACTCGTTTACATATATCCTGCCCCCAGCGTTACCCTTGATTTTAGCTATAGAGCGAGCCACTTTATTGGCTTCGCCCAGCCCGACTGCTTGTGATAATTTCTTTTCGACTGTAATATCCTGACTTTTCTTAAACTTACATTTAATGTCCCCGCCTCCAGCAGCAAGTATATAAATTATCCCCACATGAGGACCGACCCAAATATCACCAGGTTCTAATGGTTTCCCATCAAGATTTCTTGCTTCTCCTGAAATTATTTTTCCATCAAATTCAAACTTTAAAGGGGTATCGTATTCTCCAGCTAAATAACAGACATCATTTGCTTTAACAAGTACCTGCTTGAATTCATTTATGTAAAAACTGCCACCAGGGGAGCCAGTTACCTCTGTTTTCACTTTATTGACCATATTAGCCAAAAGGCTGTGCTCTTCATTCGACATATGCCATGTCTCACCATCTGAAGTGCGATAAAGCAATGCTATTTTGTATCCTTCCCCAGCACTATGAACTGAGTATTTAGTATCTTTCGCTACAGTACTTGGAATTAGACCTTCAAATTTTACTAACGACATTATTTCATCCTCCTTAATAATAACGTTTTCTTGTCGCACAGCATTTTTCCTGAAAATCCATTTTAGCAATTTTTGAACAAAACTTTTTTCCATGCTAACTCCTTAACC
>CAZWXO010000310.1:941-1674 GCA_964637885.1 uncultured bacterium
CAATAAAGTACCGTTGCCCATCTTTCATATAGTAGGCAAAGCCGGTGTCGGAGACAAAAAACTTATTTACAGTTAGCCCTCCTCCTAGCAAATTTTTAACAGTAGCAATAAACTGTTCCGCCTCAGCCCCCTTCAAAGAATCAAGTGCATTATTTCCCAACCGCGCATATTTCTCACCGTTTTTTTCTTTTTGCGCAATCACATATTTCCCCTGTTTCTGCTTGAAAAAATAAACGATATCCCCTTCCCCGACTACTTCTTTAGGTATAAAATCACCAGGTGAAGCCTCTTCAAACACAAAATCTTCGTAATCAGTTTCATCGCAAGAAAACGGTTTATGCAGAATTCCGGCAAATCTTACCTCCCATTCCTCCGCTTCTTTTCGCAAAACAAGAATATATTTTTTTTCTCGAGTAATTTTAAATTTACCAAAGGATCCTTTTACACTATTAATAACTTCAGGGATTCCCTGCGGATTCACAATAGCATTCTTTTCGCTGTCAAATATATTACCTGCATAATCACAGAGATAATCCGTGCCAACATACTCCCCAGGATATATGCCACCAACGACAAGCAGTTTTTCGTCGATATCCTTCTCCAACGGCAAAGGTGATTGAGGAGGACCTTCCTGCTGTCTGGGCTCACCATCCAAATCCCATAGATAGTATAGGTTTCTCGACGCCCCGAGAATTCCATCCCAGTCGACTTTCCCATAAATCATCTCATCAAC
>CAZWXO010000310.1:1684-2499 GCA_964637885.1 uncultured bacterium
AGACTCGCGCCTTACTGCTATCCTTGCGAGCTGATTTGCGCAGCACCCTGCCTAGTGTTTGAATTCTTTGTCGCACTGAAGTGCTCGATGCTGCAATAATCCCGATATCAGTCTCCGGAACATTGAACCCCTCAATCAATGAACGCGCAGACACAATTATTCTCGCATTGCCTTTTCGAAACAGTTCAATACTGACCTCTCTAATTGAATCAGGCAATTTACTGTGCTCAGCCACAACTGGCATGTTTTCCTTAACCATACGATGATACAAATCCATTACCCCGTCGATAGTCTCATGAAACACGATGGCCCGCATCAAATCATTTTTTTTCTTTTCAGCATAAATTAACCGCATCAAGGCAATCTTTCGCGCTTCAGCGTTATAAAGAAGCTGCTTTCTCTGAGTAGTTTTATAAATATATTGTCGAGCCAATGAGCCTAAATGGTCAATTTTTTTAGCAAGGCCCTGCGCAATCTGTGCCAGACTGTAATTGGACTGCTTTTTACTGATTGAATTGCGCAATTCTTTTTCTATGTCACGAATTGCTTTGCTTAACTTGTCGTATTCAGCCTTTTCCGCTAAATTTAGCGAAAGTCCAAGATGGACCAATTCAAATTCAGGCAGGATACCATACTCAAAAGCTTGCAAAAGATTCATTTCATATATAATCTCGCCTAGCTCGCTACCCACCTTGCTAGTATTATATGCATCGGCATCTTTCTCGTCACTGCCTTCATAAATATCATCACGCTCCGGGGTGGCGGAGAGACCAAGGTTATAACTTCTTTTAATTTCAAAAACACGACTCATTTCA
>CAZWXO010000311.1:0-1306 GCA_964637885.1 uncultured bacterium
GAGACCGTGGCCTGGCTGGAAACGTGGGTCAAAGAAAACACCACCTCTGACGGCCGCATATTGTTCGAAACCTCCCTGTCGAGAAAACATGCTGGTGGCCATATTGCCGGCTATCTGGCTCTGCAAACCAAGCGGGAATTCATTGGCGGGCCCTACCCATTCCTCATGCCCGAGCGATCGTTCTGGGATCAAACTGGATTCGGCCGCCCACTGTCCGAGTTAAGTGATGAGCAACTTGTTGCAGGCATCGATCTATACAACATCGGCTGGTTCATTACCCATACAGACCAACTCTCAAAACGGATAGCTTCTCTTCCATCAGCGCGCCTGATCGCTGAACATTCAGGCATACGTCTTTTTAGTATTAACCGCCCTCTATCCTTTGCACATACAGGCCATGCTCGAATAGACCAGCGTGACTTTGACCGTCTAATGATCTCAACCACAGATGGAACTGATTTGATCTTGCGTTACCACTGGATCAAAAAGCTTAAGATAACGCCATCGGCCACACTTGAACCTGTTTCACTTTTTCCAGGTCACCCACCCTTTATCAGAGTACGCAACCCCCCTGCTCATTTCCTAATACACATAAATCAATGAATGGCCCATTCATTAATATCTATTTACACAAGCATCCAAACAACACCGATATTGTTATTTACTTAACACAACACCGGATAGCCATCAACTAGATCATGAATACTATTCAATATACATTTATATATATCATTGCATCTTTGTTTTCAACTACTGCAATAGCTCAGATATATAGTTCTAAACAAATCACAGCCAACGAAATGGCTTTGCTACCCAACTACTGTCAATATACACAAGGCTCCCAATATGGAATTTCAGTTGGCGGAAACAACCACCCACAAGCAGTAGCCTGGCAAAACACTATCGGCCCTGGATTTATACACTTACACCACTATTGCTGGGGGCTCGCAGAGCTACAGAGAGCAGCGCGTCGCACTACGCCGGCAAATCAAAAGAAAACCTTACTCAATTCTGCAATCGGAAACTTCTGGTACGTAATAAAAAATAGTCCTAATGACCTAGTTTTATTACCAGAAATATACACGAATATTGGTAAAACGGAATTACAACTCAACCAACCAGAAAAAGCAGATGAAGCCTTTAGCAAAGCTAAAGATGCAAAGAATGACTATTGGCCACCCTACTACCATTGGGCAGTATATTTACACTCCAAGGGAAACAAGAAAGAAGCACTTGCCATCGTAAACCAAGGTATTGAACACTCTCCTAATGCAAAAGCGCTAATTGAATTAAAGAAAAATCTGAA
>CAZWXO010000311.1:1330-2476 GCA_964637885.1 uncultured bacterium
TACATCGCCCTTATACAACAAGCGGCTTACCCAGCTAATTTTCTCCAACCTGCGAGTTTTGCGCAAACGTGAAAAACCAACATAAAGTAGATCATTCCAGAAACAAAGCCCCCGGCACCACCCTCTAGCCCCACCAAAGCCTTGCAATGCATTTATTTCGATCACCTCGATCACAACTAGAGTCTTCGTATCGGCAATTACTATGGAACCATCGACAGTTGTGAAATATATCTTTCCATCCTTGACCAATCCATCGTGCACACTGATTGGCCTTCTTGAACCGCTGACATCTATACGCTTGGAGAAATCACTTATGCACACTGCATCTTCCTGAGTACAACGCGTTACCCAAGGTTCGCCATCAATCCAAAATACATAGTTCGGATGGCAATCATGTGGGCGAGTAGAATGTATTTTTCGGTAATCCGTTTGCTCCGAGAACCGATGCCAGATCGGCTTACCTTCACAATTTATGAGCCGAAGCAAACTTCCATCATTTTTATTTAATACAGCCACCGTATCCAGACCTGTCGAAGTCACATACAACTCTTCTCCATGAATAGCCACCGAATGTATGTTATGGAAAAAAGGATGGGAGTAGGTTGAAAGTAGCTCCAGAGATGGATATCTATATCGCCGCACTTCCGTATCAGTGGACAACCACAGCGTATCCCTTTCTACATCGCCTACCGTAAATTCGAGATTTGGGTACTCATCCGGAAAATTCTCATTGCCCTGATCAACTGAAATAAGCGTATTTACTCCGCCATTCTCCAGATCCAATTTGAGCAATTTTGCACAACCGTAGTACTTACCCTCGCCTAATTCATATCCATCCGGACGCAACACACCGCCTGCAATCAATAAAAAAGACATAAGAACCTCTGTTTAAACATACCCGATGCGTAGGATACAGGCTTGAAGCCTTTAGCACCGCTCTCCAACTTAAATGAGCGAAAATCCAATTAATAGATCATTGGCTACTGACCTCGCTCGTGGCTCGGCATGGATGATTGCCGCCCGCTGGACCATGCGCCTTATTGGCCTTATCAGTACGGTCATACTCGCTCGACTGCTTACACCCGAAGACTTCGGAATTGTCGCTATCGCGCTCATCATCGTCGGCCTACTTCAAACCATCGGCTA
>CAZWXO010000312.1:0-2431 GCA_964637885.1 uncultured bacterium
AACACTATGCACGTTTTGTATTAGCGAGTAGCGCTTATTGCCTGATGATTGTTCCTTTTGCGTTTCTAACGGGGTTTCGGCAGTACAGCCCCGAGCTGCTCGAATTGCTGAACAATCCGTCTTTTAACCTGATGCGGGTAGGGGCTTATCTGTTCTTTTTTGTTGTACTGTTCTTCGTTATCTCGAAAATGCGCGAGTTTTTGTTTGCTTCGGTGCACGACCTGCAGGACAAGCACGAGGAACTGGCAATGTTATACGAAGAACTAACCGCCAGCGAGGAGGAAATTCGCCAACGATTCGAGGAGCTGTTAAATAAAGACAGTGAATTGAAGCGGGTTGCCTTATACGACAGCCTGACCGGCCTACCCAATCGCTTAAATTTTTTTCAGAGAACAACCGAGATATTAAACAAAGCTGAGGGCAGCGACCGGTACGGCTTGCTCTTTATTGACCTCAGCGGATTGACAAAAATCAATAATTCCTTGGGGCACCTGGCGGGAGATGTCATCCTTCAGGAGATGGCAGCGCGGATGTCCCTAGTTGCCGGTTCGGCAAAAGCAGATATATTTCTGGCTCGGCTGGGGGGCGACGAGTTTGCGCTGACTTGTCCGGTTCTGGATGAAAATAGTGTGCTGGAGATAGCACAGGCTTTGATTGACACGGTAGAAAGGCCTATGGAGTTTTACAATATTTCCGTAAGAATGACTGTCACCATCGGGATAGTCACAAGCCCGAGGGATGGAACAAATGTGGAAGAACTGATTAAAAAGGCTGCCACGGCGCTTTGCTGCGCAAAAAGCGTAGGGAAGGGCATCTTTAAAATTTTTGAAGATTCGATGAAAACTGACTATGATACGCGTATTTCTTTGGAAGAAGAACTGGTTAACGCGATGCAGAATAATGAAATTTATGCCAATTTTCAACCAATTATAAACCCGGCAGATAATTCATTGCGCGGCTGTGAGGCCCTAATGCGTTGGCACTCGTTGATTCATGGAGATGTAACACCTGATGTTTTTATCCCCTTGCTGGAAGAATCAAAACTGATTATTTCTTTTGGCGAGTGGATTTTGCGGGAGGCTTGCTGTCAGGCGAAATCCTGGCAAAAATCCTTAGCTGATGAGTTTGTTATTTCCGTCAATATATCCTCTGTGCAGTTGCTGGATAGCGGGTTTATCCATAAAGTCAAGCAGGCTTTAGAGTATTCCGGTTTGGAAGCTAAGTATTTAGAGCTTGAGATTACGGAAAGCACTTTAATTGAAAATTTTCATGCTGTTGTGGAAAAACTAACCAAACTGCGGTCAGTCGGGGTCAGCCTGTCACTTGATGATTTCGGCACTGGCTATTCATCGCTAAACTACCTGAGAATGCTACCGATTAATTATCTTAAAGTTGATAAATCCTTCGTCAGTGACATCAGCCAAGAAGAGTCCGGGGGTAAGTCACTGATTGGGTCGATAATTGCCTTGGCGCATGATCTTAACCTACAGGTTATCGCCGAGGGAGTCGAGACCGAGGAACAGCTTGACTATCTCTTAAAAAAGAAATGCAATCTATTGCAGGGGTACTATTTTTCGCGACCGATAGCTGCCGATGCGATATGTGAAATGTTATTAAATACAGTAAAGGGGGGAGCGCAATGAAGCTTAAGGCAAAAATGCTGATTTTTATCGGTTTGGCAGTGGTTTTAGTCGTGGGGACAATTACAGGTGTGATTGCCTTCAGGAGCAGAGCCAGCGAGCAGACTGCGGCCCAGAAATTAATGGAAGCCAAAGCTAGTGAATATGGCCGTATTATTCAGGCTTTCATTGAAGTGCCTCTGGGCGAAACTCGCTCGATGACATCGGCGATTCTAGCAATGAAGAAGAACGGGGCACCGCGAAGTGAGGTTGAGGACTATTTAAAAAATATTGTCGCAAGCAATGCAAGTTATATGGATGCCTGGTTTATTTTTGAGCCAAATGCCTATGACGGTAACGATGCCACGGCTGGTTGGTTTACGCCGATGGCTATCCTGGCAGAGGATGGTAAATTGGTTATTGAATACGAATTACTGTCTGATCAAGAAAAAGTACTAAATGAGGAACCATGGTACACTGATCCGCGCGACGCCGGCAAAGAAATTGTGGGGGATCCCTTAGTTGATAATCTCGGGGGCAAAGATGTGATGACAGTAAGCGTCACAATGCCGATAATTGATGACGGCAAATTTATTGGTGTTGCCGGCATCGATTTGACGATGGAGTCGCTTATCAAGATTACAGATGCGTTTAAAATTTACGATTCCGGTTATGGCTTCACAATTTCAGAATTCGGCACAATCGTTACTGACCCCGATCAATCGTCAATCGGTAAGAATGTAGCGGATCTTAAGGGCTTAAATGCTCAGCTAACTACACAGGCGATTAAAGAAAACACTGTAGTAAGTTTT
>CAZWXO010000313.1:0-2419 GCA_964637885.1 uncultured bacterium
TCCATGTTCAATTGTAGCATTGGAGCAAATGAGCCGCAAGGACCGTCCCCTAGATTCACGGGAATTAGCGGAAGCCACCCCCGCCGCCGCCACCACCGCCTCCGCCGCCGGAGGAAAAGCCGCCGCCACCCCCCGCGCCTCCAGAGACACCGCCGCCGCCAGCCGAGGCGACACTGCGGCCAAGACCGCTTGTTAGCTGGGTCAGCATCAGATCAAAACCAGCCGCCACATCGGCATTTTTCGTCACGTCCGGCAGAGCTAGCCAGCCCTGGCCAAAGACATGATTTCCCTCGGACAAATTCGGGTAAACAAGCTGTAGCTGCTTGATTAGCTCTCGGGCGACCCCCAAAGCCACGGCATAAACCAGGTAATGCTCCCAGACAATCATGGCCGGCAGCTCACTCTTGTCGAGGTTGGAAAAATCCGTTAGGAACTTCTTGAAGGCCATCCACTGAGCGTACTGATCTTGGCCCGCCTGAGTGCGCCGGCGCAACAAGAGGCCGGTGAAGATTAAAAGCAATCCCCCTAGCAATGCGGCGAGGGCGATGAGGGGGAGATTCAGATAGACCAGGGAAAAGACCGCTAGAATCAAGCCAGCAAAGCCACAGGAAATCTGAAAGCTGCGCAGCTTTTTCGTCCGCTCGTCAAAGGGGCCCCAAGTTTTTAATAACTCGTCAACTCCCTTGCGCCAGAAATTCCAGTCTAGCTTGAAGGTTTGCGGGAATTTGCGGGCGTATTGGCGGAGCTCGGTAAAAGTAAATTTCTCCTTGGAGAGACCGACAGTGTCAAAAAACATATTCATGACAGCTTTTTCGTGGGGCTTGAGCTCGGTAGGATAGCCGACAAATTCAATCATGTAATCTTTTTTCACCTTGGCTCCTGGCCTTGCCTCGGTGGCTGGTGTAGCTTTGGCGCCGGGATCTGCTTTGGTCTCAGGTTTCGCTTCGACTTCGATATCGACTTCGTGGAGCTTGATAAAGCCCCGCCGGGACAAATCCAGGACCGTTGCTAGAAAATCACGGCTGGTCAGCTTGCCAAAATTCAGCACTGCGGCCGCTTCCGCCGGGGACAGCTCCCGGGGTAGCTCCCGCATGTACTCTCCGGTAAAGGTAGGGCGGGGGGGGCGTCCAAAAAACAGAAAGGTCGTCAAAGCAAAGGCGCCACAGAAAATAAAAATCCCAGCTGCCACCCAGATGTTCAATCTGGCAAGAAAACGCATCCGGTTGGCCTGGGCGGCCCATTGTTCCTCTTCGGCCAAAATATTGGGCAAAGCATCCCCATCCAGGCGATAGGGGCAATCGGCAACGAGGGTCCGGGGGAAGGTCGCCCGCAACTCGACAAAAGTCTTCGCCGGCACCGTGGGAGCGGTGAGACTAATCGCGTTATCCGCCGGGATTGCCACCGCGCCCGAGAGGGGGCCGTGTCCCCAGGCACGGATATCAGCCGCCCGAGACCCGTCAGGCAGCGTCACGCTGACCTTGACATCTTGCAGCGGCAAGTTCCACTCATCTCCGACAAACTGATAGTAAAGCACTGCCACGTCTTCGTAGACGGCGACTTGATTCCAGACAGTGTAGGAAAGTTGAAACTCCCGGACTTCGTCGGCCGCGTTAAAACTAAAATCCACCAACAGGCGGTCAGCATCCTGGGTGATAAAATATGTTCCGGCAGGGCCGGGAGTAGAGCCCGGCTGGAAAAGAAACGGTTGCCCCCCCTCCGCAACAGCAATGTCGCTGTAGGCGGCTTCATCGGTCATGTTCTTATAAATGAACATTCCCTGAAACACTCCGTCAAACCGCACCGTCCAGCTTTCCTTAACGTGCATCGCTCCGTCCGGCGTCACCTCGGCCTCGATATTTACCCCTTCAACCTTGACGCTGCGGTCAGCGGCCTCCGCTGGGAACGCCAAAATACAGCCCGCGAGTAGAGCCAAAATCCCCCAGCTTTGTCTCAGTCCAAAAAACTTACTGTTTTTTTTCATCATCGGGACACCCCCTGCTATGCGGTTTTTCCCTCGTCGAGTCCGTATGGGTGCCCCTGTAAGAGATAGGACAACATTGCTAGGGCAGGGCAACTCTCTCTAAAAACAAAGGGAGGCGGATTGAGGCCAGAAGTTGTCTGCTGCAAGTTGTCGATTTTGGAAAGCTGATCAAAACGAGTTTCCCGACAAGTTAGGTGGATTATACTCCCATTAATCAGTAAATTTCAAGTAAGGCTGTTGAATAGCAGACACAGGGAAGACCCCCAGATCACGGGAAAAAGCCTGATGGCTTTTTTCATTCACAATTCACATAGAGAGAAACTTAATTCAGCTATGTAGTTGCTGAATCTTAGTTGAACTAATCCAGAGCCCATACAGTATTGATATTTGCATATAATGCTAATATCTTAAAACTGTCGGGCTTCGGAAAAACAATTT
>CAZWXO010000314.1:0-251 GCA_964637885.1 uncultured bacterium
CAGACGGTGGTGAAATGGAGCAGATTTCGGGGGCCTTATCTTTGTTTTACCCTTCCGGGACGGCTGATCAGGTGCTGTCGGACTGGTTTAAAGAGAATCCTTTTGCCCGCCTGCAAAAAATGTACAAGTCCAACGTATCAAGGAGCGCTATCGAGGAAACAAACCGCATTTATTCATTGCTAAAAACCAGGCAGCAGCAGGCCGATATCAATCAGGAGAAGCTGGCTGTAGCGCTAGCTGAAAGATAAGGC
>CAZWXO010000314.1:405-2410 GCA_964637885.1 uncultured bacterium
AAATACAAAAAAGATGCGGATTTGTCCGCAAAGATGGCGGGGGCCAAGAGCGGGGCCGAAAAAATGGCGGTCGCGCGAGCAGCGGGTTTTTCGTTTACGCACGAGGAGCTGGCGAAGGTAAGCGAGGAATTATCTGAGACAGAGCTTGACGCGGTGGTTGGCGGTGAGTGGAACCCAACGTGCAGTGATGATGGTCATTGCGGACGGACCTGTGAAGCCGATTGTGATGGCATGTATCCTTAGCAAAATGAATGGGTACAGCCGTTTTCGACAAAGTGGGGCGCCGCGGGGTGGCGAGAGCAAGGGATACTCCACGGATTATTTTTTCAGTATTTGTGTTGTTCGGCGGTATTATGGCGGGAAAAATACGAAAGGAGATGATATTATGAGTATCGAGAGTGCACGTGATTTTATGGAGAAATACAAAAAAGACGCGGAAATGTCTGCAAAGATGGTGGGGGCTAAAAACCCGGCGGAAAAAATGGCAATCGCCAAGACAGCGGGCTTTGATTTTTCCTTCGAGGAATTGACCAGGGTAAACGAAGAATTGTCCGAGGCCGAGCTTGACACCGTTGTCGGTGGCGAATGGAACCCAGGCTGTAATAATGATGGTCACTGCGGCTTTACATGCGAGAACGATGATAGTTGTTATGATAACCCGGCTAGATAATAAAGGGATTGGCGATAGCGTGAAAGATGGGGAAACAAAGAATTTCTCACAGAGGGCACTGGAGTTTTAAATGAGAGGGCTACCATATTATTTATTTGGCTTGGCCGAATTAAGAAACTGGTACCCCTTGTACTTGAAACTTCGTCACCCTCTGTGAGAAACGTGAACTTCTTTCATCCCTATTTATGCCGTTCGAAGGGGAGATGGAGGTAGCGAATGATTGATGAAAACGACTTCGATTTTTCCAAAGAGACAAAAATTAAAGAGGAATTATTTATAAAGATGAAAACAATTGCCTCACAAGAAGTAGCCAGCCTTTCGGATGAGGATTTAGGTTTGGTACAGGCGGCAAGAGGGGAGGATGGTTGTGATAATCTGTCGATTAATGCCGATTGCCCCTATCCGGAATTACCTTGTGTGCAGTGTCATAATTATGTAAGTGTTACTGACCCATTACAGCCTTACCCCGGCGCTCCGTCAAAGATCTGCGCGATTAATTGCCGTAAAAACGGTTGATGGCAGGTAGGGTTTCTGTAAAATCGGCCACGGGTAATGACGCCATAACATTAGCTCACGAGGCACGGACGGAGGCTGCACGCATGAATAATTATTCTCTTCCTGATAATTTTGCATCAATGTATGACAAATATTTTCCCCAAATATATAATTTTATATTTTTCCGCATTATGCATAAAGAGCAGACCGAAGATATCGTCAGCGATGTTTTTTTAAAGGTGGCCGAAAATATCTGGCGCTTTGATCAAAGCAGAGCTAATTTTAACACTTGGATTTTTACGATTGCTAAGCATACCTTAATCGATCGTTACAAATCGAGGCGCGTTCATTTATCGCTGGATGAGGAGGATAGTGCCACCTGGCCGTCGATAAATTTTGATGAGCAATCGAGCCTGATTGCCGATGAGCAATTACGCGAATTATATGGCGCTTTAGCGAGTATTGATGCCCGAACGAGGGAGATTATTGCCATGAAGCATTTTGCCTGCCTAAGTAATCGCCAAATTGCCACGGAACTGGGGCTAAATGAGAGCACTGTTTCAACAATTTATCTGCGGGGCCTAAAGCACCTGCGGCAGCTGCTTGCAAAAACAGTTTAGGCTTTATGAGACAGCTACTTGGCAACATCGCATGCTTGCTTCAGGAGGGGATGCAAAAAGCTGCTTTGAGCGTTAATACGATACTTGTACAAACATACTGGCTTATCGGGAAATATAGCGTAGAATATGAGCAGCAATGCAAAGAAAGATCAGAATATGGTAGTGCCCTCTTGGATAGAATATCCTAGGATATGAGGGGACGTTCCTTGCGTATCCCAAA
>CAZWXO010000315.1:0-385 GCA_964637885.1 uncultured bacterium
GCAGCTGTTGAAGAAGGTATTGTCCCCGGCGGCGGCGTGGCCCTGGTTAGATGTATTCCTGCCCTTGATTCCCTTGATGTGGAAGGCGAAGAGAAACTAGGTGTCCAGGTTATTGCAAGAGCCATTGAATGGCCTTTGCGCAAAATTGCTGACAACGCAGGTGTTGAGGGCTCTGTTGTCATCAACAAAGTTAAAGAAGGTAAAGGCGCATTTGGATACAACGCCAGAACTGACGTATACGAAGATCTTATTGAAGCCGGTGTTATTGATCCTAAAAAAGTGGTTCGTTTTGCCCTGCAGAACGCAGCCTCTGTGGCCTCTATCATGCTGACGACCGAAGCCATGATTGCCGAAAAACCTGAAGAAAATCCAGGCGGCGGCGGCG
>CAZWXO010000315.1:395-2407 GCA_964637885.1 uncultured bacterium
GACGCCTGAACAGCAGAAGATCTTCGATGAGCGTGGCATGGGCCCAGGCATGGGCGGCGGAATGGGCGGCGGAATGGGCGGCGGAATGGGCGGTATGATGTAGTCAATTATGAGACACCATGAGCGTATTTGTCCGGCCATGATGTGACCTGATGATATTAAGCCCCTTTGTTCAAGGCAAGGGGGCCTTTTTTTATTGACGTGAGGGCCGGTATTGGCATATGTAGTATCTGAAATTAAACCTCGTGTTTGGGCGAAACGTAGCCCAGATGCGAATTTTTTTGCAACGCCGCAACGCAAGTGGGTGACTTTTGGCCCAAACACGAGGTGGATTTATGTTTGTTTATCTGTTATGTTTGCCAAGGTGTTACCATAGTTTAAGGATGGATTTATGACCACTGAATCAGTCGGCTTGTTATATATGATTACCAATGCCGGGCCAGTTGTAAAGTTTATCATGTTGCTGCTGCTGTTTTTTTCTATTATCTCCTGGTCTATTATCTTCATAAAATTTCGGTATGTTAGAAAGTCATTCAAGGATTCTGCTGATTTTACCGAAGTGTTTTGGCAGTGTCGGACCCTGGCCGATGCTTTTTCCAAGGCCAAGATGCTTCGTTCCAGTCCCCTGGGCCGGATCTTTATTGCGGCTTATATGGAAGCTTCAAGAACCGAAAATAAGGAAAATCTTGCCTCAAAAAAAAATTCCGGGTCAACTTTTCAGACCATGGGAAGTGTCAAACGTACGCTTAACCGGGCCATTAATGTAGAAAACCGACGATTAGCTCAGTTGATTTCCTTTCTGGCAACAGCCGGAAATACCGCACCTTTTATCGGCCTGTTTGGTACGGTGTGGGGTATCATGAGCACCTTCCAGGGGATCGGGCTTTCAGGTTCTGCCAGCCTTGCTGTTGTGGCTCCCGGTATTTCCGAGGCACTAGTGGCCACTGCAGCCGGCCTTGCTGTGGCAATTCCAGCAGTTATTGCATATAACTATTTTAATGACCGCACACGGGTACTGAATTCAGAATTACAAAGTTTTTCTTCGGATCTTTTGAATATTATTGAACGGGATGTTCTTAAAAAGCTGGAGGCTTAAATGCAGGTTGGATCAGGAGACGACTCCTTAATGTCTGAAATCAACGTGACACCGTTTGTGGATGTCATGCTGGTTTTGCTGATAATTTTTATGGTTACGACGCCTATGATGGTTCAGGGCGTGAATGTTAATCTGCCCACGGCAACAGCCCAATCGTTGCCCACGGATGAGCAGAATTTGATTATCTCCATTGATGCTGATATGAAAGTATATATAAACGAGCAGGAGATAAGCGTTGCATTTCTGACAGAAAAGCTTCAAGCGGTCATAGAGAATCTGGATAAGAAGACTGTTTACCTCAAGGCAGATAAAAAAGTGCCCTATGGTGTGGTAGTCAGCATCATGTCACAGATTAAAAAAGCCGGCGTCCCGAGCCTCGGCATGATCACCCTGCCTGAGGATGAAAAGCAAGCTGGTTGATGGCGTCTGATGAATATCCGGTTTCAAATGAAAAACAGGCGAAGATATATCAGTTAGCCCAACAGTACCGGCCCGGGAGATTTTTTTCTCGTTTGCCTCCTATCTCTGATTTGCCATGCAGTTCTTTTTATCAGTCTGTTTTTTCTAAATGATTTTCAGTTTTCTGCACCCAAACCCAAAGTTATTACTGTGGATTTGGTTGCGTTTGCTCCCGGGGCTTCCCCTGCGGCCAAGCTCCACGGTTCAAAAAAATCATCTAAGCCTCTTGATGCGTCGGCTGGTGATAACGCAGATATGGTGAACCCTGATGCTGTTTCAGACGTTTCCCAGCCCGCTGAATCGGCTGAAGCAGAAGTCCCGACAATCAAACCTGACGGAGGCCTGCAATCAAAGCCCGATAATCTTAAAGATCTGATCGCGGCAAGAGAAGATGAATCGGCAAAAGAAGAACCTGTTGTAGAGGAAGAATCGCCAAAAGAAGAACCGGTTGTCGAGA
>CAZWXO010000316.1:0-2357 GCA_964637885.1 uncultured bacterium
CCGACCAGCATTATTGCGGGGATAACCGGATTTGAAGCGAAAGAGTATTTTGAAGCGGAAGAGGGCGCGGAAAAGGTTCCTGAAGTCGATTTTGAATAAAGGCCAGTCTGTAAGTTGGGAGTAGCCGAATGAAGCGAATGCGAAAATTTTTACTTTCGATAGGTGTCCTTGGGGTTGGGCTGGGCCTCTGGCTGGCTATCCAGCCCTGGGCGCTGGCCGCACCGGAAATCCCCGCCCGGCCGGCAGAATACCAGTATGTCTACGACTATGCCGCCGTTTTGTCTCCGGAAACCATCGCGAGCATCGAAGCCTTGGGCAGCGAGGCGGAGGCCCGCACCGGGGCGCAGCTGATTGTCGTCACCCAGCCAAAACTTGGGGAGGCGGCTCTTGAGGACTACTCCTTGGCACTGCTCCGCGATTGGGGTATCGGGCAAGCCGGCACCGACAATGGCGCCTTGCTCTTGGTGGTGACGGAGGATCGGCGAGCCCGGCTCGAAATCGGTTATGGCCTGGAGGGCCTGATTCCCGATGGCAAGGCGGGGCGGATTCTTGATGCCGGGGTGACAGCGGCCCTCGAGGATGGCAACTTTGATCAAGGCATTCTCAGCAGCTATCGGGAGCTGGTGGCGGCCGTAATTGACGAAACCCTCCTGATGGAAGAAGTCGAAGTAACAGATGAGTCGGAAGAAATAAAATTCACCTGGCGGGAAATCCTCGCGATTATTGTCGTGCTGATTCTCTTAGTCATTGACTGGGTGTTCTTCGGAGGGTTTTTCACCCGGATGATTTTCATCATCATTTCTCTCTTCGGAGGCAAAGGCTCAGGTGGCGGGCGCGGTGGATTTGGCGGCGGCTCCGGAGGCGGAGGCGGGGCTAGCCGGTGAAGAACCAGGGGACGGGCCATGGGGACGAGGTTGCCCATCCGCAACCACTGGACCATTGAATGAGTTGGCGATGAACAATTAAGAATTAACGGTTAATAATTATGGGAAGAATTATTAAAATAATTCTTCGATCTTTATGAAGAAATTTGGTCAAAAAGTTTGCGTCTAAAATTGTGAACTGTTGACGAAAAAAGCCAGCCGGCTTTTTCAATATTCTCGGCCTTCCCCCTGACTCAAGAAAGTTAAGTGAAGGGAGACCAATAATGATGGAAAACACAGATTTGCAAAAAATCCTCGATGAGATGAATGGCAATGAAGAGTTAAGGCAAAAGTATCGAGAAGCTGCTACAGTTGAGGAAAAAAACGCGTTACTAGCAAGAATTACCGGCCTCCAGCCGGAAGACACCCAAAAGCTAGATGAAATTGAGCTGGAAACGGTTAACGGCGGCGCTTTGCAACCAAACATCCGCTGTATGGCGACTTGCTCCAACTGCAGCTGGAATTCGCCAATAGGCAACAATCCTGAGATAGCGTACGCCCTAGGCATCGAACATATCAACAGCACAGGTTGTTCCAGCTTCCACGTTTATCCTATCTAATAAGAAACAAAAAGAAAGCTGGAACTACTGCAAAGGTCGTCAATCAAGGTGTAAACTAGCGATGAACAGTTTCAGTGGAAAAAATCTTCTTTAGCGACCTCCCTAGTGCTCATCTTCTTAAAATTAAATTGGCGATAGATTGCCCTTCTGTATTAAAATATGATTACCAGCGATTATTTCGCTAAAAATATCATAAAGGAGGAAATGCTGATGAATTATTATATCGAGGTTATGAAAAAATACGCTGTCTTTACTGGGAGGGCCCGTCGCAAAGAATTTTGGATGTTCACCCTGATTTACACGCTGATCTTTATTGTTTTATCCGTCGTCGATGGAATCATCGGCACGGGAGCGATGCTCTTTGAAACAGGCCTGCTCTCGGGCATCTTCAGCCTCGTTAGCCTCTGCCCCAGCATCGCTGTTACGATTCGTCGGCTACATGACATTGACCGCTCCGGCTGGTGGATTTTGATTGGGCTGGTGCCGATCGCCGGAGTTATCGTCCTCATTATCTTTGCCGCCAAAGACGGCCAACCCGGCAGCAACCAATACGGCTCCAATCCAAAGGAAGAAGCCGCTGCCTAACATCCCTTCTTACCTACCCGGACGGACCATCGGGCGGTTCCTGTGGACCGCCCTTTTTTCGCCCCTACACCTCGCAACATAGAGACATCCTCTGATAGCCACAACATCCCCCTCGTTTTGCTAGCCCCCAAAGGGCAACGTGGCCTACTGCAAAAAGAAGGATTATTTGTTTCCGAAAGAGAATGCTTAAGAAGAAAGATAGCGCTTGGGATACTAGGGGGCGTTCCGAGGCCGCTGAAAAAGTCGGCGATTAACAATTAAGATTTAACAGTTAATAATTTTGGTAAGA
>CAZWXO010000317.1:0-2348 GCA_964637885.1 uncultured bacterium
GTGCATCACTAACCTGGGCTTCGTACACCTGAACTCCGCCCTCGGCAAAGAGCGCCAGGTCTTGCGCGTGATAAATTTCCGCCAGTTCCAGAGGACTGATATCAAATACGGTCTTTCCGACAATCTCTGATTTTGCTTTCCCGAAGAATTCTTCGAAGGCCAGATTGACGCCCAGGTAGGCCCCCGCCGAATCCTTAAAAAAGACGGGGGCCGGAATGGCATCCAGCAAAGTACTGCTGAAAGCAAGTTGCTCCCGCAACGCCCCCTCGATGTTTTTAAGCTCGGTGACATCCTGGTTAACGACAATCGCACCTTCCACCGCTCCCTTGCTATCCAGAATCGGAGCTGTATGATTTAATATTATTCGCTTCTTGCCGTCAAAGGCGTCAATTTCAAGGACTTCATCAACAATCCTTGCCCCCTCGTTCACTGTGTGGGCTAATGCCCAATCATCCGGTGCTATCTCCTCTCCGGAAGGCATCCGCCTAGCCTTGAAGACACCGTACTCACTTTGTCCAACCTTGGGTTCCATCCCCCAGATTCTCACCCCAGCCGGATTGCCCTGCATAAGCTTGCCAGTCTTGTCGGCAATCCACAAACCAATCGGCAGGATCTCAAAGACTTTTTTAAACATGTTTTCGCTTTTACGCAAGGCCTCTTCGATCTGCTTGCGCTGGGTGATGTCAATATGGCAGCCAATCATCCGCTGGGCATTTCCTGCTTCATCCCACTCCACCACCCGACCAGTGCAGATAACCCAGACCGTTGAGCCGTCTTTGTGGTGGTAACGGACTTCGCTGTAGAATGGAATTGTCCCCCTGCTACCGATATGCTGATTGTATTTATCCAATATACCTGGCAAATCCTCTTGATAGATCAAGCTTTGCCAGGATTCAGCCCGATTCTCGATCTCGTGATCCTCGTAACCGAACATTTTTTTAAAAGTTGGGCTCAAGTATTCGTCTCCGCTAGGAATATCCCAGTCCCAATATCCGGCAAGGGACTGCTCCAATATCTGTTCATAAGTGGCGCGCTGATAATTAAGCGCTTGTTTAGCCCGCTTTTCCTCGGTCTTGGCAACGAATAATTTAATGGCCATCTTAATGGATGCGTCCAGAACGATAATGCCGGTGTTTTTAACCACATAGCCGTAGGATGTGATTCTTTCAGTTTTTTCAACGATGGCTGCCTCGGTATGCGAAGATAAGAAGAGAATCGGAATATCTTTAGCCTGTAAGATCTCTTCGGCGGCCTGAGTGCCATCGATACCAGGGCCAAGGTCGATATCCATCAGAATCAAGTCAAAAAATGCCTCTTTCTCTAGGGATTGCCGAACAGCTTCCTCGCCACTTGCCACGCGAGTTACAGAGTAGCCGTATTTCTCCAACTGCTTCTTGACAGCCATTGCGATAATAGCATCGTCTTCTACCAAGAGAATTTTTTTACCCTGCGGATTTACCATGCCATCGCCTCCCTCAATCGAGCCTACTTTTCCGATCCCGGATAATAATATTTACAAATTGATATAAAAGGACTTCAACTTCTCAGATATATGATTATACCAAATTGATTAAAATAAATTCTTGTGCTTCAGGGTAATTCTCACATTTTCTTTAACCATTCCAAAACATTAGTCTGTTTAATACCCTGGTAAAAAGTAAGCGGCGTGCAATCCATTGTGAGTAAATATTTTGGATTATGGTCCCTGTTCAATAACGCCCCAAATCTTGACAATCATATTTGATGTAAGCATTCCGCTGCAGCTATCACAATTTAATTTGCCATAATAAGATACGAGGGGACGTTCGTTGCGTATCTTATGGTCCGGCGAACGCTGCATGTCTTTTTTTATAAATTCGAAGAGACGCTTCTTTCTCTAATGGTACCAAGCATTTTTTGGATACGCAACTAACTTCCCCCATTATCTTTCTGTGTGTGAAATAAGAAAAATCCATAGATTTCGACTGAGCCGGAATCTATGGATTATAGTTCTCACAAGAAAGACCTATAGCAGCTGATATCGCGTTTTCTTAAGGCTTATTCCGGACAATGGCTCGTCTTTTGTATTTCACTTTTCAGCTCTGTGACAGTCTCGATGGACAGACCGGTGATTTTTGCGACAAATGCCACTTCTGCGCCTTCTTGCAGGGCTAAGCGGGCGACTTCCTGCCTGCCCTTCAGCTCGCCTTCTAGCTTGCCTTTAAGCTCGCCCTCTAGCTTGCCTTCTAGCTTGCCTTCTAGCTTGCCTTCAGCTAGAAATTCTCTGTCCCAGCCTTTGTATGCCATTACTTCCCTGACAAATGCTTCATTTTCTTTTGTTAATTCCTGCATTCCCATGGCTTTGTACA
>CAZWXO010000318.1:0-2329 GCA_964637885.1 uncultured bacterium
AGCCAAAGCAGACCACGGATGGTCTGTATTTGGCGACCCCAAGGACATAGGAAACAGGTGGCAACCATTCTGCGAATTGTCCATCTTCACAGTGACTGTTTCTCTCCCACGGAGCGACCCAACCTGCTCCAACCACGGAGCGGCCCCATCTATTCTCCCCCACGGAGCGGCCAAGCCTATTCTCTCCCACGGAGCGGCCAAGCCCGCCCAAGCGCAGAGCACACCGAAATTTGAAATTCTGCTGGGAGAAAAAATTTCCACTCCCTGCTCAATATTTCCCGGGAAATAAAAAAGCCCTAAGCGCAACAGCGCAAAGGGCATTTCTGTCGTCTAGAGCGTTACTCGCTTCGCCCCAAGCATTCAAGCCAATCAAGAAAGATCCTGCTATTTGAGAGGTTTCTTAGCCGGAACACCAGAGCGCCGGGGCAACATCACAGGCGTCGGGGCAACTTTTCTAACGACGACGAGATTTCTTCCCGCGCCGCTGTCAGGCAAAGTGTAATCGATAATTTCAACGTCCCCACCACCCATCATGCGGATAGCAACCCCGGCAGCTTCGACCTCCTCGCGACAATCCGGCCCCTTCATCGCCACAAAAATACCACCAACGCTGACAAATCCTAAACACAGCTCCACCAAAACAGCCATCTCCGCCACAGCCCGCGCCGTGACGAAATCATACATCTCCCGACCGGAGCCGTGGGAAACTTCTTCAGCCCGACCCTGCTCGACTATCACATTTGTAAGGCCAACTTCCGCTGCGGTCTGCTGAATAAACCTACACTTCTTTCCAACTGACTCCAGGCAGCCTACCCGAGCCGGCATCAGCGCTGCCAAAATGAGCCCAGGGAATCCCGCGCCGCTGCCCACATCCAAAATATCCTTAGCAGAAAATATTTCCGGCACCAGCAAAAGAGCCAAGGAGTCGACGACGTGCTTTTCGAGGACATCCTCCGGCAGACGAATCGAAGAAACATTAAAATCGTCGACTCGCTCCAGATAGCTTCGGACAATCAATTCGATTTTTTCCACGCCAACGATAGGGTGATTCCCGGAAAATCTAATTGCCGCATCCTCAATAACTTGTTTATACATTTGCCTCACCTCGCCCTTTCCCCGATCCAAGAAAACTGACAATCAAAACTGAAACGTCGGCCGGAGACACTCCGGAAATCCGCGAAGCCTGCCCGACAGTACGCGGCTGAATTAAAGCCAGCTTTTCCCTCGCCTCCAGGCTAAGTCCTTGAATGGAGGCGTAGTCAGCGCCAGCGGGAAGGGGCAGCTCCTCCATCTTCTCGGTCCTAGCGGCCATCGAACGTTGCTTTTTAATGTAGCCTTCGTACTTGATCGCAGCATCGACATACTCACCCGTATCGATATCGACATCAGAAAAACCGCACAGACCTGCCAATTGCGGATAATTGATACCCGGACGCTTTAACACCTCCCGCAAAGACAGCTGGACGCGTCCCCCTTCCCCCGGCTCAAAGCCCTCGACACCGGCGGCAGCCAGCTCCTCCAGGCGAACAACTTTGCCCTCGACGGCCTGCAAATGCTCCGCATGTAGCGCAATACAGCCCTCAAGCCTTCGCGCATCCGCATCCTTGAGTAAGCCCCGCTCCACAGCCAAGGGAAATAATCGCTCCACGGCGTTATCCCAGCGCAACAGTAAACGGTGCTCCGCCCGAGAAGTCATCATCCGATACGGATCGATTTCTTCCTTACTAATCAAATCATCGATGAGAACACCAATATAGCCTTGATCCCGCCGCAAGGTAATTTCCTCCAGACCCAGGACATAAGCGGCGGCATTGGCGCCTGCGATCAGGCCCTGCCCGGCCGCTTCCTCGTAACCAGAGCTGCCATTGGTTTGCCCCGCTGAATAAAGACCGGCCACTGCCTTAACAGCCAGCCCCGAATTCAGCTGCTGCCCTGGTAGAAAATCATATTCTATAGAGTAGCCCGGCCGCAAGATACGCACATCCCCCATACCGGGAATGCCACGTAAAAATTTAAGTTGCACATCCTCCGGCATGGAAGTTGAGCAGCCACCAACATAATACTCGACAGTATCGAGCCCCATCGGCTCTAAAAAAACCGGATGGCGATCCTTATGTTCATAGCGCATCACTTTATCCTCGATACAAGGACAATAGCGGGGCCCCCGGCCATCAATATTACCACCGTACAGCGGCGACTGATGAATATTGTCCCGAATCACCTGATGAGAGTCCGCCGAAGTGAAAGTAAGAAAACACGGCACTTGGGGTAAGGCGTTGACGATGCCCCCCTGGGTAAAAATGCGCCGGGGCAAATCCCCGGGTTGCTC
>CAZWXO010000319.1:0-2305 GCA_964637885.1 uncultured bacterium
ATGCCATTTGATTTTTTCTTGAAGCATTTTTATCACGACTTTCTTCTGCTTTACGGTTTTATTATAGCACGCCTGCAGTTGGCACGTAAGGCTGGTGACATTTTTTCACAAGTTTCAGAAAATGCCCAGTCGCCAATTTCTATATCACCGCTTTGGCAACTGATTCCAGCAACCGGAAAGACTGTCCCATTCTGGCCACCGGCTTGGCCGATAGCTTGATTTCCAAAGGATACTCAACCCAGGTTGCAAAAAGCTGTCTGGCCTTTGCTCCCCGCATCATCGTTTCTGAGCTAATCCACCGTGTCAGCCAGGCCATCAACCCAATGTCCATAAAACAAAGCTTCGGAGTCTTGAGTACACGCTTCGAAATCAAATAAGCTCGTATAATCCAACATAGCATGCTAGATTGCACGAGCATTTTCGGTAACATGTAGCTTAATTTACCGTTAATAGTTGAGGAGTTAACAGAGTATAGTGAATTTTAGTTTAAGAATACGCGTTTTTAGACTGACATCCGAAGAGGCGCATACTTAGCTGCTAAAATATGTTTCATGGCCTGTGTTCTGCGTATGAATTCTGGCACGACCTTTTAAAGCCCCAGGCTCACTTCCGGACTTTTCCCAGTCGCACACTCGGCATTTTATTTTATAGACTGGGATGCTGAATGGCGTGAGGTCGGGGAAGCTTCCTCCTGCCACTTGCGCCAAGGAGTCTTCGTTTAGAACCTCTTTTGCGCCCAAATCATTTTCTTCATGTCACTTGCTCCTTTCATTCAATGTTGGATACGAGGGGATACGAGGGGACGTTCGTTTCGTATCTTATGCTCAGTCGAACCAAGTATATCTTTTTCCTCTGGAAATTCAAAGTGACACTTCACTCTTTACTGATACAAGCATTTTTAGGATACGCAACGAACGTCCGAGACCACTGAAAAAAGCCATTAGGCTTTTTTCGTTAATAATTCACAATTTTGGACGCAAAAACGAACTTTTTGCCCCAATTTCTTTAAAAAATCGAGGAATTATGCCAATAATTCTTACCAAAAATGTTAACTGTTAAATCTTAATTGTTAATCGCCGACTTTTTCAGTGGTTTCCAAACGTCCCCTTGTATCCCCCCACAGAGTCGCAACTGGTAGCGGCTTAAAATCGTTGCCTCGAAAGCTCTTTTTCGACTGCATCAAGAACTTTTAGTTTTCCCTTTACTTTAAGCGTGATGTTAATTCTATTACACAAGTCCTTTAAATAATCTTCCATGAACTCATCTCTGATATAAACTGTCTTTGGCTTCCCCATTTGCATCAGATAGTCGACAAATATCCCTAAAACGTTGTCAATGATTTTATCTTTCGGGGTTAGCATTGTTTGATTGACAATCATCCCGCTTCCACGATCTGCAATAATTAGCAAATTTGCCAGAAAGGGCTTATCAAATTCTTTATCTTCAATAGCTGCATTTAAATACAGGGTATCTAGTTCAATTTCATTATCTGTAGCCGCAAGTTTTGCTAATTTTGCGATTAATAATTCGTCTTCGATAAGAATAGACGTGCATTTTCTCGGTGGCCTCATTTTCGGAGCTGCAAAATTCAGCCAAGATTCTGTCTTTTTATCGAATCTCCTGAATAAAACCTCCCCTTTTTCAAAATCTACTGCGATTTTATTTTCAATAAACCCGTCCAAAACCATTAAAAGCTGCTGGAGGACATACGTCAGCTCGACAACCTGCGGCTGGTCTAAATTGTGTGGAACATAACCTGTTTCAAAAGATCTGAAATAGATCCATTCATTTTTGCCCCTAAATTTTATACCCAAATCTTTTATGATCTGCAATTCGCTTTTTGTTAATTCTTCCCGGTCCCCTAAATAGAGCATTAAATTATTTTGATAACGGATAAGTTGTGGCAAGGCAACCTTCGGATTATGTGCAATATAGTAAAACCCTTCCAACGCGTCATACCCTGCATAAGTTCCGATAGCAAAACAATCTCCCGCCTTGCCCATTACACTGCAAAAAAATGGCTCCGGGTATTTGGGCAGTAGAACAGTCACCAAATCAGTATCCCAGAGATAAAGCCAAGGCTTTAACGCTTTAATCCTGATTGCCACTTCATACAACTGTTCCCATTGTTCCAAGGTTGCTTCTTTTCTCATAAATATCTTTCCGTCCTTTCATCACAGCCTACCCGGTGATTTTGGATACGAGGGGACGTTCGAGACCACTGAAAAAAGCCATTAGGCTTTTTTCGTTAATAATTCTTACCAAAATTGTTAACTGTTAAATCTTAACTGTTAATCGCCGACTT
>CAZWXO010000320.1:0-2300 GCA_964637885.1 uncultured bacterium
GTGGGCGATAATCCCCAGAGCTTCTAAATGGTCGTAGGCAAAAAAATCAGGGTCGATCTGCAGATTCTGTGCCATGCGCAAGAGCGACCGCGGCCCTTTTTCCAGCTGAGTCAGGATTGCGCGCTCCTCGCTGTTTAACCTGTCGCCAGCTTGGTAGTCGCGCACCTTTAAAAAACAATCGTTTTTTTGCTTAAGCACGATGGGAGTCGGGTCGCTAAGACACCAGAATAATTCTTCGGTCAATTCAGGGTATTGATAAGCAGCGTAAGATAAAGGAATGACCCGCTTCGGCCCCACGGCGAGGTGAGCATTCCAGCTGTCCAGCTTTAGATAGCTATCCCCGCCGAGGCCGCTGGTGCAGACGTCGGCGGCCATCACCCGGGTGCGCCAACCCCCGACCAAAGCGCCTTCGGGGTTAATCTTGACCTCGGAGTCCTTGATCAGGGCGATGTCCGTCGTTGTGCCCCCCACGTCCACCACGAGGGCGTTTTTCTTGCCTGTCAGGTTAAAAGCACCCATGATACTAGCTGCCGGACCGGAGAGAATCGTCTCCACGGGACGCTCCCGCAGATGCTCGATACGACTGATACTGCCGTCGCTTTTAACGGTCATAATCGGGCAAGTCATTCCCTTCCCCCGGATGACATTTTCCAGGGAAATCCAGAGCTCCTTAAAGAACGGAATCAGTTTGGCGTTGAGGGCTGCCGTGACCGTGCGGTGCTGAAAGCCCAACTGCGTCGTTAGCTCGTGAGCGCACACCACCGGCAAATCGCAGCTCGCCTGGACTATCTGCCGGGCGCGCAATTCGTGTTCCGGATTGCGGATACTAAAATAGCCGGAGACTGCAATCGCCTTAGCCTTGTCTTGAAAGCCATGCAGCGCCTGCCGGATCATATCTTCATCCAGCTCCATGGCGGGATACCCCCCCGCGTCGTGTCCGCCCCGCACTACTATAAAGTTAGGCGTCGGCAGGTCTTCAGCGATTTCTTCGCCGATGACAATCAGACCGATTTCGCTGCCCTTGCCTTCGACAACGGCATTGGTCGCCAAAGTCGTCGACAAGACCACCATTTCGATGGCCGGATAATCACTAAATCCCAATGCTTCAATCACGGAATCGATGCAAATATCAAGATTTTCTTTGGTGGTGGGAGACTTGGCCTTGCCGATAATTTTTTTGGTTTTTTCATCGATAATGACAGCGTCGGTAAAGGTCCCCCCCGTATCAATTCCTAAAATGTAGCCCATCGAAACACCCCTTTTAAGTCGCTTGTCTGCTCGAGCCGCAACAATAGTATTGCTGAAAAAGCATACTCCTATTATACCAAAAATGCCAGTCGGCAAATGTTACTGATAAATTCAGTCCTAGGGCGGTCCAATCCCGTTGCCGGCGTGCGCTGTAAACACCTGTCGCCCGGCAATCATCTTCCTTAGCAGCGCCAGGCTGTGCTGATGTTGGCGATTGTCCATATTAAATAACGGGAAAAAAGGCGTCGGATTACCGCTTTTGAGCAGCATCGCATCGCCGACAAAAAAGATTGAGTCATTGACCTGATAAACTGTCGAACCAGGGGTATGCCCAGGTAAATGGGTCGCCTTGATCGTCAATCCCTCCAAATTAAGGACAAAGGGGAAAACAAAATAATTGACCCGGCGCCGTAGCTGGTTACGATAAAATGGGACTCGCCAGGTGCGCCCGGTTGCGACGGATGCCTCGGCAGCGGCCAGATAAACCTCGGCCCGGGGAAAAGCCTCAAGTCCGCCGACATGGTCGTAATCGCTGTGGGTCAAAAATACATGGGTTACCTCTTCAGGGCGGATCGATAGTGAATGCAGCCCCTTCTGCGTCAGCTCCACAGAAAAACCGGTATCAAAGGCAATCAAGCCCCCGGGATACCGGCAGAGATACAAATTGACATATTTTGTACAGATTGTCGCTACCCCGCTTGGCAACCAACCTGTCGGCGTCGGTGAAAAACGCGTGAGACGGCTCATCAAGCGGGCACGAGTACCTGCCATGGCCTTACTTAACCGGGGTCGGATCCAGCATCATCTCGCTCAAGCTGACCGGCTCCATCCCCTGGGTGTAAACGGCGAGACATTTTGCCATTTCCCGCGCCGTGTCCAGGGATGTCAGGCAAGGCACCGAGCTTTCGGTGGCGGCGCGGCGCAAGCGAAACCCGGCCCGAAGCGGATTGCGCCCCTTCGTCGGAATATTGACGACAAGATTGATCCCCCCATTACGGACCTTGTCGACAAAGCCGTCCGGCCCTTCAAAGGACATCACCGGCTGAGCTTCG
>CAZWXO010000321.1:0-2295 GCA_964637885.1 uncultured bacterium
ATTGTGATAGCCGTAATCGCTGCCATGCCATAGCATCCATGGGCGGAAAATGTTTTAAGATCTCCTTGTAATCCTGCCCCTCCGGATGGATCAGATCCAGCGATTGTGAGTAGAATTGGTGGTTTCTTGTGCGTCATCTAAGAGGTGCTCGGTAACAATAACGTCCCGCCTTCGCCATTTTCGGCCCCAAAACAAAGACGAGAACCTTTTTTGTTCCAATTGATTGTATTGATGCGACTAATTTTTGGTGTTTTTGATGGGTGGCGGACTAATATTTCAGATGCATCTGATAAGCGCGTGAGAATTACCATGCCGTCTTCGTAACCGATGGCGACAACTGGCGCGCTGGGGTGAAAGGCTACACAAGTAACCGGGATTTCAGGTCTAAGACCGCACTCGCGTGGGGACTGTCCCATTGGTCCATCTTTGGCGATAAATGGCCAAACGATGCAAGCGTCTGCACCTGAAGTAGCCAACCATTTACCATCATGCGACCAAGAAAAGCTGCGTGTTTTACCTGGATAACCTGCCATCTTCATATTTTTATTCTCAGTCAATCTCCAGCCGTGAAGGGTATTTTCCTGCATGGAAGTTATAACAAATCGCGCATCTGGAGATATTGTTATGTCCAGATGCGAACCGTTCCAGCGTAAGAGTTCAGGGCTGCTAGCATTGGGGAACCAGAGGGTAGCGCCGTTGTAATGAGCGATAGCTAATCGATAGCCTTTAGGAAAGAACTTAAGGCCGCGGGAGCTTGAATTTAAATCCAGGGATCTTGTCTCTCCTTTTATAGAGCGTGTATTTATACGATGTCCCGCTGACCAAGCAATAGCTCCTTCCCGAATTGCCACTGCATCTATCCATTTAGATGTTTCACGTTCAATCGTTTCACAAACTCCATTCATATTAGTTACGACTACACAGCCATCATCTCCACCGGTTACGAGGCGATCTTCATCAAAGGCAGTGCAAAGTATGATCCCCTCATCATGCGCTTTTACATGTTGATTATTTTCATCTCGACTAAAAACAACATGACCATTAGCTAGAACAAAAACTGAGATATCAGCCAGAAAACCTGTCGAGACAATTGAATCCTCTAGAGTGATTGGCTGAACCAAGGCTATTAATGAGTTATTATTCACGCATTATCTTTCATATTGGAAGGGAGAAAGTCGTCTAAGCAGCCTAATGCCTGTTCCCATTCTAATCTGACGTGAGGGTCGTATTCGTTTTGGATGAGAGGAGCGCTTAGAGTGACCAGGCGCTCTAGATTAAGCTGACCCATTGCCCAAATTGCTGCCCCGCGTATTAATGGATTTGTGTCTGTAAGTCGCCGCTCGATTAAACAAGAAAATTCAACTTTTCCTGAGTTTCCTATGGCAATCAGAACATTGCGGAGAAATCTTGTATGTCCAATTCGTTTAATAGGCGAGCCGGAGAAAAAGCTTCTAAAAGCAGTTTCGTCTAATTCAACAAGCTCGTCTAGAGGCGGCGCTTCAAGCTCAGGGCGCGCTTTGAGTTTTAGTTCACTGGCGATCTGAGCAAATTTATTCCAAGGGCAGACTGCAAGACAATCATCACATCCATAAATGCGATTGCCAATTGCATTCCGCAATTCAAGGGGGATTCATCTCCGCGCATCGAGCAAATAAGGTTTTACAAAAGCCTGTGTTGGACAAGCATCCAGGCACTGTTGGCATTGACCGCAATGATCTATCTCTGGATCATCGATGATAAGTTCTAAGTCGGTTAGGATCGCCCCAAGAAACAGCCAGGAACCAAATTCGCGTGAAACCAGATTGCTATGTTTTCCTTGCCATCCTAACCCAGCGGCCTGTGCCAAGGGTTTCTCCATTAAAGGCGCGGTATCAACAAAGACTTTAACATGGTTGGGTCCTACATTCTTAGTTAAGAAACTGGCAAGTTCTTTCAAGTAACCTTTTAGAACATCATGATAGTCTCGATGTCTGGCGTAGACAGAGATCGTTCCACATTCTTTTTTGGCAATAGTTGCGAGTGGATTTACCTCAGGCCCATAATTCATGCCAAGCATGACAATAGTTTTTGCATCTGGCCACAAGTGGCGTGGGTCGGCGCGCCGCTCAGCGCTTTCTGCTAGCCAAGACATCTCACCATGAGCGCCAGAGGCAATCCAAGAATTTAGGTTTTTTTCAATTTCTGTTGGCAGCTCTGCTGAGGCGACGCGACAGAGATTAAACCCTAGCTTTTGCGCTTTTGAGTGAAGCTGTTGTGTAAGTTTCAGAAGTCCATTTCGGTGTAAATTGGCGCTGG
>CAZWXO010000322.1:0-473 GCA_964637885.1 uncultured bacterium
CTTTGTCTTATTTGATGTGAGTTCACTCCTCGTCACCATCCTTTGGCTTCTTTGATTTCATCTCATACCATTTGAATAACTCCGAAAACAAGAACTTGCCAAAGCCAGGGTCGGTCTCGATCTTCGCCATTAGGCTCAGATTTTCATCAGCGTTGCTTAGTAACGCATCATTTATGCTATTCTGAAACTTTTGCATTCTTAGGAACGTGATACTGTTTGTATTAAATGCAGCCCGCAGCGCAGCGTCACCTTCCAATTTATGCTTAAGTGCGCTAATCACTCGATCAGCTTCCTCGAATGTGATTCCATATTCCTCATTCAACTTTTGAATAATTAGAGCGATCTTCTCAGTCTCTTCCTCCTGCTTGCCCCGGTGGCCATCATCAGCAGTTGGTTCCAAAGTTGCATCTTCGTCAGCGAGTGTAATGCATCCATTCTGCTCTTCTTGCACCCGGTATTTGTCCATATCAATC
>CAZWXO010000322.1:618-1090 GCA_964637885.1 uncultured bacterium
AGCAGAAGCTTGGCGAATAAGTAAAACTTCTCTAACGCGACATCCGTGAATGTCATTATCTGGCTGATAAAACTATACTGCCGCACGTAGCGAGTAGTCTCTTTTCGGAACTTCTCTTTCGCTGCGGCATGTAGCTTCTCGTAATCTTTGGTTCCTTTATGCTCTGAGGCTAAATGCATGTAGCCGGTATCTACTATGCGCTGAAAGAATGGCTGCAGATGCTCTGATGTCACCTTTTTCACTATAAACAAATCCACGAACTCAGCCACCTCCTCTGTGGTGAAAACGTTCATTTGTTCCAGCGTATACTTGAGATTATAGAGTTTGTTTGGATCTGTTGCGCCCTCAAGTTCTGTGCGCTGATAATAGTCTTGGAATGAGGCCTGGATTGTTTCCTGCTCGTTCACGAAATCCAACACGAAAATGTCTTGCTTTGGACCTATAACTTAAAACCAGAAATTAACTTACTCAG
>CAZWXO010000322.1:1100-2283 GCA_964637885.1 uncultured bacterium
TTGCTTTGGACTGGGGTTGCCTGGTATTACACGATTGAGCCTACTCAGTGTTTGCACCGCTGCGACACCGCCCAGCTTCTTATCAACGTACATTGTATGCAGGAAAGGCTGATCAAAGCCTGTTTGGAATTTATTGGCTACTACCAAAAACCTCTGCGTTGGATTTTTGAATGCTTCAGCGATTTCACCCGTGCCTGGCGGGTTCATATTATCTTCTGTGTACTTCTGCTCATTGATTGTCACAGTTCCTGAAAACGCCACCAGTGCGCCGAAATTCAGATTCTGCTCGCGTAGAACTTCATCGATAGCTTGCTTGTAAAGGACGGCATGCGCACGGGAATGAGTCACAACCATCGCCTTAGCCTGACCGGCGATCTTATGCGCTGTTTTGCGCGTACCTAAAAAGTCTTCTCCGCCCATGTCGGTAATAATAATTCAATTACCGTGCGTTTCATCATAATCGCTGTCATTATTATCAGTCCACTGAAGCAGTTATAATACAATATTGCGAGCGTGAATAGCAGTCAGTATACAGTATGTTGGGTTCAGTAACCGTACATCATTTATGATGATTACCCCTGATTTGGGATGTGCAAAAACTGCTATTTAGCTGCCAAAACGTGCAATTATGACGTTAATAGACCCCAAAACACGGAATTTATGCTGCGAAAAACAGCTATTTGAGAGAGCCATCAATTACAGCTTCTCCGCAGCTACATTGCCTTTCAAAAACACATACCTGGTGTGTTATCATGTAGAAATGAACAGAGCAATCATACAACTCTCTCCAGATATATTTCAGCAACTCCATGAGCTGTGCAAATCCCCGACCGCATGCGTCTACAGAAATGCCCGTGTAATTTTGTTAGCCTCTGATGGTATGCCGGTCATTGATATTGCACTTGCACTTGGGGTTTCGGCAAGATCGGTCAAGAGCGCCATGCGGGGATTTAATGTCAGGGGGCTCGATGCCCTGACGAGTCGCGGCTATGTAGGTAGGCCATCAGAATTGACACCGATCGACGGCAGAAAATTATCGACTTGTTCATGCACGACCCATATGGTTGGCTAAAGTCGACTCGGTCAATCTTCGACTGGTCTCACTTTATCAGATATGCCGATATCAGTCAATCATAGTTGACTCAACTACGGTTGACTGAATGGCCGTTTAGCATTTATCCGA
>CAZWXO010000323.1:0-502 GCA_964637885.1 uncultured bacterium
ACATAAATATTCCCTTGAGCACTCTCTCCCGGCGCGTGCCAGCCAAAGCTAACGCTCGCCACAAGCACTGCCAAGGCTAGAGTCCTCGCCCCAACTTTACACAACCTCATCCGACTCCCTCCTCTGCATTCTAATCCTTCGCCATCATTCTTAAGCATTTTTTACCAGCTCCAAAGGAAGCTCCTCCAATAATGTCAACTTCATTTTTTTCGTCCCTCGTTTGCCTCAAATAATTCTCCGCTGCAGAGCATTTTTCCTGCTAAAAGTAAAAATTTTTATTCATACGCCCACAATTGCCGATAGGGTCTGGTCGCACTGCCGACACACCCATAGCAAGAACTAATGTTGATTCTGCTACAAAAACCAACTAGCGTTGCAATTATCTTTACGATTACCTTGCCCGAAATATTTGCTTATTTCGTAGCATTTTTTTTTTGAATTTTGGCAGGAGGCAGAGGGGGTCTTGGCGAATAGATAGTTAGGCGTCGTTGCTTGCTTCGCC
>CAZWXO010000323.1:512-2269 GCA_964637885.1 uncultured bacterium
TCCGCTTCTTATCCTTCTAGTCAGCAAAGCAAAACCATGGTTTAGCGGTGCACAAACTAAACAGCCCAATTTGCCCCTCTCCCCTGATACGCCAAACTCTTCATTATTACAATTATCTTTCCGATTATTTTCACCGAAATTCTCATTTATTTCGCGACATTTTTTTTTTAATTTTGGCAGGAGGCAGCGGATGTTTTGGCGAATAGATAGTTAGCGTCGTTGCTTGCTTCGCCAACATATCCCGCTTATTGCCATGCAAGCTCGGTGGGTGCCCAGCACAGGCGGGCAAATCTGTCCGCTCCAGTTGCTGCCGCGCCAGCTATCTTTGCGAATAAAGTTGTAGCATATCGTCGCAGGCGCTAAAATAGCCCGGCCGACTTGGGCCAGGCGTCAATTAACCTTTATCGGAGGTGGGAAAGATGAGTGCAAAACCCAATCGCCCGGAACAAGGGCTAAGGCTTCGCGAGCTGCTGGAGGGAATGGAAAAGAAAGTGGAATTTCTCCGTAGCGAAGGCCAGCGGACCGGCATCAAGGAGTACAACACCCTGGCGGAAGATTTGTCCAAAAAAGTCGAGCAGCTATGGTCGAAGAAATATTACTACGACACCCCTAGTCGCAGCGGCTTCGCCAGCGTCGGCGTCGACACCGACTGGATCACCCTGCGAGGCCCCTTCTGGGACGAGCTGAACGATCTGGAGCGGGAGACGACTCTGATCCACGAACTGGTTCACACCAATCAAAACCTAATTTCCCGCAAAATCTTCAACCGCTACGACAGCGAGGCCGAGTCCTACAAAGAAGAGTTGAAACACATCCTCCTCTTTGGCACCGACGGCAAAACCATCGGCGGCAACACGGCCATCGATTATTTGGAATCCAAATGGAGTAGCGGGGGCGACTATCTCTTCAATCCATACATGAAGGACCGCAACCCCGAGACGATCAAGAAAATGCTCCGCGACGAATTGGGGATTCCCGATGCCATTATCGATGAAAATTTTAACAAAAACTTCGGTCCGATTCTCGGCACGCACAAACCCGATGGAACGCCTCTGCCGGACATGTCTCCCGAAGCGAAACAGGCACGGCGGGAGGCACGCCAAGCCAGGCTAGATGCGGCAGCAGCTGCGGCCGCCGGCACAGGTGCAGCAGGCATAGGAGTAGCCGCAGCGGGGGCGACGGTTGCTACTAGTGCCGCCGGGGGAACGGCCGGAGGAGGTGGCGGGGCGGCTCGCATCAAAGTCACCCCCGAGCAACTACGTAGCATCGCCGGCATCTTTAAAGCCAAGAGCCAGGAAAGCCAAGCCATGTGCCAAGAGCTGCAAAACCAAGCATCATCCCTCGAAGCCGGCTGGCAGGGCATCACCCAGCAGCGCTTCTACAGCGAGTTCGTCAGCTGGAGCCAAACAATGACCCGCTTCGTCGGCCTGCTGCAAAACATCGCCCTGGAACTGGAAAAAGTCGCTCAGCAAATCGAGCAAACCGACCAGCAACTATCCAATAGCATCAACGCCAAATTTTAAGGCAGAGGCGGCGTCAGACATGGGGACGGAATTCAATGCACAATTTTGGACGCAAAAACAAACTTTTTGCCCCGATTTCCTGAAAATAATTGAAGAATTATGCCAATAATTCTATCCCAAATTGTTAACTATTCACTCTTAATTGTTAATTGAACCACCTTTCCCGTGTCTAAATGTCGCTTTTGACCATCACTTGCGGGAAGCAGCTTTGCTGGTAGCGCGAGCAGGTGAAGC
>CAZWXO010000324.1:0-700 GCA_964637885.1 uncultured bacterium
ACAACACGCAAATTTTATTCCTGAAACTATAGCGCCCGGGAGGTGATACCATGGCAGGCGGAAGGCCAACAAAACCCCTTGCACTTGTGCAGGGGCATGTAACGAACAAGCAAAAAGAAGTCAGGGCCAAGGCTGAGAAGCAGATGATGACCGGATCGGCTCTTTTGGAGTGGCCGGACATCAAGACTGACCCAATCGCACATAAAGAGTTCATGCGACTAAAGCGGCTCCTTAAATGCATTAGCTACAACGACGATCTGTGGGGGACGATCCAGACCGGAATTCGATAGGACCATCCAAGGAGCGCTCCGGTCCATCCCGAAAAAGCCAGAGGAAAAGAAGGACTCACCCATGCAGGAATTTTTGAAGAGGCAGCAGGGGTGATGCCGAGTGAAGCACGATAAAAAACGGGCGCTGCTCCCTATCGAGTTTATCCAGATGCTCAAGGCGGTTGATGATTTCTACGGGAAGCCCTTCACTTTGCTGGACTGGCAATACCAAATCCTCTGGGATGTTTACGGGACGGTCAAGAAAAATGGTTTTCGGCAGTACAAGTATGCTTATCTTGAGATTCCTAAAAAAAATGGCAAGACATCATTGATTGCCGCCATTGCTCTATATCATCTGACTTGCGACGGCCCTGGCGGTCAAATATACTGCTGCGCTGCCGACAGGCAGCAGGCGGAGCTGGTGTACAAGG
>CAZWXO010000324.1:710-2252 GCA_964637885.1 uncultured bacterium
ATGCGGGAGCAAAATGAGGACCTGCAGGAGATTATCAAGCTGACAGACTCCCGCAAGGAGATGCGGAATATTGATACCGGCACCACGCTCAAGGTTTTATCAGCGGAGGCTTATACCAAACACGGCATCAACCCGACTGTGGTTATATTTGACGAGATCGACGCCCAGCGTAGCCGGGCTTTGTGGGCTGTAATGACGTTCGGCTCGGGGAGCGCAAGGCGTGAGCCGCTATGGTGGGTAATCACCACAGCCGGGGACGATCCAGACCGGAATTCGATAGGCTGGGAGATCCACGAACTGGCGACCCGCCTGCAAGATGGTGAGGCCGTTGATCCTAACTGGTATGTAAAAATCTTCAACGCCCCGGAGGATGCGGATATTTTTGCCGAAGAAACCTGGTATCAGGCTAATCCTTCCTTGGGGCAGACAATAGACATCGAAGCGGTTCGCCAGGAGGCGCTCTATGCCAAGAACTCAGAGGCGGGGGAGCGTCTTTTTCGCTGGCTCCGGCTAAACCAGTGGGTTTCCTTGAAGACGATTGGCTGGTTGCCGCTGACTTTGTGGGATTCCACCGTTGGCAGATGGGAGCCGGCCGAGCTGGTGGGTCGGTCTTGCTTTATTGGCCTTGATCTGGCCAGCACCACGGACTTGACGGCGGCGGCCTTGCTTTTCCCGCCGGATGAGACACATTCGGAGTGGCGGACGGTCTTTGAGGCATGGATTCCCGAGGATAAGATGCGCGAGCGGGCCAAGCTTGATAAGGTGCCCTATGAAAAGTGGGTCAAGGAGCGATATTTGCACGCTACTCCGGGAAATGCCGTGGATTATGACTTTGTCGAGGCCCGTTTGAAGGCTCTTGCGCGCCAATACGATGTGCAGTTTATCTGTGCCGACCCTTGGAACAGCCGGATGCTGACGCAGCGACTGGACAAGGAAGGGATTAAAACCGTGGAGGTATCCCAGACAATCGCCGGACTATCCCCAGGAATGAAGGAAATGGAGCGTCTTTTTCGGATCGGGATGCTGACTCATGAGTCTAATCCCGTGGCCCGGTGGTGTTTTGGCAATATCGCCGTGGCTATGGACGGCAACGAAAACTTAAAGCCGATGAAAAACAAGTCAAGGGACCGCATTGACGTTATTGTCGCTTTGATTAACGCGATGAATATTGCCATGCTGTACCAAAAACAGGTTAGCCCCTACGAGACGCAGGAATTAGTATGGTTATAAGGTGGTGAGGACTTGGGTAGAATAACGAGATTCTTAAACAGCCTGGGGCTTGAGCAGCGTAGCACTCTTGCAAGCCCGGCGCTTTGGATGTTTGATGCCTGGGGCGCATCTCCGACGAAAAGCGGGGCGCGGGTGAACGAAAACACGGCTCTTAATGTATCAGGAGTGCTGGCTTGCGTGAAGGTGCTGGCCGAGTCGGTGGCTTCCCTGCCGCTTCACGTCTATGAGCGGCAGGACAAGGGGAAAAACAAGGCGGTCGGCCATCCCCTTTATGAGATCCTTCACACTCAGCCGAATCCAGAGATGACAAGC
>CAZWXO010000325.1:0-364 GCA_964637885.1 uncultured bacterium
TTTCTTTGAGAGAAAATATTCTGCAAGATCCTTTGTCATATATGGCCAACCATTTTTCCAAAAATCATCACCATCTTTACCTAGTTTCCAGTGCTTATCGTGGCCGCTAAAAATCAAAACAGCATCGTTTTCTCTGATGCTTTCGCCAGTTTGTTTTTCCCAGTTGATCACATCTTCTGCAGTGATTGGTACATCCCCTTCTTTGTTAGTCAAATCTATGACAACGGCAGGTCCAATTAAACAATCACAAGGAAGCTCATCTAATTTAGCTGCATTTTTAATAAAATGCCAAGGTGCATCCAAGTGTGTTCCTGTATGCGGGCAAAAGGTAACTGTTTCAACATTGAACAGATTACCTTTTTCA
>CAZWXO010000325.1:374-910 GCA_964637885.1 uncultured bacterium
GGATCAGGAAAACCTGGAAAGCATGGAATACCAGGTTCTAAGGTATAGGACAAATCAACCACTTTGTTTCCCTCTATACTAATTTTGCTCATAACTAAGTCTCCTTGATATATGGTATTTTACTAATATGTCTAACTCATAAATCTGTCTGCAGTTTTTTACTCGCAAAACAATTTCGTTTAATAGCATATATAGATATATGCCTTGATGCTATTGTCATTATTTTGAAGAAGTCATTAAATTCGCAAATTGTACGGAAGACCAGCCAATGATATCACCAAATATCAGCGCGCACACCGCGGCGGTTAACATAGCAATTGGTCCATTAGGTCCAATTTGCGCTGAATTGGCAACTGCAAAGAAAGTGGAGCATCCGATAAAGCATCCTGGCACAAACTCCAAGGGCTTCCAAAAAGTTTTCTGAAATACCATGCCGCCACCTACAAAGAATATTGCTACTGGCAACGCTATGCCACCCAGGATTGGTGTAATTGCCCCGGTAAGCATCACGCCTACATAGCCCCATGCTGCTCCTA
>CAZWXO010000325.1:920-2238 GCA_964637885.1 uncultured bacterium
GCTCCTATAACATTCGTTATTGTAGATGTTTTTAACGCTTCATTATCACCTCCAGCACAAAAGAAACTTGCCCATGATAAAAATGCCGCATATGTTGGAATAAATACTGCTACAGCAGGAATACTAGTTAACCAAACAACACCAAAACATAACAGAGCTACACTTAAGACTAATGCACTTTTTTGACTCATTAAATTTCCTCCTTTCTGTTTGTTAAAATTGACAGCACAGATGATACGACAATGTCTTTTTTAAGAACATAGACCCCAAGAAAATTTAGTTTCCACAGCTTTCGTAAAAGCCTTTTACTGAATTCGAGACGTATTCAAAATACAGTCAGAATAATACAATCATTTAGTATTGCATGTTACGTGTAGCATACTACTAATCAATGTTGCCATCAAGTAAATTTTAAACCTATAACATTAAAAAATCACACGTTTCCGACGCAATACCGAGATGTGCAAAATATGCAAAATAGTGGCACGCTTCCGGAAATTCTTTTTGTAATTCGTCATTTTCCCTTGATGTGTTAAAAAAGGGGGCGTTTTGTCGCTTGTCGTCGTAAAAGTGAAATGGTAAGATGTAATTGACAATCTTTATATTTGATATTGTTGATAATTACTTCAGTAATAATTACAGGAATTGTGTGGAATTATGCTTTTCAAGGTTTCAAGTCTTGCCGGCAGTAACATACTGACGTTCTTGTTCATTTAAAAACCTTTCAGCATTCAGCAGGAAATCAATTATGTCTCCCAAAATAGTCAAAGTCCCTTCCCTAAAAGAACAAGTTTATCTGCACCTGAAAAAAGCAGTTATTAGTGGCGAACTTGAACCTGGACGGGTGTATTCTGAACAGTGGGCCGCGGACCTTCTTGGCGTTTCCAGGACGCCGGTTCGAGAAGCGGTTCTACAGCTTAAGCAAGAATTCTTTATCGAAATTCTCCCTTACAAGGGCTTTCAAATGCGGCTTCTTGCACCTGAGGATGTTAAAGAAACTTTCCAAATTCGATTGGCGCTCGAAGGATTCTGTGTAATACTAATTGCTCAGAATCGAAATGAACCAACCTGCAAAGAACTTCTTCGACACCTTGAAGGGTACCTCAACGAACAGAGTGTCCTAGCAAAACAGGGTAAACCTTATGAATTCATGGAACGTGACGAAATCTATCACCGAACGATAATTAACTACGCAGGGAATGAACGGCTGATTTCCACGTACAATGATATTCGGAGTCGATTCGAACTAATCACCGTCAACGTACTCAATGAGCCTGGGAGGATGCTTTCTACCGTGCAGGAACATATGGCAATATGG
>CAZWXO010000326.1:0-1867 GCA_964637885.1 uncultured bacterium
TAGAGAATCGAACCATTTTGCGCTGCTCCTGGCCTATGGTGTGACGGCGATCAATCCATATTTGGCTTTTCAGACTATTGGCAATTTGATTGACGCAGAAACGATTCCGGCGGTTTCCTACGAACAGGCGATAGATAACTACATTATTGCTATTTGTGATGGTCTGCTAAAAATCCTCTCAAAGGTCGGCATCTCATCTCTGCCTAGCTATCAGGCAGCGCAACTATTTGAAGCAGTGGGACTGGAGCAGGACTTTGTCGAGAAATATTTTGGTGCGACCCCCAGCCGAGTAGGCGGAATTGGCCTTGCGCACCTCTTTAGAGACATGCTGCGGTTTCACCAGCAAGCCTACAGCCAAAGCCTCGCTCCGAAAATGTGTCCGCCGGGCGGTATCTATTCGTATCGCAAGGGAGAAGAGTTTCATCTTTTCAACCCGGAAGCGATTATTGCCTTGCAAAAAGCAGTCCGCAGCGGCGACCAGAGTGCCTATGAGACGTTTCGCGATTTGATCGATGTCCCGGATGCCCCGTGTACGTTGCGTCACATGCTTTCCTTTAAGTTAACTGCGAAAGCCAAGCTACCGTCCCTCGACCAAGTTGAGCCGGTCAGCGAAATTTTTAAACGTTTTTGTACAGGGGCGATGTCTTTTGGCTCGATTAGCAAAGAGGCTCACGAGACAATCGCGATTGCGATGAATCGCATTGGAGGACGTAGCAACTCGGGAGAAGGGGGCGAAGATGCCAGTCGCTTTGTTCCTGATCGCCAGGGTGATTGGCGTCGCAGTGCAATAAAGCAGATTGCTTCGGCGCGTTTTGGCGTCACTGCCGAGTATCTGGCTAATGTCGATGAGATTCAGATTAAGATGGCCCAAGGAGCCAAGCCTGGGGAGGGTGGGCAACTACCGGGTCAAAAAGTTGACGTGCAGATTGCGGCGACGCGCCACTCTGTCCCTGGCATTGATTTGATTTCACCGCCACCCCACCACGACATCTATTCGATAGAGGATTTAGCGCAGCTGATCTATGACTTGCGTTGCGTCAATCCGGCCGCGCGGATTAGCGTTAAGCTGGTGGCAGAGGCCGGCATAGGGGCGATTGCCGCTGGAGTTGCCAAGGCCGAAGCTGACACAATTATCGTCAGTGGCCACGATGGTGGCACGGGGGCCTCGCCTCTGTCTTCGCTGCGCAACGCCGGGGTGCCTTGGGAGATTGGGCTGGCTGAGGTTAACCAAGTCTTAATTTTGAACGATTTACGCAGCAAGGTTCGCCTTCAGGTCGACGGACAGTTGCGGACGGGCCGCGATGTTGTTGTTGCGGCGATGCTTGGCGCCGAAGAGTTCACTTTTGCCACAGTGGCGCTGGTCAGTCTGGGGTGCGTGCTGCTGCGTAACTGCCACCTCAACACTTGCGAAATGGGCATCGCCACTCAGGACCCGGACCTGCGGAAAAATTTTCGGGGAACACCCGAACACTTAATCAACTACTTTAATTTTGTGGCCGAAGATATCCGCCAACATCTAGCAAGCCTTGGGTTTACCTCTCTCGATGAAATCATTGGGCGAGTCGATTTGTTGGAACAAATTAGCTCCCCTCACGAAAACTTAAACTCGCTGGATTTTTCCAAAATATTATACAAGCCCGACATGCCGGCCCATATCAAAACTGTCTATCAGGGGATTCTCAAGAGTACTATCAAGGATAGTTTGGATTATGTGATTTTAGAGCAATTGCGGCCAGCCATCGAGGCTAAGCAGCTCACCGAAGTGAACATCGAGGTCATCAATACCGACCGCGCGATAGGAGCAATGGTCAGTGGCAGGATTGCCGGGCAATATGGGAGCGAAGGATTGCCGGACAATACAGTGCGG
>CAZWXO010000326.1:1899-2232 GCA_964637885.1 uncultured bacterium
CATAATAATGTCATTGCCGGCAACACGATCCTTTACGGTGCTACCTCGGGTAAACTTTTTATAAGTGGCATTGTTGGAGAGCGTTTCGCTGTCCGTAACAGCGGAGCTATCGCCGTCACTGAGGGAGTTGGAGACCATTGCTGCGAATATATGACTGGAGGTACTGTGGTGGTGCTGGGCAAGACTGGAAGAAACTTTGCTGCGGGGATGAGTGGCGGAACGGCGTTCGTCTACGACGATGAAGATTCCCTGGCGCTCAACTGCAATCAGGAGATGGTCGAGATCTTTCCTTTGGTTTCTCCCGAAGACGAAGCGATGTTAGTTGCGCTTGTT
>CAZWXO010000327.1:0-1567 GCA_964637885.1 uncultured bacterium
GAAACTTAATTCAGCTACGTAGTTGCTGAATCTTAGCTGAACTAATCCAGAGCCCTTACAGCATTGAAATTTGCAGGTGATGCTAATTTCTTATCTTTAAAAAATCGAGGAATTATGCCAATAATTCTCTCCCCAATTATTAACTGTTAAATCTTAATTGTTAATCACCGACTCTTTCAGCGGCCTTGCCTCCTCCTGTTGACAAACGGACAATCTCAAACTATTATAAATATGTAAAACGCAACTATGATTGCATTTTACGTATTTATACATGGAGCGGGTGGAGAAAATGCAGCGGTTGCTTGTTGGGGAATTAATCAAATGGAAAGAGCGTCAAGACCGAAAGCCCTTGATCATCAAAGGAGTTCGCCAATGCGGCAAGACCTTTGCCCTCAAGAGTTTCGGCGCAGAACATTACGCAGATGTTGCCTACTTTAATTTTGAGGAAACTCCGGCCCTGGGCCAGCGTTTTGAGCAGGATTTGGATCCGCGGCGGATTATCACGGAGCTGGGAGTTTTAAGAGGCAAGGTGATTCAGCCGGCCTCGACTTTGCTCATTTTCGATGAGATACAGTTCTGCCCCAAGGCTTTGACCGCTTTAAAATATTTTTCCGAAGCAGTGCCGGAGTATCATCTGACCTGCGCTGGCTCCTTACTGGGGATAGCTTTGAAGGAAACGTCCTCCTTTCCGGTGGGTAAGGTGGATTTTTTAACCATGCGCCCGATGAGTTTTTACGAGTTTGTTCTCGCCAGCGATCAGCCCATGCTCCTCGATTATATTGACCAGCTCGAGGATAATTTGCCCATCCCGCAAATTTTTACTGACAAATTGGAGACCCTTTTAAAGGCTTATTTTATTGTCGGGGGGATGCCTGAGGCTGTCAACAAGTGGTTTACCAGCCAGGAGATTGCCGAAGTCGAGCGCATTCAGGATTTGATATTAAACTCCTATGAACTTGATTTTGCCAAGCATGCGCCGCCGTCGGATTTCCCGAAGCTTTCATTGATCTGGAAAAGCATCCCCGATCAATTGGCCAAAGCAAATGGAAAGTTCGTGTATGGCCATGTGAAGCCGGGGGCCAGAGCCAAAGACTTAGAGGATGCCTTAGAATGGCTGATTTGCGTCGGACTGGTTTATAAGGTCTGCCAGGTTGATAAGCCGGCGATTCCATTGTCAGCTTATGCCAAGGCCAACTACTTCAAATTGTATATGGCAGATGTGGGTTTATTGCGAAGAATGGCCCGCTTGCCGGTGGAGGCAATTTATAGCGATTCCTCCCTTTATACAGAGTTTAAAGGCGCGTTGACGGAGAATTATGTGCTGGGAGAACTGATTAATCTAAGTGGTGATATCCCCTATTACTGGACATCCGGCAATACGGCAGAAGTTGATTTCGTTGTTCAGATGGGGGGGGTAATTGTCCCCGTGGAAGTGAAAGCTTCAACAAATGTTAAGTCGCGCAGCTTGAAGGTCTATCGGGAAAAGTATCAGCCGCCAGTCGCAATCAAAGCCTCGATGCTCAACCTCAAGCAGGACGGGTGACTGGTTAACCTGCCTTTAGGCCTG
>CAZWXO010000327.1:1577-2222 GCA_964637885.1 uncultured bacterium
AAATCTCCTTGGAAATTTTCAAAGGATGTAAAATCTTTGTGCCCCGTCTGGAGCTGATGGTCTTCGCATGCTTCCCAGGCTGTTTGAGCAGCATAGGTTAATTTGCACCAACCGCACCCCGCTTCCAAGCACCGGGCTGTCCATGTACGTTGACCGACTCCGCCGGCAACCTTTTCCAGCGAGTCATCCTGTAGTGGAGTCGGGTTATTCATTGCGCCGCTTTCGTGGGTTTTCATGTCCTTCATATTGAGGTCTCCTTCGTTTCAATATATCATTTGCACTTATAACATTTTAACATTTTAACATTTTACTCGTATAACGTCCAAAAGCACTGGTTAGGTATATGTTTTCATGATGCTGGATTTTCAATTACCAGCAGAACCACGTATACGTGGAGACGTTTATTGCCTATGCCACGCATAAACGTTACATTCTTCTTAATAAGCGATTTAGGGAAGAATCGATTAGGAGAGATTGACATGCCGCGAGCAGCAAGAGAAAGATCTGCTAGTGGGTAGGATACTGGGGGACGCTCTGAAACCACAGAAAAAGTCTGATGTCGCATTTTAATTGACAATAAACAAGTAAAAATAGAGAGAAACTTAATTCAGCTACGTAGTTGCTGAATCTTAGTTGAACTAATCC
>CAZWXO010000328.1:0-2219 GCA_964637885.1 uncultured bacterium
TTAACAGGATTATATATAACTTTACTTTAATTGCTATCTTGTAATGTTTACAAATTTATTTTACTATTAGCACCATCCCATGTCAAGGGGAAATATTGAATTCCGTGCCAATGGCCTTCACCCCAAGACTACCTGGCTTGCGCCTAGGCCCAAGACTTGTCAGTGCAATAATTAGCCCTGGCGGCGCTTGGCTTCGGCGATGATTTCCTGAATCGTCAGCAGCAAGGGATTGTTTGTCAAATCCTTCAGGTCGCCCATGTCTTTGGCCGAATAGGTAAGGCCGGTCATGGAGTTGGCCTCACAAATGTAATAAGTGTCATTTTCTCCTAAAAGAAAGTCGACACTGCCAAAATAAATGTCCAGAATTTCGGCGGCCTGTTCAGCGATGGCAATGACTTCATCTGGGGGAGTGAGAAACTTGAGATCCCCCCCTTGGGAGAGATTGGATTTAAAGTTATCCCCGTTGTCCCGGATATAGGCGGTGGAAAATTTCCGCCCGCTAAGCATAATCCGCAGATCCCGCCCCTTGGATGCCTCGATACATTCCTGAATCAGAATGTTGTCGTCGTAAGTAATGGCAGCGTTGATGTCGAGCAGATTCTCCAGCTCCGCTTCTGTCTTGATGAGGATGACCCCCTTGCCCTTGCTGCCGTGCATCACCTTAACGACACAGGGAAACCCCAGATAGTCGCCGACAAAGCCAGCCGTCGTCTGCGGCGTCATCAGGATCGTTTTGGGGAATAGAATTTTTTCGGAAGCGGCGGCCAGCTTTTGAAAGGTCAGCAGTTTGTCCGCTGTATTGCTCAAACTTTCGGAGCTATTGACGCAAAAAACTCCCATCGACTCCAGCATCTTGATGACAGCTTTACTGTGATAGTTGTTTCCGCCAAAAAATGCCGCCAGAGCATAGCCCGGTGCCGGAGTTTCCTCGCTGCCGATAAAGCACCGGCCATCCTTATCCGGCGCGCAGCAGACCTGCACAGCGCTGACATCCACCACCTTGATGGGAAACTGCATCTGCTCGATGAGCTTGATGATCATCTGAATCGAAGGCTCCTGCAGGGTCTGGGGATTGACTAGTAACCATCCGTTCATGCCCTTGCTCCTTCCCGAAGCTGCTTTTTCCAGGCGGCTTCCGGTTTGTTTTTAACCATTTCCAAGAGGTGAATAAATTCCTTCTCGACATCGAAGGACAGGCCAATCATCGCATTGGCCTCACAGAAATAAAAAGTTTTATCCTCGGGCCCGAAGAGAAAATCGACGCTACCCATGGCAATCCCCATCAGGGCGGCAATTTTTTCCCCTTGCTCGATGAGGGAATCCGGTGCAGCAAACTGACTAATCGATCCACCCCCGGCGACGTTGGAGCGAAAGCTGGTGCCGTTTTCCCGAACAAAGGACTGCTCGAATTTACCATTACAAAAAATCATCCGCAAATCCCGTCCCTTGGAGGAGGCGATAAATTCCTGAATCAGAATCTCATCCCCGAAACCGCTGGCACCGTGGATATTGAGTAGATTGGCCAGCTCTTTTTCCGTATGAACGAGGATCACCCCGAGGCCCTTGCTGCCATGCATCACCTTCAGGACCACCGGATAGGTGAAGTGGGCACTAACAAACTCTGCCGTGACGCCAGGCTCAACTAGCAAAGTCGTCGGCAAAAGCACTTCCGGACAATTGGCGGCAATTTTTTGGATACACAACAGCATATCATCAACATTGTTGATACAGTCATAAGAATTGATGCAAGTAACCCCCAATGTTTCCATCATCTTAATGGCCGATAGGGTGTGATAGTTTTTCTCGGTAAAGAAAGCGGCAATGACGTAATCGGGGACATCCATCGCCACATCACCGACATAAATTTTGCCGGCAAAATTATGCTCGTGAAGGACACGGATCTGCGTCGGATCCACCACCTTTAGATCAATCCCGTGTTTCTCCACGATCCCCATGATTTTTTGAATGCTCTTGTCGCCCATTTTTTCCGGTCTGCGTAAAAGCCAACCCTGCATAGTAACCTCTCCTCGCTAGTATAATCCATCCCCATGATTTATTGATCCACGGCACTGTTGTACATCCCGGCGTAAAGCCCATGCCGAGCCAGCAACTCCTGATGGCTACCCACCTCTTTGATATCGCCATCCTTCATAAAGATGATTTTATCCGCATTCTTAATTGTGAAAAGTCGGTGCGCGATAATAAAAGTGGTGCGGTTT
>CAZWXO010000329.1:0-1741 GCA_964637885.1 uncultured bacterium
AATATGGATCGATTTAAAAAACCATATATCAGTTAATCAGAAAAAAGAAAGAAAACTATATAAAGATAAAATTCTTGACCACCTTGCTCGTACGGCAAATGTGGCTCAATTTGTTAGTTTCGCTCCTGGATTCCCACCAAAACAGCGCTATAGCAGGATCAACGGGCATACGCCTAACTATATTTTTAATTCTTTAGAATTGGCAGTTGAAGCACTGTTGAAAAATTCTTCAGACAAAGCTGTCAATATCAGAAGTTACTCGCCAGAGTCTCCTGAAGGAAATCCTTTTATTAAAAATTTAAAATCTGTTGAAGAAGTGATTTTTCACATACGGCAATTAGCCTGCGAAAAGAATTTATTTACTATTGTTAATGAGGTAATTGATGAGTCTGATGGTGGCGTTTCGGGTGTCTGTCATCGAGGTTTTATAGAGTTTGCGCCTGATGCTACTCCCAGATGTGTGGATGATCCTGAAATTGAAACAGCAATACTTCCTTTCGAAATCGGGCTGAATTTTCTAAAAACAGTGTATGGATTTGAGCCTGACCTTAAAGGGAGAGATGGTGCAAGAGTTGAATTTAGCATACACCCAGCATCGAGAGGTTGGAACAACAAAAATACAATATTTTGGCAATCAGAACAAAGACCGGGCGAGAAAATCAAGCCTTTGATGAACTGGCCTAACGCTTTTAGTAGGAAGATTGGTGATAAAACCTATGGTTTGCTAGTTGCCCATCTCAATGATTTCCTTGTTCCTAGGACAACTGTATACAATTATCAATTGTTCCCTTTTGTTTTTGGAACCCAAACTGGCTCTACACAGGTAGTAACTAGAACATGCCCAGCCGTTAAGGAGCCTGGCTATTATTTGTCTAAAAGGGGGTGGTATGATCCATATGAAGTGCTTAAAGGAAAACTTTTAATACCCACTCCTAGAAATGACAAAAACAGACCATCGCCATTAAGATCTGTGCTGGTCCAGCAAGAGATCGCTGCAGAGTATTCTGGTCGTGCGTTAAATATGAACACGAACGAGATTTATGTTGAAGGGGTTTCGGGAGAGGGAGATAGTTTTATGCTGGGCGATCAGGGGGCAGAGCCGCTACCTAATGCTGTAAAAAAAGCAGTAATCAAGTGCATGGATAGAATAAATTGCCTAATTGGATCTTGCAGTCTTGAATGGGTTTTTTGCGGTGGATACGTTTGGATTGTGCAATTAAACCCTTTAGGTTTAACCACGCGATCAAATGCCAAGGATCTGAGTATTGAATGGCTTACTTTCTACTATAAAAAGAATATGATTGAAGATTTTAGAGAAAAAATTTTTGAAATACAAGGATCGGGGAAAGGCATTGAGGTTATTGGTAATGTAAGTCCACTGAGTCATCTGGGAGAAATCGCGGAAATTTATGGCGTTCCAGTGATTTTTTCTCGCATAATAGATGAATCTCTTTAGAAGAGGATTAAGCAATTGAAATTTAACGACGATTATTTTGTTTCTGGACGAGATAATGATAAGATAGAGTTAAAGTTAACCAGAAATGCAATAGAAAAAGCATGTGAATTTTTTCCAAATACTGTTGAGAATAATCGTTGGCCATACGACCTTCAAGACGGGATGAAAATTGATGTTTCTGGAAAATTCTCTCAAAGTACTAACTCAATGATATTGTTTTCATTGATGGCTTCATCTTTAGCTGATGTAGGTACTAGTAGTCTGATTCCAAAAGTTAGATTAACT
>CAZWXO010000329.1:1805-2213 GCA_964637885.1 uncultured bacterium
GGCAAGAGCTACTTTCAGAGACTAATAAGCGTTTAAACGGCAAAATTGAAAGGAGAAAACACACAACATACTCGAGCACATTTGGCTATGATGACCCGCTTACACTTTCTTGGTTAATTGAAATTATATCATCTAAGAAATTCAAAGATAATACTCAAGAAGGAGTTTATGAGGCAATTAGAGCAACTGCTGCAAATAGGATCTCAGTATTTTGTCGTACACCGATAGAACCAGGACATAAATCAAAAACAACATGGCTTGATTGGAAAAATAATAAGAAACGTTTTTCTATTGATCATGCATTTCTTGCTTTGAGATATGTCCAGTTGATTGAGAGTTTATCTGTTTTAGATGGTAATTATTTGGTGCCTAAATGGGTAAACCATTACTTTGAGAATAGAGTGCATG
>CAZWXO010000330.1:0-2204 GCA_964637885.1 uncultured bacterium
TCGGAACCTTCCCGTGGCCCAATAAAAACTTACTCAGTCAGATATCAGCCTCGCAACTTCGTTATTGAGCTGCGACGTAGTATTTGACATTTGCTCTGCCAAAGAGGTCACTTGTCCAGTTAACTTGGCCGTTTCGTTAAACCGAGCTGAGGCACTCCCAACCTCCTGCACAATTACTTCAAACATCCGCCGCAGTTCTTCCGAATATGGCCGAATTTTTTCGATTTCACCCTTGGAACTTTCCGCCAATTTTTTAACTTCTTCAGCAACTACTGCAAAGCCACGTCCGGACTCGCCAGCCCGCGCAGCCTCAATCGCGGCATTTAATGCTAAAAGATTTGTTTGCCCGGCAATTGCGCCAATAGCATCCGCGATCGGTGCGAAGGCTTGGCCAATCTTGGAAGCATCTCTTACTTTTTCCACCAGGTCCATTAATTCTTGGTTTTGCTGATCAAATTCTTTACGAAGCCGCCCGGCCATCGCGGCTACCTCTTCATTCGCTTTGTCCATTTCAGTCAGTGTTCCCGAAAAAGTCTTTGCCATATCCACATTTTCCTGATGCTTACCTTCAAAGATTTTTTTCATCTTTTCTGCCGATTCCAAGGCCCGTAGCGTATCTTTCTCCTCCGCTTCCAGTTGCTTCCTTTCCTTTTCGGCCAAATAACTACCAAAGTAATGGCAATTTTCCGGTTTACTTAAACCATTGGCGATAGCTTTATTCATTTTTTCACAGCTCCCATAGCCACACGAAGAGCAATTGTAAATATCCTGGTCGCTATATTTGTGCATAGATTCATAAATAGATTTTTCTTCGCTTTTAGATGGAGCTTTTACTGAGTTATTCGTTGATAAATCCTGATAGGTCCGATGATACAGACCAGGCTTCCAATATTTGTCCAGCACTCGATTTAATTTTTTTCGGCTATTATGAAATCGTTTTCCCCCATACCTTTGCACCATCTCTTTGTTTCGCTCTTCAATATGGTATTCAATTTCATCCACTGATTTATCGTAGCTTAATGTTCCAGTTCCTCCATTGCAGCCCTTTTCACAATTCAGGCAATCAATCAGCAGGGGAGTTCTACCAGCGCGGAGATTGCCTTCAAATTGATCCAAATATTCATAAATAGTATGCGGACCTTCAATTTTTCTCGTCTTTGACCCTATCCCCGGCACTTCCCGTTCTGCGGTTCGCAATAATCCCCCGGGAGTTGAAAATAAAACACCACGTTCGGCATCAGGGTTATCAAAATCTGTTTTGGGAAAATCCTTTAAGCGGATTTTTTGATCATCAAACCAATGTTGCAAGGAACGATAGGTTACATTGTACGCCGGGACTCCAACTGCCTCAAATTCTCTCTTTTTAGCGATACACGGAGAAATAACTACAAATTTGCAACCGCTATATTGGTGATAAAATTCTTGTACCATCTTGATTGTATGCATCATCGGGCTATCACAGGGAGCCAAATGGGAAAGGAGTTCGGGACGGTATATTTCCAGATAACTGACAATGGCCGGACAGGGTTGCGCAATAACCGCCGAAGGGCTATTCTGCTTGACATGCTCTAGGTACGACCGCACCGTCAGTTCAGCCCCAAAACTAACATCAAAAACCGCTTGGACCCCAATGCTTTTTAGCCAGCCATTCAAGTTTAAAAATTCACCTGGGAAATTCGACGCGGCAGCGGGTGCCACAATCGCAACACATTTTTCTCCTCGTTTTAATGCTTCCAAAAACTGCTGAAAATCATCAACTGGCTTTCTCGCCTCGTGAGTACAGGCCATGATACAACTGCCGCACCCAATACAAAGATTCGCGTTAATTCCCACGTGATTTTTACTGCCATCATTGCAAAACTTAACAGGACAAGCTGTTATACAGGCATGACAGTTAACGCACTTATCCTCATCCACCCTCACCACAGGATAAAGATCCTTACCCATTTAGCACACCCCCTTCAAGCAAGCAAACACGCTCAGTGAAGCTATAGTCATAGTTAGTTCGACGCTACTTTACCAATTCCCTTCTTGAAAAGAGTAATTTTCTGAAAAAACAAATGAAGATTATATGCGATTTTTACCCATTGCTGGCAAGTGCGCCACAAAAGAGAAACCTTCGATGATAGTTAAATCTATTACTCGTCGCCGATTTTCTTTCCGTGCCACGAACTGTTCCATCGCCAAACGCTGCATCGGCCTCA
>CAZWXO010000331.1:0-2200 GCA_964637885.1 uncultured bacterium
AACTAGCCGCCTTCGAAGCAGCGGTGCAGCCGGTCTATGATTATCAAAGAGCGATTGTCGGTGATGAAATGATCGACAAATGGCTAAACACCCGTCCCTAATTAATTCTCCACTTGCGGCGATGAGCCTGGGTGAATCAACGTTTTGCTTGCGCCGCATCTTGCCTTGATACTTGGCAGGTGCGGCGCAAGTATGCCAGCGAAAGGGTGCTTGTAATGATAGGAAAAATCGCCAAGGTTATCGACAAGCTCGAAGATACTTGTTTGATTGCGATGTTTGCGGCAATGGTGGGAATCATTTTTTTTCAAGTAATCATGCGATACATTTTTAATAATTCCTTGTCTTGGTCGGAGGAGTTGGGCAAGTTCTTGTTTGTTTGGATTTCTTGGCTGGGAATTAGCATTGGACATCGGCGCAAAGAGCACATCAAGATAACGATGGTAGTGGATAAGCTTCCTTATAGGTGGAACAAGGCCGCCGAAGCGATAGCGGAGTTTATTTTGATCGTCATTTGCGGAATAACCATATACTATGGCGTGATGATGATGCAGATTCAAGTCAACGTCCCTTATGCTGGGATTAAAATCAGCACTACCTGGGGTTATTTGTCCGTGGTAGTTGGCTGCGGACTCCTGACAGTCAGGGCATTCGCCTATTTTATCCAGGCTCTGCAATGCACTATCCGGGGGAAAGCCAGCGTGGAAGGGGGTAACCTATAATGGCAGTAGCAATCTTGTTTGTTGCCCTATTTGCGCTGTTACTGATAGGCGTTCCCGTCGGTTTTGCTATTGGTGGGGCGACGATGATTTCCATGGCCACTTTTTCGGAACTTAACATGGCAATCAATGCCCAGTATTGCTACAGCGGTATTTTTTCCTTTACGGTGATGGCGATTCCCTTTTTCATGCTGGCGGGTATTATTATGTCCACGGGCGGAATCGCGCGCCGAATTGTTAATTTTGCCGCCGCTTTGATTAGCTTTGTTAATGGTGCTATCGGCTGTGTCGCAGTTGTAGCCTGCATGTTTTTTGGGGCCTTGTCCGGCTCGGGGATGGCAACGACTTCGGCCATCGGAGGGATGATGATCCCGGAGATGAAGAAAAGGGGTTATGATCCTGGCTATGCGGCGACAATTGTCAGCTTTGGCGGCATCGTCGGGCCGATTATTCCACCGAGTTTATCCTTTGTCTTATACGGAGCTTCGACAGGTGTCTCAATTTCTCAGCTATTTCTGGCCGGAGTATTGCCGGGAGTACTACTCGGTGTTTTGTTTGTAATCGCAAATATTGTTATCTGTACAATTAACGGGACTGACCTAAAAAAGAAAAAAGGACCAGACGATGAAAAAGTGCCTCTTATCGAAGCCATGCATTACCGCTTTTTGGAGATTGCCCGGAGTGTGAAAGAAGGTTTTTGGGCTTTGCTATCGCCTGTCATCATTCTGGGAGGCATTTACTCGGGGATTTTCACTCCTACGGAGGCGGCCTGTATCTCGGTTGTATACTCGATTGTGGTCAGCATTTACGTCTATAAGGATATGGTGATAAAGGATCTTAAAAAGGTTCTCCTCGACGCAGCGGTGCTCAATGGCATTACGTCATTTTTACTAGGGTATTCGACGGTGTTTTCGACCTTTATGACTTACGAAAAGATACCGCAAATGATTACAGATTTTTTGACTAGTGTTTCAAATAATCCGATGGTGGTGCTCTTGTTTGTCAACTTGATTTTGCTTGGAGTGGGGTTGTTCCTCGACACCGTTCCGGCAATTATTGTCATGGCACCGATTTTGATGCCGACAGTGCTGGCATTAAATATTAACCCAATTCATTTTGGCGTTGTGATGGCGGTCAACCTGGCCTTGGGGCTTTGTACGCCACCCTATGGATGCAACTTGTTTGTCGGTGCGGCCGTGGCTAAGATCAAGCTGGAGAGCATGTTTAAGTTTATCCTCCCTCTCTTTCTTGTAGGTCTGGTTGGGCTAGCCATAATTACTTATGTGCCGTGGTTATCGTTGGTTTTTACTGGATAATTGTGCCCAGTCTCAAAGTACACTATCGTCGAATTAATGAAAAGCCACCATTATTTATCTGGTGGCTTTTCATTAACAATTAGCACATAGTAATTCTTATTGCTGGCTATTCAAGCGGTTTTGCACTAATCCCATGTCTTACTTTAGGCGATCGCCATAGTTCTCGAG
>CAZWXO010000332.1:0-1737 GCA_964637885.1 uncultured bacterium
GCAGGATTTCACAATGGGAGTAGGGATGATGTACAGCCCGGAAAGGGTCCTTGATTTTGCTAGCGAGGAATGGTTTTAATCTTCTCTGATCGATTCTAAGAGCGAACTGGCCCGGATAAAAAAGCTGGTCCAGGAGCGCGGTGCGAAGCTAAAGGACAACTACGGCCACGAAATCTATCGCTGCACCTGTTGCCACGACCTATTTAATCTCTTTTTCCTTCACCTCGATTATCAGGGCGGCAGCTACGAGACCACTTACAACTGTCCGCAGTGCGGCATCCCTCTTAAGGTAATCGACTACGACGTCACCGTGCCGGAAGACGAGGATGATGAGGAAGAGCGCACCATCAACCTAACTGACACCCCATGCCCCCGTTGCGGCGAGAAAAACCTGTATCAGGACTTTACGCAAATGATTATGTGGGATTAAGGAGGACTTAAAATGCACGAAGATAATTTGGTGAAGTTCAGCGATGAGAAACGCCGGTTGATTCGGGAGCATCCATTGCATTATGAGTATTGCTTTATCGACTACGAGGACAAGTTCGACCAGTTTTGCGTTCATTCCGTAATGCAAAGAGACATGACCAATTTAAATCTGGTGGAAGCAGGCGGAAAACGCTATTTTGCCTCCATCGACTTTCCCAAGGAAGACTGGACCGAGGAGGAAGTCCGGGAGTACTGGGAAAGCTATGACCTTTGCTTTCGTCCCCATCCCGCTGCTCTAGAGGAAATCACCGGGACGGCAGGTATCTACGAGTCGATTCTGTTTCAGGGAGACCTGATCTCCATCTACCGCAAAGGCGATGGCAGCAGGATTATCGATACCACCACCTTGCCCGAAGTGACAGAAACGATGCTGGCAATCAATACCCTGAATATCCGCAGCGATGACCCGGAGCGGGAAAACGTCTACTTTACCATGGAAGGCAGCCTGCTTCAGGGAATTCCCGCCTTCGAGTTTTCCCCGCAGGATCTGGTCCTGTGCAACGGCCAGCTTCTCCGGGCGGACTATACCCAGGCGTATCAAGGTCTCCTGGGCTTTTTCCTCTATGAGCTGGAGTTGCCCGTCTGCCTGGTCGACCAGGAGGAAACCGACCTGTACATCCACAAGGAAACTATGGAAGGTCGGCAAGTCTACCGCTTTAACACCGACGGCCAGATTGACCCGAGCTGGCTGGTGCAAATGCAGAATCTGCTGCTGGGCCTGGTGGAGGATGACGGCGCGAGGCCGGGGCTCCGCCTGACCCTGATTGTCAACAAACTGGCAGTTGACCCGGACACTGGGGCGGATGGTGCCCAGCTGCCAACCTCGGAAAAAAGGCTGGGGGAGTTGCTGCCGGGCAGCAGGCCTCAGGAAAAGAGTAACACGACCTTTTGGGACTATGAGGACGATTACGAAGCTGACGAAGAAGAGGACGAGTAAAAAGCTTCGATTTTTTGAGATTATTGGTTATAATTTCTGTAGCAGGGTGAATAGGATGCCGAAGGGAGCATGTTAAAAATTTAGACAACTTGCTAAGATGGGAAGGGCGAAAGAACGCTCAGAAATTAGAGCGGAAAAGTGGAAAAAAGAAAAACGCATTTGATACAGGAAAACCGCTGCGTCCAAGGTTGAAATAAATTTTAATTCGTGCCACAACAGGCATTGAGCTAAGAGTTTGATAAATAGCAAAAAAGCCAGAGGTGTTGGTTACTAGAATATCCTGAGACATGTGGGCCATGAGGTCGGTCCTT
>CAZWXO010000332.1:1747-2191 GCA_964637885.1 uncultured bacterium
AATAATTGATTTTTTGATCGGTTTTGACACAGCCTGACGGGGTTGTTGACGAATTGATTTACTTAATTTATTCCACTGTTGAGATGCACATTATGCCAAGAGCAGTTAAACAATTAGCAAAGCAGAATCAATCGCACTTATATGAGGGGAAAGCCCTCCAAAGTTTGTGGGAGAAGAGGGAAAGTGCAATGGAGACTAGTGTCCTGCAATTAGACAGCATCATCGGATAGCTGGAATAAGAAGGGGAATAATTCAAAGAAAAGAACGTGACTGTAACCCCGTCCGAAACCACTGAAAAAGTCGTCGATTAACAATTGTAAGTTTACTATTTTGGTAAGAATTATTGGCATAATTCCTCGATTTTTTATGGAATTGTGGCAAAAAGTATTAATTTTTCATTGTTAATTATTCGCGAAAAAAGTTATCAGGACTTTTCAGGGGTCT
>CAZWXO010000333.1:0-411 GCA_964637885.1 uncultured bacterium
TGCACGGTAGGAGGGGTTTATTCGAGTAATGGTTATGTATACCCGCAAATAGGGCCTCATTGCGCCATGTACGCCGGTTCCGCAATCATTGGGAATAGTAAAACCGGTAGTAATTGCAAATTAACTCAAAATTCAATATTGTTTAACACTTTATTACCTCCAAATAGCGTATTTATGGGAAATATAAGTGATAGTAGAATAAAGCGCTCTAGCCGGAAAATTAATGACTTTTTAGATAACAAATGAAAGTGAGAATGATATCATGAGAATAATGGGTTTGCACGATGGGCACAACGCTACAGCGGCTATGTTAGTGGATGGAATAGTGACTTAGTGTGTATCTGAAGAAAGGTTTTCGCGGCAGAAAAACGACATCGGACATCCTTTTGATGCAATCAATTTCATCACAAA
>CAZWXO010000333.1:519-1693 GCA_964637885.1 uncultured bacterium
GAAGAAATGCATAAACATTGGTACTTGTTACTGTATGAAAAACGGGCAACTAACTATTGGGAGGAACTTCTGGAAAAGAAAAAATTTCAGGGGGATAATACTTATTATAATTTTGATTTTATGAAAAAAAACCCGAAGGAAAATTGGAATGAATTATTCAATGCCGAACGTGTTAGAGTAACTAGTGAAAGTTTACACATTTCGGAAGACAAGATATTTTTTATCGATCACCATACAGCCCATGCATATTACGCATATTTTGCATCACCACACGACTTACGAGAGTCTTCAACAATCATCACAGCAGACTCATGGGGTGATGGATGTAATGCGACAGTTAGCCGAGTAGTCGATGGTGCGATAAAAGAGATATTTAGGACAGATATGTGTCAATTAGGTCGAATATATCGCTGGATGACACTTCTGCTTGGGATGAAGCCTTTAGAGCACGAGTATAAGGTAATGGGCTTGGCGCCATATGCTAAAGACTATATAAGCGCACCAGCGTATAAAGTTTTTAAAGAAACGTTAATTGTGGATGGCATGGATTTTAAATGGAACAAAGAACCCCAGGATATGTATTTCTATTTTCGTGATAAGCTGGAGGGGGTCCGCTTTGATGGAATTGCTGGGGGGCTTCAGATTTGGTTTGAGGAAATGCTTACCCAATGGGTTGGCAATGTGCTAAAAATGACTGGTGATGAAACCCTCTACTTCAGTGGGGGACTATCCATGAATGTTAAAGCAAATGAGTCTATTTCGGAACTTCCAAAGGTTAAACAACTTCATATACCTCCTAGTGGAGGCGACGAATCGACAGCGATGGGGGCAGCATATTACGGCTTCTTAAAGAATGGGAACAATAACAAGGATTGCGTACCTTTAAGGAGCGCTTATTTGGGGTATAGTCCAACTTCTGACGAAGCTAGTGAAGCTTCTGGTCGCTTTATTAAGGATAATAATAATTATCAAATTATTAATAATGCCTCCAGTAGTCAAATTGCCCGCCTATTAAAAGATGGTGTTGTATTGGGGCGGTGTTGTGGCCCTATGGAGTTTGGAGCGCGCGCATTGGGGAATCGCTCAATTTTGTGCGACCCTTCAAAGCCAGAAAACTTACAGAAAATCAATGAAAAAATTAAATTTCGTGATTTTTGGATGCCCTTTACCCCTT
>CAZWXO010000333.1:1842-2186 GCA_964637885.1 uncultured bacterium
AAGGATATTTCTCCTGACTATTATTCGATTATTAGCGAGTTTAAAATGTTAACGGGGATTGGAGCTATTTTGAACACATCCTTAAATCTGCACGGACTGCCGATAGTTTGCGATGTAAAAGATGCAATTTATACTTTAGCGCATTCTGATTTGGATGGATTGATTTTGCCTGGACTGCTAGTTTTAAAAAGAGGATTTTGTGATTAATTAATTTGGTTAATCTGAATTCCTGCCAGTGAGGTAGTTATATGCCCGACCGTAGAATTCTCTTCACTAAGCCTCCCAGTTGTATGGATGAGGCAGTGGTTAATCTTTTAGATTAAATTAATGTATATGCATAAATC
>CAZWXO010000334.1:0-2180 GCA_964637885.1 uncultured bacterium
GTTGCTCAGCAACGTATTTATGGCATTGATAACTCGCTTGTTTCACACAACATATTTATTGAATGTGCATCCGAGTTGGGCTACCTCGGATTACTGTTTTTTCTTTTGATGATAATATTCACCTTTGTGAACAATAATCAAACCAGAAAACTTGCGATGCAGATTAAAAGCGAGAAAAGGTTCCTAATTTATATGGCCCATGGACTTGATGGCGCTCTAGTAGGTTATCTCGTGAGTGGTTTATTTGTAACAGTTTTTTACTATCCTTATTTTTGGATTAATTTGGCCATGACGGTTGCACTCAACGCCATCACCAGAAAACAAGTTGATGAGCTTTGCACCAATAAAGACAGATACAACAACTGATATGAATATCTCTGGAATGCTCGTATTTTTCCATTGTAAATCAAATACCGGATATGCGATTGGAAGGCTAGAGCCAGTTTTTTATGAAATGGCCAAAAGGCTCACAGAGGACATAAATAAAATACATTTTGGTTATTCAAGCCTAAGTGGTGGCAAACCCATATTTTTGCCTAGTGAGTTTAAAAATGTTATTTGTTTTGACACAAAAGATTTAGATAAAAGGAATTCAAAAACCTTATCCAGCTACATCAAAGATAACAATATTGATGTTGCGTTTGGTTTCGATCAACCGGTTTCTCGACCTGCATACTCAGCAATGCGAAAAGCAGGGATCAAGCTCTTTATATCATACGTGGGGGCTCCAATGAGCAGTATTAATTATGGGATAAAACTGCTGCTCAAAAAATTTGAAGTGCGTTTAAAAAGGAACAAGCCTGATCATTTCATCTTTGAATCTAAGGCGATGCTGGAAACAGCCGTTTCTGGACGAGGTATAAACCCGCTCTGTGTTAGCGTGATTCCTACTGGTGTTGATACGGAGAAATTTAAACCGAGCATTCAGGATAAGAAATACGCTCATCGAGTCTTTGGTATTCCAAATGAGCGTAGAATAATTTTTTATTCCGGCCATATGGAAGAGAGAAAAGGTGTCCATATAATTGTTGAGGCTGCGAACTTATTGATTAGGGAAAGAAAGCGAAACGACGTGCATTTTCTTTTTCTTGGCAATATGGATGGGCAGGAGAAGAGGTTTGCTCCAATGTATACGGGCACAGCATCTGAACAGTATATAACATTCGGGGGATATCGAGATGATATAAATCGAATTCTTCCTTCCTCTTATGTCGGGGTTATTGCCTCTACGGGCTGGGATTCGTTTCCCATGTCTTCACTGGAGATGGCATCATCAGGACTTCCTTTAATTGCATCAAAATTACAGGGAATTGTTGAGGGAATAGAAAATGATAAAACTGGATACTTAATTGAGCCTGGGGATCACAGTAGCTTGGCTGACAGGATTGAGCAATTGCTTGATGATCCACAGCTGCATAAGGATATGAGTATTGCTGCTCGTGAATGGATTCTAAGTAATTTCTCACGTGAACAGCAAATCGAGAATCTGACTGCTACAGTGCAAAGACTTTATTCTCGCCTGGACCACAACCCTAGTTGAAGGAAAAAATCATAGGTTATGGCAAGAAAGATGTTTTTCAAACGTATTGCATCAGACATTATGACCTTATACGGATGCCACGCATTTGCAGAGCGCTTATATTTTTCTAAGAGAGCCTTTGTTTTGATGTACCATCGAATTCTGCCCTCCGTTAACGATCAACCGTATTATGTTCAACCAGGGATGTTCGTATCCAAGATGTCCTTTGAAAAGCAGATCGTGTTCCTGAAGAATAGATTTAAAGTCGTCTTTCTATATGAAATTATTGAAATGTTAGTACGCGGGGAAGACATTGGTGGGTACTGTGCAATTACGTTTAAAGAAATTAATAGATATCAGAATCGTAATCGAGATGTTTTCTTTGAAAAATCTGTCGAAATACTGAAGGAATGTTTGCCAGGCAAAAGAGATGAAATCCTGGATTATTTCAGGAGTGTTTTCAAAACAGACACTCTTCCAAGACAGATGTTGAATTGGAATGAGGTCAAAGAAATGCTTGCAAGTGGACTGGTTCGCTTTGGTGCTCATACCGAGAATCATGTAATTCTCGATCAGGTTCCCAGCCAGACTGTACGTGATGAAATCCATAAATCTCGTGCGGAGATTGAAAAACAACTGGGGGAAAAGATCAGGATATTTG
>CAZWXO010000335.1:0-2178 GCA_964637885.1 uncultured bacterium
AAGACCGCTCTCCCAAATACCAAACCTAACCTTAACAAAAAATTAACAAGAGGGTAATTAGCCGTTAAAACGGCGACGTTATGCTAAAGGCAAATGCGCCCGACGATTAGGGCATCATTAAAGGGGAGACACCACATGCGCGGAATCGGTGGAAAAATTTTGCTTGCCCTACTCTTGTGCTCGATCACCTTGGCTGGCGCTCAAGGTATTTCCCAGCTTTACAGCAGCATCCGCATCACCCGCCAAGAAGCAGCGGATAAACTGACATGGATGACAGAAAGCCACGCCTCCAAGATTGAAAAAGAGTTCAGCATCGTTGAAAGCAGCGTTAAAAATCTGGCAGGAGTCATTGAAGCCAACGCTCTCCCCGCTCAATTTGGGACTGACGCGCTCTACACAGATTCCTTCCTCCGGCAACTGGACCCTTTCATCCAGGGAATTGCCACGGCTTCCCCCGGAATCAGCGGCGCCTTTTTCGTTTGCGACCCAAAAATAGTCGCTCCAATCCACGATGCAACCGGCCATATCCCCCAAATATCCTATGTCGAGGGCCCTGATGAGAAGGAACTTAAGCCCGGCACTGAAATAAAAAACGAAGATTTTGACCCGGCTAATCCTGCCATGGATTGGTATTACTTGCCGGTATTCAACAAAAGGTTGCTCTGGAGCGATTTGTACGCTGATCCCAATTCCCAAGAAGAGCTAATTACCTGCTCCATCCCCGTCATGCTCGATGGAAAACTGGCAGGAGTCGTGGGGATTAACTATAAATTTTCCCGTATCCAGACACTACTTCAAGGGAAAAAACCTTACGGGACTGGTTATACGGCTTTAATCGACCAGGAGCTTAATGTTCTCTTGCATCCTTCCCATGCCAAGAATTTCGACCTCCAAAGCGAGCCTAGCTACGCCTCGCTTTGTGAGCCATTGCTGGTTCACCAAGCAGCCGGCAACGCCACCTTCAACAGTGCCGGCCAGGCCTGGATGGCTGCCTTTCATCGACTGCCAAATCACATGTACGTCATCCTCGCCGCCCCTGAAGCCCAGATCTTTGCTCCGATAAAGTTAATGCTCATCGTCGCCCTAGTAACTATGTCGATCGGAATCACCCTGATCTGCTTTGTCGCCCTCTACCTGAGTCGCCACCTGGCTCTGCGCATCCGCCAAGCAGGGCAAATCATCAAGAACATCGCTGCCTTCGACTTGAGTCACATAATTCGCCAGCCCAAACCCTCCCGAAGTCCGGATGAGATCGACACCATCACCTTGGACATCATGCATATGCAAGGTGAGCTGCACGACTTGGTGAAAAGCATCAAAAGCGCTGCGACAGAGGTGGACCAGACATCCTTTAATCTAGCCCAAGACACCAGTTCGTCTTTGGCCGCCATCCAAGAAATAGCCAAAAGTGTCGCTGAGCTGACCGAGGGAGCAATCAAACAAGCAGAAGATGTGCACCTCGGGCAAGACCGCTTAGCCAGCCTCACCCAAGATATTGCGGTGGTTGAAGAACTGGCATCGGAGCTGGATAGCTTCGCCGACACCGTCTCCCAGCGCAGCCTACTGGCGCATGGACAATTACAGAAATTCAACGGCGAGTTTAATCATATCAACAAGCTGAGTCAGGAATTAGGGAACAGGGTGGAACAATTGACTGCTAAATCGAGCAGTATCAGCGTTATCGTCGCTTCGATACAAGGGATCGCCAAACAAACCCACCTTTTAGCTCTCAACGCTGCGATTGAAGCGGCCCGGGCTGGCGACAGTGGCAGCGGATTTGCCGTCGTCGCTAGTGAAGTGCGCAATCTCGCCGACGAGACATCCACTTTAACGCATCAAATCGGCCAGCTCATCACCGGAATCCAGCAGGAAATTGCTGCCACAATGAGTGACGTCAGCAGCATCAACAACATTTATCAGCACGCCGAAGAGCAACTCCAGGAAACATCGGATGCCTCCCAGGATATTTACGAAAAAATGAAGGAAACCCGGTCACAAATCGCCCAAGTCAGCGCCAAGGTAGTCACCATCGCCACCGACAAAGACCAGGTCCTCGCAGCTCTAAGCGGCATTTCAGCCTCGGCTTCAACTTCGGCGGCTGCGGCCCAGGAACTATCCGCTACCGTTGAAGAACAGACAGCGACGATGGACCACCTCAGCGCCATGTCCGAACATCTC
>CAZWXO010000336.1:0-577 GCA_964637885.1 uncultured bacterium
ATTGAGCAGCTTACTCAATTACTAATGCAATTCCCAAAAAAATCAACGCGCCTGTTACGTGATTTTCTACGCAGCGATTATTAAAATTCAAAAACTCTGCTCTCAATTAATACTTCTCAATCTTCCAAATATCTTTAGCTAAATAAAACAACATCTCCTGCCTATCATCGATGCTTTTCGCAGTCCAATCGTTGAAGGTCTTAAGCATCTGGTTTATTCGATTGATAGATGTGTCGCTACCAACCACCGTCAATCCCGAGATACTGCTAGTCAGGTAATATTTGCTCTTCTTATACTCATCGCGTTTCTTTAGGAAAAAGTCATTACCAACGACTATGTTTATCGGCTTTTCGAGCAAGGTAAGATTCCCAAGGCGATTCTTGTATTCATCATAATCTGCGCCAGGATTCATATTAGTGAAGTCTTTGCGTAAATCAGCACTTGGATTATTCGGGAGAATGTGCTCAATGTCTAAAACCGTGAAGTCATCAATGGCGCCTGGAGTTTTAACACCCTTATATGCCATGTCTACATATTGTGTGAGCTTGGCTAGTAAATATCGAGTACGGTATTGCTG
>CAZWXO010000336.1:602-2150 GCA_964637885.1 uncultured bacterium
TTTCGAATCAGACTCCTTGCTGATTAGCCTTAATTCATCCGCCCATACTGAGAAGTTACGTTCGAGATCTTTTGTCGGAGTTTTTGTAAATATGTAGTAAAACAGGAAGCTCTCTAGCTGAACAACAAAATGATCAAATAGGTGTTTGGGGAAATTACTTACTGCGAGGAGCAAAATGTAATGCAAGCTGAAAGCTCCGCCGCAAAGCCTTTTGAGGTTATTCATCTGCATGTTGTATTGACCGTCATTCCCACGGCCGGAGGAATAATCAATAAACCGATCCACATTTTTGACGACATGTTGAACAAAGTCAAATGGCTTGTTTTGATAATCACACAGTGCGGCATTTGTCTTATTGATGAACCAATCATAGATTTCATCTTCACGAACAATATAATCACTGCGTTTATTATCAATTCGATAATTTGCCATGAGGTAATAGCGAAGGAAACGAAGAGGTTTTTCCTTATTCTTTTCAAGTGGGGAAGTGATTCGTTTCCATTTATCCTTTAGTTTGTTGAAGTCATCCTTTTTGACTTGAGTAAATAGCAAGTTCTTCAAAAGATCCATTGGATTTAGTCCGATACCGCGTTCATTAATAGTTTCAAAAATTTTCAATGCGCTGCTTACTTCAGTGGATATTTGAATAAAAACCACATCACATGCTAAGTAAGCCCAATATTTCTTTAAAGCAATTTTCTCTTGATAATTGTCCTTCAGATACTGATAAACGTTGTTATATTCATTGAGCAAATTTTCTAGTGAGCCAAACGACGGTATTCCAGACGATTGAATCTCATTTCGAGTTTTCAAAGGATCAGAATTCACTTCAACAATTTTTTTCATCAACTCACTAGCATTTTCATATCGCGGGTCAAGCTTTAATGTGGATACAATTTCTCCATCACTTTTGTTTACAAATGTTGCAGATATCAAGCCATCAATCATTTGCTCATGAGGCTCACCGGCAAATAGGTGTTTCAAAGCACAAAGAATCAAGAAGAATGTAGTTAGGCGTTGCTGTCCATCAATGACTTCATAATGATTTTTAATATCGGTTGGAGATACGAGTATGGTTCCAATAAAATATTCCTTCGCTGACCCGTCCATTTCATCATTAATATCATCAATAAGTTGGTGGACCTCCTTATCAGTCCAGACATATTCACGTTGATAATCTGGTACTACATAAAAGCATTCTCTGAAAGCTTCCTCAATTGTGTATTTGTGTTCTTCGATTTTTGCCATGACAGATATTACCTCCAGTAAATAAATCCAGAGTCACTCACTAAGTCGGAGTCCACATTTGATGTGCGCTGACTTTTTCGCAAGTTGCCCAAATTTCAAAAGCAACAAACGAACGAATCACTATTTCCTTTGTTTATAATTATTAGTCATTATAACCTTTTCAGCTATGCATGATAAATACTTGACTCCATTTCACACTTTTAAATTATACCCATACATTTTAATAAAAGGTAGTTTTGCCCCCAAGAGGGGTTGCATTAATTAATAAAAATGACGCAAAACGCAAAAAAAGCGCCGCCA
>CAZWXO010000337.1:0-1783 GCA_964637885.1 uncultured bacterium
GATGATCGGGGATGAGTACAATGAAACGTAGCGAATACTGCTTGAGAACCTGCCAGGCAACGGGGCCTGCCGCTATGTCCAGACGAAAGCTTGAAAAGTAAGCTGGTTATGCTGATTTGTAATTTCCAGAATTTTGAGTGAAACTATCTGTGGATCAAGGGTGTACTGCAATAATGCAATACCCCTTGAGCTAGTTGCCTTTCAGTACTATTAATCTACAATATCATCAAGGAACTTACATAGCATTCCATAATGATATCCCTCTAATTCATGAAGCGCTCTTGTACAGGCGATATACAAAAGCTTGCGGTCAATTTCAGTATTATATTCCGTATCCGAAACATCTGGCAATATAACAATATCAAATTCCAAGCCTTTAACTAAGTATGAACTTGAAACGACAACCCCTTCTTTTAACTTATCATTTGGGCTATCTAGCAAACAGCATTTATTTCTGTGTTCATCGGATAACGCATCATAAAGTTTATTAGCAGCAGAGTTCGATTTGCATAATATTGCAACAGTGGTCACAGTTGAAAAGTCAATGATATCAATCTTTTCTTCAATTCTCTTGATCATATTAGTAAAATCATCACAACGGTAAAAAACTGGTGTTTTCCCATGTCTTTCGAAAGATTCGCCGCCTTCAATTTTTCCAAGCATTCTACAGAATTGCCCAATCTCAAAAGTGGAGCGATAACTTTTTAACATTCTAACCAAAGTAGCGTCTTTCTGGAAAATATTTTTTATGTCCTCTATATCGTTAACATTATTTGGGTCAATTACCTGATTTACATCACCAAGAATTGTCATATTATTTTTAAAGATTAATTTTACAAGCTCAAACTGAGCCACCGTATAGTCTTGCATTTCATCTATTACAACATGTTTAACAACGCTAAAATTTTCTCCCCCGCCGCATAGCAAATATTTACATAAAATCAAGGGGAAAACATCTTCATACAAAAGAAAACTGGTATCAATTAAATCGTGTTCCAATTCGGCATGTTTTTCCTTCATCGCAACAATAAATTCCTTATAAAGCAACACCATGTTTGACGAATATGCCATACTCATAAATGCTCGCTTGATATCCTTGCGTTGCTGGATTGAAACCTTTGCATTAAAATCATTTTCATAAATGTTTGCTACTCTTTCCGCCATCAGTTCGATTCTCTTAAAAATCGGCCTGTTTTTGTATATCTCATAATACCATTTCTCTAATTCAGTTTTATCAATGCACAGATTGCCAAATTTAAATGTTCTAAAGCACATCAGTGAGTTTTCTAATCTCGCAACATGTTTTTTTAGTTCGTTTACAAAGAAAAGCTTGTTCTTAAAATGGATTCGTTTTAAACGATTATCATTGTCCTCGGAACATTTAATAATATATTCAAGCTGCTCATACTTAGTTTCGTGCTGGCAAATTCCCTTTAATTCGCGTTTAGCAAACTCATCAAAGCTTACTTCTAGAATATTTTGTTCCCCAAGTTCCGGTAATATATTCGAAATGTAATCTACAAAAATATCATTAGGCGAAATAATTAAAATCTCATTTGATGATATATTTTTCCTATTTTGATATAACAAGTAAGCAATCCTGTGTAATGCAACAGAGGTTTTGCCTGACCCAGCCGCCCCTTGCACAAGTAGGATTTTTGATTTTTGGTCGCGCACTATAAGGTTTTGTTCTTTTTGAATAGTAGCTACGATATTTTTCATTTTTAGGTTACCTGGCGAAGACAATTCTCTCTGAAGGATCTCATCATCAACTTTAAAGTCG
>CAZWXO010000337.1:1918-2136 GCA_964637885.1 uncultured bacterium
CCTTCAATTCTACCATTAGGTGCTTCGTAATATGCTTCACCAGTATCGAAATCATAATACAAACTAGAAATCGGAGCACGCCAATCGACAACATATGGACGCATGCGCTGTTTGTCTTGCAACCCACCCAATCCAATATAAAATGTCTCAACTACGCTTTCTCCAGTATAAATGAAATCAATTCTACCGAAGTATGGACTGTCATCCATTCTTAAAAG
>CAZWXO010000338.1:0-2124 GCA_964637885.1 uncultured bacterium
GGAATACTTAATTTTCAATTGATTTTCAGGGGCTTGGCCCATGCCCGTTAAATTTGAGGGGGATAGGTGCCGGGATACCGGAACCAAGCATGATATGCGGACAACCGCATAATTACTTGTTGGGATGATTAAGGAATACAATGAGTCATATTTTTGTTAAAAAAGTTATTTCTGAAGTTAAAAAATATGCGGGCCAAGAATGGTGGTACAACTTCAGAACCATTCCAACTTTGATTGACGAAAAGCAAGTTGAAACCTTCAGTAAAAGTCTATCCCTAAAATATTCCAAGATTACGAAAAAGTGGGATGATGACAAAAATTCTGAATGGATTGCCAGAGTTTTTTTATCAGCAAAAATGATTCTTTCTGCTTCAGTTATGCTTGAAAGCTTAGAGTATGCTGAGAGAAAAAATTTAAGGGCTGTCATACCAAACCTGGAATATTATTCTATCCTGTCCGCAATACGGGCAGTAGTGTTTGTTTCTCCTTTAATTGAATGGCAAAATGGGAAGATCATCATACAAACCCATAAAAAATCGATAAATGTTGTAAGTGACTGGCTTTCTAATTTAGACAAAGATTTAGCTGAACGATTCAAAAAATACATTTTACATTCAAAAGCTTATCGTGAGCTTATTTCTTACAGAGCTCCATCCAGCGGCGATTCGTTCAGAAAAAGTACTGAATTTGATGTGATTGAGCTATGTCAATTACTTGTCGAATTAGCGCAATTGCACTCTGAAGTTTTGGAAAGATCGATACATAAACATGTTAAAGGGATATATAATTTCAAAGAAGAATACATAACCCAGGTTTGTCACTCTGAAATTGATGGTAATTCATTTTGGGATGATGAAGACTCATATCGGCTTGATTATCTTCGGCGCAAATATCCACTGCCGACAAATATCCAGCACATTCTGTCTGAGGGTCATGTAGAAGATTTTTTTGGTTCATGGTGTGCTAAAGAAGAAACAGATGGCGATATATTTAACCCAGATGATAACTGGTATGTCATTTTTGATGTAACATTATAAGAATATCCCAACAATTTGCTGCACGGGAGCGCAAAAAGCGCGCGCCCCGTGAGCAATGCGTTATAAACTCAGACAATGAATAGTCTCACACATATCGATAAACAAAAGCTTGAACGTGAACTTAACATGGGTGGAGGTTATGTTCTCAACTTTTCTAACCGCACCTTCGAGGAGTTCTTTCGCGAGGTTGTCGGCGTCCAAATATATGACCCACAATATGATTATGCTTCAGGCTCCAAAGCCAATCGGATGCGAGTATTCTGGCATGTTGCTACGGATAAGCAGCTTGTACGGCTCTTTCAAGGACTCCTCGAAGGATGGGAAATCTATGCGAATACTTCAATTCCTGATACATCTCGCAATCTGATAAACATTATATTGGCAAAGCTTGGAGTTGCCCCGAGTAGTTCTTCCAAACAGCAAGAAGACACATTGCAAATAAAAATTGATGTATCACAACAGCTTGCTGATAGATTGATCGAAGTATCATCATTGCCAGCACAGAAACGTGGATATGAATTTGAGAAGTTTCTGAAGGGACTTTTCGATGCATATGATCTTTCTGCCCGAGCCTCATTTCGTTTGATCGGTGAACAAATAGACGGAAGTTTTGTCGTCCATAACGATACTTACCTCCTTGAGGCAAAATGGCAGAATTCTCCGACTGGCGTTTCAGACTTGCACACTTTTGAGGGAAAGATAGGCGAAAAAGCATCTTGGTCGCGTGGCTTATTTGTTAGCAGTAGTGGCTTCTCACCCGAAGGGCTTCAAGCATTCGGAAGAGGTAAGCGAACCATATGTATGGATGGCTATGACATCTCTGAAATGCTGAGGCAAAGGTTATCATTTGTTAAAGTCATAGATGCGAAAGTAAGGAGAGCTGCTGAAACGGGGTGTCCCTATGTTTCAGTTCGTGATCTGTTTGTTTGAATATTTATAACCAGCGGATCAATCAGAACGGCTTGGAGGCCGCAGATTATCCGCATCGTTAGGACTCCCGGCTATGAATCCATGGCCGGGAGCTGTTCCCCTTTGTCAGGACAGGTCAAGCTCCGACAGCCATTTGGAGGCAGTCCGGAGTTCAGCC
>CAZWXO010000339.1:0-2118 GCA_964637885.1 uncultured bacterium
GGGCAGCAGTGCCGGTGGCTAGAACACCTCCGCGGCGGGCGTCGATTTCGTCACCTGCGACGCGGATTGCCCGCAGAAAATTCTCTTCGATGATAAAGTCATCGACGCGGGCATTAAATTCAAAGTGAACGCCGGCCTTCTCCAGCTTGGTGCGAATTTTGCTGACAACATTGCGCAAGCGATCGGTACCGACGTGGGGGCGCTGCTGATAGATGATATCTTTCCCTGCCCCTGCATCGGCCAAAGTCGCCAAAACATATTCCATCCGCATATCACTGGTGCGAGTCGTCAGTTTGCCATCGGAAAAAGTGCCGGCGCCGCCTTCGCCAAATTGGACATTGGACTCGGGATTTAACACGCCTTTTTGCCAATAGCGCTCGACATCTTCCACTCGCTGTGCAATTTGACTGCCCCGCTCCAGGACAATCGGCGAAGTTCCCTGCGCGGCCAGAAGCGCTGCCGCGAACAATCCAGCTGGACCATTACCGATGACCACCGGATGCGCTTTTTTTACTTGGGGAACGGGTAGATTTTCTAGCCAATCCTCTTCTTCGGGAAGAGGTCGTACTCCTGGGATCTGGATGACGGAATTAATATCCCGCACCTTCTGAGCATCAATTTTAACCTCTAAGGTATAAACAAAGTAGACGCGCTGCTTGTTCCGCGCGTCTACCGCCTTTCGCTTAATTTTAACGCTTAGCAGCGCTTTCCTGGGCAATCGAAGCTGACGTGCCGCCAGCAGAAACAAGTCCTCCGGAACGTCAGGTCGGCGCTTGATGCCGGTAATTAATAGTTGGATTATTTTTTCCATGATTAACTCACCTTTCTCTTTAAGGAGCCACCGGAGCCAATAGAACCTCTACTGCAGGTGGCGATTTACGCACTAATTGCATCCCCGGAGGAATACTGGTCTCCACCTCAGCCATAAATTTCCCGGACCTGAATCCCTCCAGATCAATATAAGCGAGGTTTTCTTCGTCGATAAGCGTTAAAAAAATGCCTCGGCCGCGAATTCGGACATCGATGGTCTCGGGTGTAATACTGATAACAGCCATTCCTGCCGGCAAATTGCGAATTGAAATAGAAACATCAGTCAAAGTTTGCTCGCGACTTGGATTTTGAGTTCCGGACACATAAATCCACAAGGCTAAGGCCATCAAGACAGCCAGTAGCTTCATCGAAAGATTATTTGTCTGCTGTTTCGACCTATTCGTCATTTTTTTTGAACCTCCACCATTGCTTGCGGAAACGTTGGAAGCGACTCTCGGAGCGGTACAAGTTGTATAATCTCTGTCGCAAAGCATCTTCGTCAAGATAGCGACTGATTTTGCCCTCGTTTGTCAGCGAGATGACCCCTGATTCTTCCGAAACAGCGATGCCGACAGCATCGGAAACCTCCGAAATACCAAGAGCTGAGCGATGTCGCGTTCCCAATTCTCGGGCTACCCACTCATTTTCAGTAAGGGGTAGCAGGCAGTTTGCCGCCGCCAGAATGTTTCCTTGAACGATAACCGCCCCATCGTGTAGGGGAGTGTTTGGGAAAAAAACGCTGAGAAGCAATTCAGAGCTGAGGGCACCGTTGATGGCTACCCCAGTGTTGACATAGTCCTGCAAGCCTGTTTGACGCTCGATGACGATTAAAGCACCGGTTTTTTCCTTGGAGCAGGTGGTTACTGCCTTGACTATTTCATCCACTAAGCGGACTTTATCTTTATCCTCGAGAAAAACCGAGGGTTGGCCGAGCAATTCGCCTCTACCTAAGTGCTCCAAGGCTTTGCGGAGCTCGGGCTGGAAAATGACGGGGATAGCCACGAGGCCCATCGTCATTAAGCTATCCAAGACCCAGTTGATTGTGTACAGACCAAACCAGCGACTTAAAATCGCAGCGACAACTAAAACCGCGATACCCTTAAAAAGTTGAACCGCTCTTGTTCCTTGGACAAGCAAAATTACACGATAAATCACATACGCTACTATAATGATATCGATCACGCTTAAAATATCAAAGTTTTGCCCAAGTTGCATCAACATGACTATTGCCCCTTCTAAAGCCTTGTCCTCTCATTATATGAAAGTAATTTAAAAAAAAAAAGGTTTATTTATAATTTGCTAAAATAA
>CAZWXO010000340.1:0-691 GCA_964637885.1 uncultured bacterium
TGTTGTCGAGTCCTACCGTAACGAACGAGAAAAGGCCAACTTACTTTATTGGCAGCTGACCTGTGAGAGCTTTTTTACCCCAGAGGGGTGGGGGTGGGTGTTTGGGGAATGGGGTTATACAGGGGATTGGGGTTTTATTTATTTTGTGTAACATGTGTACAGGCTCTGGATAATCCCAATGTCTATAAAATAGTTTTAATGATTTGACATGTTTTGCTGAAGGTAAAGGACAAGTATTGTAACGGGGGATAGGATTAACATGCTTAAGGAAGAGTTTGAAAAGAATCAAATGTGCCATATTTGTAATCAAGGAAACATAGCACTAATTGATTGTGACCGTGTCTATAAGTCTGTAACATCGGACTGTAAACCTTCAATATATAACAGCGAATTGTATATTTGTGACAAATGTGGAATTGTTCAAAAAAAAATAACAGACCAATTGAAAGGGGCAATTGGAGAAATAAATGCTAACTATAGCCTGTATTGGCAGGCTGTGGGATTAGAGCAGAAATTATTCTCAGCAAATAAAGCGGGCATGTTACAAAGAACTCAACATTTGCTTGAATGCTTGAATGTTTTTACACAAATCAAGCAAGTGGGGCGGCTTCTCGACGTTGGCTATGGTAATGGGGCTATGCTCAGGTCGTTTAACTCTTTTCGTCCTAAATGGAGATCGGTTGGCACTGAG
>CAZWXO010000340.1:769-1407 GCA_964637885.1 uncultured bacterium
TTTGCTTTGTGATGTTGTTGAGAAGCTTTCTGATGGCGGAATATTATTGGTTCAGGTGCCAAATTATATTGAGAATCCTTTTGATTTAATGGTACTTGATCATGTCACGCATTTTGACAAATCTTCGATTTGCCGGTTAATAAGTAATGCGGGGTTGGAAGTGATTAATTGTGAATTTGATTGGGTGATTAAAGAACTAACAATAGTGGCGAAGAAACCCTATCTGTCAGCGCCCACTAGCGAGCAAAAACAACTTCATCAAATAAAACTTAATGTGCGGGTTTGCCTTGAATGGTTGGGTGCTTTGCCGAGAAAAACAGAGGAATTGCTTAAAGCTAAAAATAAAGGTATTTTTGGCACTGCGATTGCCGCAATTTGGTTATATTCAGAGTTAAATTCGGATTTTATAGATTTTTTTGTGGATGAGGATAGGGCTCGAGTAGGAAAAAAACTATATGGATTACCAATTTATTCTCCTTTAGATATTCCAGAAGATAGTTGCGTTTTTCTGGCGCTGCCTCCTATTCTGGCGCAATCTGTTTTGGAGAGGGTTAACAAAAAAAGAGTAGATTACTGCCCGCCGCCAGAGTTTAATGTGAATTAAGAAGTTGACAAAAGGGAGTGAAAAAATGGCAGAA
>CAZWXO010000340.1:1417-2105 GCA_964637885.1 uncultured bacterium
TGGGGCGAGGTTATGCAAAAAGTACCAACGCAAAGCATAGAATTTGGATCATATTTTTCAAATCAGTTTCATACAGACGTGCGGCATTTTTTGTTTACTCTATCGCGATACAAATTTGCAGCCAAGATGTTGGGAGATTTCCCCCGAAAAACTGTTTTGGAGTTGGGGTGCAATGAGGGGATTGGAACAGCCATGCTTGCTCAGGTCGCTAAGGAAGTGCTTGCCGTTGATTTTGATAGGAGGGCTATCGAATGTGCCTGCCACAATTTGGAATTTCTCAATAATGCTGATTTTCTCTGTGAAGATTTTTTAGCAAAATCATATGGAAAATTCAATGCTGTTGTCGCATTAGATGTCATTGAGCATATTAGTAAAAATCGCGAAAATTATTTTATTCGAACGCTAGTTGAGAATCTGGCGGAAGATGGTTTTGTGATTGTAGGCACCCCAAATCAAACTGCATCAATCTACGCAAGTGAGGCAAGTCAGATTGGGCATATAAACCTTTTCGGCTATGAGCGTTTAAAAGAATTGTTCAATAATAGTTTTAAAAACGTCTTTTTGTTTGGTATGAATGACGAAGTATTGCACACAGGTTTTCTTCCGATGTGTCATTATCTATTTGTTTTGGCTTGCAATAAGAGGTGTTAGGGATGGCGGTTTTTTGGGGAGAGATAAGCCCATGTTG
>CAZWXO010000341.1:0-2095 GCA_964637885.1 uncultured bacterium
GCTACGACGAGACGGCTCGGGTTGTCTTGACGGTGGGTGATGCGGCTGATTTCAGCACGATTACCGGCAAATGGAAGGCTGCCCAGGGGACGCTTAATGTCGGCTTGACCGGAACGATGGTTATCGTCGATGGACGGGCGCTTCCTCTCACGGGTAACGATGCAATTGATATTTTTGCTCTCAAGCAAAGTATCCGGGAGAATGATCGCCTCTACTTGATGCGCAGCGATTTTGCGACCCGGGTCTTGATCGTCAAGAGCTATGACCGTAATCAAAAAGGAAGTCAGATGAATGGAGGATTGCAATGATTGAACGTCGATGCCTAACGCAGTGTGCCCGAGGGAAGAAAAAAGCGAGCAATTTAATGAAGCAATGCGTGGCAGGAACTTTGGTGGCTGTGCTGGTTTTTGGTTTTGGGGCTAATGGAGCGCTAGCAGCTCCGCCTGATTTAAACGGAGGAGTCAGTGATGGCTTTAAGTACGAGGAAATGGTTTTTGTCAGTGGAATCCCTGTTAAAGTTAACGGGACCTACACATTGACTAGCAAAACCAACAAGAACATCGCCATCGATACTCTAAAATTTTCTCTGACAGGGACGGATGCCGCCGGCAACGAGGTCAAAGTGGCGCGCACTGTCTCCTACGAAACGGTTTACACGATTCGCGGCGACCGCGGACAGACGATTGCCGACACCAGCGTCGATAAATTTTCCGAGACAATCACTGTGGGCCGGGACCGCTTTGTTTTGCGCAATTATGAGCTTTCCCGCTCCGCCGTCATCGACAATCGACCAGCTTCAGATTTTTATTCCGGCAATATCTCGGGGCGGAAGTATTATACTGTCAACACCAATCGCGGTAATGTGACAATCGATATTAGTGGTGGCGATATCGGCTACTCCAATTTTTGGGGCAAGACCGATACCCAGGTTCTCGATTACACGGTTAGCGGCAGTTGGACCGCTGCAGCCAGTGGCACCAACCCGGCGACGGAATATATAGTTGGTGGCTCTGTCCGGGTTCAGGTGGCCGATTCTCTTGGCAAGGTGCTGCGCTATAGCAGCAACGACGCCAATTTTACCAGTTTTGATGGGGGCTATGTCCGGGTCAGCAACCGCGAGCTCGTCTCTTCTTACCAGTATGACATGGAGCGCTCGGCCAATGGGGCAGCCCGCTACTATCGCAACGCCCAGGACGTGGCGATGCAGATGGTTCCCAAGGTGGAGCGCCTCATCCTCCCGAAATTTAAAGACATCTCGGGGCATTGGGCGGAGCAGTCGATTCGTAAGCTGTATTCCCTAGACGTGTATAACGATGCAGAAAATTTCTTCTCGCCAGACACGCGCATGACGCGGAGCGAATTTATTCGCGCTTTGATGCGGGCTTGCGATATCCGGGTTACTTTCCTCGGCTACAACAGCGCCTTCATCGATGAAAAAGCTAAGTCGGCTGCTGAGATCATGAACGAGCGGGAAGAACCGGAGTTCCCCTTCATCGACATCGACGAGGAAGATCCCAATTACGATTATATTTATGATGCTTTCCTGCGGGGTGTCGTTGGTGGGAGGAGTGGTGACCTCTTCTATCCGGATCGCGCTGTTACTCGGGCTGAGGCGCTGTCTTTCATCGTCCGCGCTGTCGGGATGCAGACGATGGCCCCGTCGCCTGGCTATCGCACACACTTTACCGACGATGCCAGTATCCCCTATTGGGCGCTGGACAATATTTACGCTGCCAGTCAGATGGGCCTCGTCAAAGGCGATGCGGCCAACATGATCTACCCTAACAAAAATCTAACTCGGGCCGAGGCCTCAGACCTCTTGGTCAGTTTCCTCGTCTTCTTGCAGAACGATCTGCAAAAAGATTACCGGGAACACATCATTCAATACTAAATAGTTCGTCGTCCGATACAAAAGCGAAGGGGCGGAGAGAATGCTATCCTGTGATAGTATTCTCTCCACCCCTTTTTGTGCCACAATTCTGAAACCATCGGTTAGTAAGTATTAATCAAGGTTTTTCGATATCGTCGTCCAGCGAAGGCGGGTTGAGGCGGTAGGTTCCTTGATTTGTGCGAATCTCGGAAATCCAGAAGAGGC
>CAZWXO010000342.1:0-552 GCA_964637885.1 uncultured bacterium
TACCGTTTTAAGCTTCACCGTATCCCTGGAGATAAGTATCTCCTCCGAAAATGGCACCCGGGCTGAACGGAAATCACAAGTAGCCATAAATTCATTGCTTCTTCCGCAAAGCCATCATAAGACCATCCACTAAAAACATAAATGACCTCCGTCATATCACGGATACTCATAAACACCTCCAGTGACAATGCCCAACGCTCTAGTGCGCCAGTATACGTCACAATACGTCGACCGGATTGACGTAATTCATCAAACCATGGGACAGATTCTGCCACCGGCTCTAGGTCTATTAGGTAAGAATTAGGTACGAAAACACATCCTATTTTTTCCAACTCTGGGAAAAAGTCATAAAGAAGTTTCTGCCTAGCACCATCCTGGATAATAAGTTTGTCAATAACACGATATCCACGATAAAGAAGGCGGTGGGCAACCCGCTTAAACCCGCGCTTTCGAAGAATCTCAGTTGGAATTTCTAAACTATGATGTACAAGTAATTTAATATTTAGCTGCTCACCGAACAAACAAGAAAGCTGAAATATCTCGACATCTCTC
>CAZWXO010000342.1:562-2093 GCA_964637885.1 uncultured bacterium
AAAGAATCACAAGATCGAAATCACATCTTAGGCGAGCAAGCTGAAATGCCCTGCGGACATAGCCTCCAGAGAATTTATAGTTACGATTGATAATTGATTCAAACCCATTAATCGAACCACCAGTAAAGATATTGTTTTCCCACCCATGCTCGACAAGCACATGCATTGAATTGTAAACACTTGGATAAGTATCCAGACCCCGCTCGCCATTAAGGACATGGAGAACAGAACTTGTCATATTCTAACAATCATAAAGCCAGCCCATGCAGTTTCATCAAGGAGTTGAAAAAAATCGTAATAACAAGCATAAATATCGAACACTAGATTCATTGCAATATTTCCCGCACAGATTGCGCCGACGCTTCAAGTTGCTCATCTGTCAATGCCATGCCGCTTGGGATATAAAAACCCGGTTGATAGAGTCGCTCGGCAACCGGGTATTGCTCTCCTTCGAACAACCCCATACGCCGCAATACCGGCTGCATGTGCATCGGGCAAAAAAAAGGGCGAGTTGCAACCCCTTTCTCAGTCAGACGACGCATAGCTCCATCAGCATCCATGCCAACTTGTTCATCCAGAACCAAGCTATAGACCCAATAAATGTTTTCAGCGTAAGCCGTATTTGCCAACGGCAATTGCGCGCCCTGCAACCCCGCTAGAAGATCGTTGTAGCGTGCCCCCATGCGACGCTTGCGCCTAACAAACACCCCCAGTCTCTCCAACTGAGCCAAACCTAGCGCTGCCTGCATGTTAGTCATCCGCAAGTTCCAGCCCAGCCGCTCATGCACAAAGCGCTTATGCGGTTGAAAGCAAAGGTTGCGGAGGCTGCGGCAGGTTTCGGCGAGTTCGTCGTCATCGGTCAGGATCATGCCTCCCTCACCGGTTGTAATGTGTTTGTTAGGGTAAAAGCTGAACGTGCTGATGTCTCCAAAGCTGCCGCATGGCTTGCCTTTGTAGGTCTGCCCGTGCATTTGGGCGGCATCTTCAATGACCTTCAAACCATAGCGTTTGGCAATATCCAGCACCGGGTCCACATCGACCGGCAGTCCAAAGATATGGACGATCATGATGGCTTTAGTGCGCGGTGTGATCTTGGCTTCGATCTGGGTGACATCCATGTTCCAAGTGATAGGGTCGCTATCAACCAACACCGGTTTGGCGCCATTGCGCACAATCTGGTTGATGCAGGAAATAATGGTTCAACTGCGGCATCAATAGCAGCGGTGCCATTACAGACGGCTATACCGTGTTTGCGTCCCATACGGGCTGCAAATTTCTGCTCGAATTCCTTGATGAAAGGGCCTTCGGATGAAATCCAACCGGTTTCAATACACTCAAGCAAGTATTTCTTTTCGTTGCCATCAAGCAGGGGCTCGTTGACAGGGATGAAGTCAGTCATGGTGCATTCCCTACCTATTTCATTAATGGGGAAGCAAGGCGCGCTCAATGTTGGCAATGATCACTTTCAATTGGAGAAAGCCGGAGAGCGCCAAGTGAATATTGTCGATTCGGATTTGTATGACTTCGGGGT
>CAZWXO010000343.1:0-2089 GCA_964637885.1 uncultured bacterium
TCCGGCAGCTTTTCTGAGCTTCAGCGGGGTGGACTTGCGCAGTGAAGCGCAACGGGAATGTTTTATCGAGCAGCTAGTCGACAATGTCGTGGCTGTTTAAGTATTGATGGAAAGAGGAGTTATGGTGGTTAAGAGATTATTAAAGTGGTTTGCGGCAGGAATTCTTGTTATCTGCGTTGTTACGGCACTACTGTTTGCCGGGGATATGCGGGCGGCCTACCGGCGGGTCGAGGGGCAAAGCGAGGTTGTTGCTTCTCCCTATGGGGATATCGAGTACAAAGTTGGGGGCAGTGGCCAGGATGTCCTGGTAATTCACGGCAGCGGGGGTGGCTTTGATCAGGGGGAGCTACTGGCACAGGGGGTTGTGGGGGATGACTTTCACTGGATCGCGCCTTCCCGGTTTGGCTACCTGCAGTCGACCTTTAACGAGGGGGCAACCTTCGAGGAGCAGGCCGAGGCCTATGCCTTTTTGCTGGATCATTTGAAAATAAAAAAGGTGGCGGTGGTGGCGATTTCCCATGGGGGGCCCTCGGCGTTGCTCTTTGCGGCGAAATACCCGGAGCGGATTTCTTCTTTAACCTTGCTGTCGGCCGGGGTGGCGTCCTCGGAAAGCGCCGACCAAGCCCAGGCAAATATTCAGGGCAAGCTGCTGACCACGATTTATCAGCACGATGCGCTGTATTGGTTGTTGACTAGCTTTTTTAAACATCAATTTATGGAGCTGATGGGAGCGAACAGGGAGGTAGCCCGAGAGCTGACGGCGGAGCAAAGGGCAATGGCCGAGAATCTGATCGACTACATGAACCCGGTCGAGCCGCGCTCCGCCGGTGTCGTGCTGGACAACACCGCGTCCCTGCCTAACGAACGGATCACGGCGATCACGGCGCCGACCCTGATCTTTCACGCCCAAGACGACACGCTTCAGCTCTATCGCAATGCTGAGTTCGCTGCGCAGCATATTCCGGGGGCCAGGCTGGTCAGCTTTGAGGGAGGCGGGCATCTGGTTACCTTCGTCGAGCAGGAAAAAATCAGGAGCCTTTTGCAGGGGCATCTTCACTCAAACTTTTAATTTTTTTCGCATTATTTTTGCACCCTCTGCATCGCATATTCCTTTAAATTATCGCCAGTCGAGGCATCTGTCACTTATCGTAATTTAAGGTTAAGGCAAAATCGACTAACCTGCATTCCGCTGTGATGGCTTGGCTGTTGCGCGTCACAGCCAAGCACAGTGTCCAGTGCGCTTGAATACCGCTTCATTTAACATGTGCTACTTTGGAGTATCCGATGTTTATTGCTATAATGAGGACTAGTGGGGGATCAGCACGAGTATGCTTGGAATGAAGAATTAATAATTTGGATGCAAGGACAAGTTTTTGCGGTAATTTTTTTAAAAAATCGAGGAATTATGTCAATAATTCTCTCCCAAAATGTTAATTGTTACATCTAAATTGTTAATCGTCGACTATTGCATCGGTCTCGAATCGTTCCACTGTCCCAGCGTCCTCCTGTCCTGCGACGCCTCGTCTGGGGAGGCTGTCGCAACCTTAATTAATGAAAGCGGGGTATTTAGATGTTTAGGAAAATGCGGCTGGAAGAGAACATGACAACTGACGCGGAAGCGGTAGCAATGCTGCAAGCAGCAACCAATGGCGTGCTGGCAGTGCATGGCGAAGACGGTTACCCCTATGCGGTACCGCTGAGTTTCGCCTATGCGGAAGGCAAGATTTACTTTCATGGGACCTCAGAAGAGAGTCATAAGCTAGATGCCATCAGGAAGAATCCGCAGGTATCTTTTTGCGTCGTCGTCCAGGACCAGATCCTTCCGCAAAAGTTCAACACCCTGTATCGAAGCGTCATTGCTTTTGGCCAGGCGAGAATTTTGACCGACGCGGAGGAAATCGACAATGGCATCATGCGGATAATAAAAAAGTATTCGCCAGACTTTGTGGAGACAGGAGTCGCTTATCAAAAAGCAGAAGCCGGCAAGTTTCTTGTCGTCGAAATAGCCATCGAGCACATGACGGGCAAGGCCGGAAGTTAGGATGCAATCTTCTGAGCCAAGATGATATGAGCAATAAATTTGGCATGT
>CAZWXO010000344.1:0-462 GCA_964637885.1 uncultured bacterium
GCCACACCGCTGGAGACCCTGGCTGTCGGCGCGGGTGACTGCGAAGACTTTGCATTGGCAAAATTTTTTACCCTAAAAGCTATGGGAATAGATGAGCGAAAGCTTTTCATGACCTATGCGAAAACCCTGAGTCCCCGCCGCGCCCATATGGTGGTAACTTATCATCCCACCCAGGAGGATGAGCCGTTAATCCTTGATAATCTCAGCAATGAGATAAAACCAGCAGGCAAAAGAGCAGACCTTTTGCTTGTCTTTAGTTTTAATTGTTCAAACTATTGCATGATAAGAAAACAACGGCCCAGTAATGTGATAGGAAAGAATGATCGGTGGGAGCGCTGGCGGGATGTCCAGCATCGGATGGACAAATTAAGTGTAACATACTCTATTAATTGAAATACTTCAATTTTTAAGGTAAACTTGAGAGTTTGCAGCGCCTGATCACCGAGGTAAAAACTCACGAAG
>CAZWXO010000344.1:472-1795 GCA_964637885.1 uncultured bacterium
GTAAAACATCGACTACAGTACCGCCTACGAAAGTAGTGAAACACAAAATGGAGGTTCGGGCATACCGCCCACCGGCGTGCACAATATTTCGATTTCCGTGGGTTAAGGCTACAGCATGTTTGTCCCGACCGAAAAATCAGAGCAACACATATTCCTCTAATTATTGCCAACCGAAGCATCGATAAATAATAGCCCAAAAGGGGTACGTATCATGAAAATCACAAAAGCATATCTTGCAAAAATGGTGTACAAAAAACATTCTTATCTATCAAAAACTGAGGCAATTGAGACTGTTGAAGCACTTCTTCGTTTGGCAAAAGATACACTTGTTGGTGGAACGGATCTGCTTTTAAGCGGATTTGGGAAATTTAGTATTAGAAATAAAGTCTCTCGACAAGGTAGAAATCCCAAGACCGGAAAGAAACTCATGCTTGATGCTCGAAGGGTCGTAACCTTTAAGACTTCATCAAAATTACGCAGTAAAGTTAATACCGAAAGATCCGCAACCACACGCCGCCCCTGATTCCCTAATGGCGTGCCGGTAATCGCTGCTCCACGCCAGCGGATTTTTGGACAAAGGCTTTCATAAATGTAAGAAATTGAGGTTATAAGGCAAAACGGTTTTTTCTGCCGCCTCTTGAATACGGAAACTTTCTTGTCGTTGAGTCTTCTCCCCTGTCGAAATTTACAATAATTTCGATATTTATTCTCCTTTGCACCTTGAAGACCTTATACGAATAGTGGTAGCATATTCGGTCGAGGGTAAAAAACCTCTCTCCTGCGATCATAATCTCCTCCCACAGTAGAGGGGAAAAGTGGCTCGGTGGTGTCTTGGGCACAGTTATTTCAAACTCATTTTCTTTTTTTGGGCCCTCATGCGAAGTAGTGAAAAGAGAAAACGAGGTGTTTTTGTGTGGTAAAGGAGTCACCATCTAAACCAATGTCGATCGGTTCATCAATACGCCTTGTTATTTGTGTTGCTCTTGCCTACGCACTGTTTGGGGCATTAGGACTTATCTTGGCCATTCCACCAGGATATGCAAGTCCGGTATTTCCGTCATCAGGCATTGCTTTGGCCTGCGTCCTGTTTTTCGAACGCCGTTCCTTACTCGGTGTCTGGCTCGGCTCGTTCATTTTAAACTTATCTAACAACTGGTTTCTGGGGTCGATCAACCCGACAACCCTGGCCATTGATGTCGTGATTGCTTTAGGCGCCACGGCTCAGGCTTGGGCCGGAGCTTGGTTGATAAACTTTTGGGAGGGGCAGCTATGGCGCAACGTTGAACAACAGCATGATTCGTTCATTTTTTTGCTTTTAGGGGG
>CAZWXO010000344.1:1805-2089 GCA_964637885.1 uncultured bacterium
ACTCTGGCATCCCTTCTGTCTCCTTCCGTCGGTACGACCATCATGCAAATGGGTGGACTCATCGAGAGTGGTGATTTTTCATTCACATGGTGGAACTGGTATGTTGGGGATGCCTTGGGTATACTTGTTTTTGCACCGATCTGTCTCTGCTTGCTAAACAGGCAAAGTACCCTTTGGCGGCAACGACGGAAGATTATTATTGTCCCAATGATAATTGTTATAATTTTAATATTAATAGCATTTTATGGAACTTCCCGATGGGAGGAGCTGGCTCAGGAAAATCA
>CAZWXO010000345.1:0-2084 GCA_964637885.1 uncultured bacterium
GTCCCGCTTCCGCGTCGTCAGTCGATTTGTCGGTGGCGCACATTTCACTGCCGACGTAATCCACCCATCCCGTAACTTCAACCCATCCCCCCGCCCCCTACTTTACGCCTTACTGGCCCGTCCCACCATTTGATCGGAGCAGCCGATAGAATGCTTTTGGCGCGGCCGGCGAACTCGTATCGTAGTAAGTGGAATTGGCGACATTACTTTGCAAAGTGGTCCAACCGCCATCCGTGAGCGAAGACCGCTTTTGCACGTCGACCGGGTACGATGGCTCCCAAGACATGAAGAAACCTCTGTCATCGGGCGTCATGAAGACCATGCGGGGAGGAAATTGCGGAGGAAAATCCGCAAAAGGGAGCACGTAGCTATCAATCACCGGCTTGACCTGACTAGCAACAGCCGCATCAAGCGCATCGGAAATTTCGTTGATCAGTGTTTCGAGGGTTGCGGCTAATGCAGCGTCGGTCTGCAGCGGCTGGGTTAGATCGAGCGGGTCAACGCCGCGTCCACGAAACTGTGCGGCAATATTCCGCAGTCGCGTGGAGAAGTCACTGCCCAAGGGTTCGAGGGTCGTTGCGGCACCCTCAACCTGTTCCTTGGCTTTCGCAGCAGTGATAATCCGCGAAGGAAATTTCGGGTCGAGCGCACGATCGGCAAGCAACTCGAGCATTTGTTGCCTTTGGTTCATCTGAAGGTAGCTCGTCCCATAAACGGGCTTGAGTTGATCCATCCCTTCGATGTCTCCGATGGTGCGAAGATAGGAAAAAGCGCGGTTGGCCGCTTTCAAATAGCGTCTGTCGGTGTTTCCCGGAAGCGGTTTGCCATCCGGATCAAGGCCCACTTCCTTCAAGGCCAACGCTCTCATCAAGGAAGCGTAGTCTCCCAAGCCCTGGGGATCGATGCTCGAAGCCTCTCCCACCGTGAAGATTTCCTGAAAATTGGCGCTGATTTGTTGGGAACGGAAAAAAGGCTCCTGATCGCCATCCGCGGATGATGGATCGCCATCGAGAAGTTCGGGATAGGGAACCTCGGATTGAAAGAACGTGCCAGCAGTGGCGGGGTTTACGGCATGCACCCCGAGCACCTTTTGCATGTGCGTGAGACGTCCATCGTTCAAAATGACGTAGAAGTTGAAAACCACCCTACCTCCCGCCAAGTTCAATAAGGCGTGTTTTATCTCGTCCCTCGTTGCTTGGTTGGTTCGAGCACCGACGAGTTGTGTCATATTCCAAGCATCCGGGCGGCCTCTTTCGCCGGTTAGCGGGTCCTCCCATCGAATGCCAAGACGGGCAGGTTCAAAGTTGGGATAAGCCTGTTGTTGATGAAACTCCGCAAAGCGAATCAACTCCTCCACAACCCAATCAGCCGCGGTGCTGGCATCTGGAGCCGTTGTGATGTGGGATTTTCGGATAACACCACTTGCTTCAAGGCCGGATAGCGCTGGTCTTCCAGCGCCTGCAATTGGATGTCATAAGAGTCCACCGGAAGATTATGCCTCTCAGCCGCACGTCGAGACATCAAGACTTCCGCCATTTGAAGGCTATACGCCTTCACGGTGGCTTTGGCATCATCTAAGGACGGCTCAGCGGCAACGCCTGGGACGAAACTGGAGCAAAGCGCGAAAAAAACGGCGAGAAATAAATAGCGCCCGTTCGAAGGCCGGCAAAAATCTCTACACACTAACTGTTTAAGCATCATATACGGAGGAGTGATAGTACGTTGTAATTAGGCCGTGCTCAGCCACGGGCAGAGCATGGAAACGGCCCAGCAAGATTGCTGATTATTCGAAAAAAACTAGGCAGAAAAGGACCGTGAGCAAGCGAATTTCGCCAAAAAATGCCCCCGCAGCGGATAGAGGATTTGACCGCAGGCAGAGGTGGGAGATCCCCCCGACTCAGACCTCAAACTCAGCCTTCAGCCTTAAAATAATCCGGACCTCCCCCCGCCATTCTCCCACCCCCTGTGTTCCACTGGCGGGCGTGAACACCTTCATCGACTTCCTCCTTACCCTCACGATCAGCGCTGACGGGGACCAGAGGCGCGCCCTCACAGGACGACCAAACCTAAAACCGGAGGCACTA
>CAZWXO010000346.1:0-2083 GCA_964637885.1 uncultured bacterium
TTATAGTAGCACTGTCATGACAGTAATGTAAATAGCTTTCACAAATTTTCTTCATTATTATCAAATCTTCAATAATTACCGCTAATCTCGTCTGTTTTTGTCTTCGAATCGTCAGCGTAAACACTATTGTAAGCGGTAAGCAAAATAAAGCATCAAATAATTAAAAATATAGGCATGGTTTCCTGATATTTTTCTGATTTTAATTTTTTAGAATATACCTTTTACTCACACAAATTGAATATAAACGAGTTGGTGATGCAGATATACTTACTATCACAAAAACCAACCAAACCGGTCATCGGCAGGAAATTTCACAAACATACATTTAACCTCAAATAAATCCCAACTCCCGTTTAGCCCCGTCTAACCTCATCTAATCCACTCTAGAGGTACCTATTTCGGCGTCAAACCGGCGTCAAAAGGTCGACAAAACACCCTTTTCACTGCAAAATACAAAACGAGGACCCCAAGGTTTAAACCCTAGAGTCCTCGTATTTAAAGGCTGTGTGGCGGAGAAGGAGGGATTCGAACCCTCGTGGCGCTCATCACTTAAGTTCGATTTCGAGACGAATACGCTCACTAAGCGCAGTTTCACGGGGGAAAAACAATGCCACCACGTCCGCTAATTATCCAAAATACAATGCTTATCCCGAACTACCCGGCGATCTACGCTGATTTCAAACAGCACATCGAGTTGTTCCGGCAGGTCGCCTGCGCTGGTTGCCCAACCCGCAGCAACCTTCTCCAGCGTTGCCGCGGCAACCTTCTCCGTATCGAAGATTAGGCCGTTGACAGGACTGTCCTCGTAGCGGGGGCAATCGTCGACGATTGCGGTAACAAATTCGTAATTGCCGCAAGCGCCATAAATCGGTTTGGCCTTGCAAAAGATGACCCGCTTGCTGCCGGCTTCGCCACGAACCGCATTGCCGCAGCGCCGGCAGGTGCCTAGTGTCTCAAGGCCACGAAAAACGTTGGTGATCTTAAACAATGTTATTTCTGCTTGTGTCCCCTCAGTAATCGTGATTTCCGCCACGACTAGTCCAACTTCCGGAGGATGGCTACTGGCCGCAGTGGCATCAATAATAGCACCCTCAGTCCCGACAACTATGGATTTTATGACACTAGCGGCAACCGAAGCGTCAGCGGCCTTTTTGCGGGTATATATCTGCACCGAATTTTTTTCATATAGTTGCATCGATAATCTCCTAGCCAAGCTACCCTTATTTACCAAAAAGATGACTATTCCGCTTTTGTCAGGCGTTGGAATCGATAACCTCGTAAGCTATCTTGACCGCATGATCACCGATACGTTCAAGGTTAGTCAGCATATCAAGATATACCACCCCTGAATCAGGATTATATTTACCCTTATTCATCCGCTTGATGTGGCTGGTGCGAAGCGTTTTCATCGTCTGATCGATTTCACCTTCCCGCTCGACTACTTTCCACGCCAAGGTTGCATCCCCGGCCTGCAAAGCATTTAGAGCTTCTCGGTACGACTTGATTACTCTTTCCGTATATAGCTTCAAGTCCTCCATCGCTCCGTCGCCGAATTTTAATTTATTCTCAATACGGTAGATGGTCAGCTCGGCCACATTGTCAGCGTGGTCTCCAACTCGCTCGATGTCGTGAATCGTATAAAAGAGTCGGTCGACGATCCCTTTTTGATAAGCGGAGAGCTGGGCATCCGACAATTTCGTCAGGTATGCGGCGATCTGCTTTTCCATCTGATTGATGACGGGCTCGATAGCAAAGACCTCCTGAGCCATCTTTTCATCCTTCTCAAAGAAAGACGTCATTGAGCGTTCAAAATTCTCCCGGGCCACATTCCCCATGTGGAGAATCTCCTTAACGACAAGGCCGAAAGCAATCGACGGGGTACCCAAAATGCGGTCATCCAGGTATTTGATCCCCGGCACAAAATCGACAACAGTCTCGTCATCCTTAATCAATTTATTGACCAAATAGACGAGGAAGCCGGCGAAAGGCAACTGGATCACAACATTGATCAGATTGAAAAAAGTATGGGCATTGGCAATCTGACGAGGGATATCTGTCGGATCAATCATCGTAACCAAATGCA
>CAZWXO010000347.1:0-2080 GCA_964637885.1 uncultured bacterium
CGACGATGACGAGGCCGGCGATACACAGCCCTAAGGCGATCAGATGGCATGGCCTTAAGGATTTTTTGTCGAAGAGAATCTCAAAGAGCAAAACGACGACCGGATGGACAAATAGGATCAGGATTGCTACCGACGCATCGATGTAATTCAAGGCGAAAAAGAAGCCCATGGACGTGATGAAGGCCCCGGCTGCACCTTGCAGGAGCATGTGCCGCCAGACGCCTTTTTTTAGTTGCCAGTGGCGCTTGCCGAAAAAAAACGCCATTATCCAGAGACTTACCGTTGCGGAGGTGCCGTTGATGACTAGCAAGGTCAATGGTTCCACATCAAAGCCATAGATGAATTTGGAAAAAACTACTAAGCATCCATATAAAAAGGCAGAAGCTGCCACCCATAAATAACCCGCCATCAAACATCCTCCATTCATTTCACACCTCAACTATTTTATTCCTTTCTTCAAATTTTAGCAAAGGGCGACTTGCCCGGATTGCTGCTTTGCGTTACCCTTATGGGGTGGAGTGGTTTAGTGATTCTTTATGTGGCTAGGAGTGAGCTTAGATGGATTTTGCGGAAAGTGGTCAGTTGCAGGATGTGCGCCAGAGGGCCCGGGAGTTTGCCGAGGTGATGCTGGCGCCGGGAGTAGCGCTGCGGGACGAGGCAGAGATTTTTGAGCGCTCGCTGTTTGCCGCGGCCGGTGAGTCGGGGCTGGCAGGACTGACGGTACCAAAGGCAGTTGGCGGAACCGACGCGGGTTATCAAGTGAATGCGGTGATGGTGGAAGAGATTGCCCGGGTGTGTGCGGCGATGGGGGATACTTTGTCGGCGCATACGACGCTGGGGACGTGGCCGCTGGTGCAGGTCGGCACCGAAGTGCAAAAAAAAGCGTATCTGCCGAAGCTGGCCCGGGGAGAGTGGATGTCTGCTTTTTGCCTGACGGAGGCGTGTGCCGGTTCTGACGTGGCGGCCCTGGCAGCGACGGCGGTTCAGGATGGGGCGGACTGGGTCTTAAACGGAGAAAAAATCTATATTACAAACGCTATCGAAGCGGAGTTATATATTATTTTTGCTCGGACCAGCGACGATCCACGTCGGGGTATCAGTACTTTTTTAGTGGAAAAGGGAACGCCGGGCCTGAGTTTCGGGAAGCCGATGCGGAAAATGGGAATCCGTTCGACGGTGAACGCGCCTGTTTGCCTGGAGGATTGTCGGATTCCGACAGCGCAACTCTTGGGCGAGGTCGGGCAGGGGCTGGATTTGGCCCTGGAGGCGCTTGACGGTGGGCGCACGGGCATTGCCGCTCAGGCGGTGGGGATCGGGCGCAGCGCAATCGAGCTGGCGACTGCCCAGAGCCGGCAGCGGATTCAGTTTGGCAAGCCAATTGCCCGGCAGCAGGGGATTCAGTTTAAGCTGGCGGAGATGGCGATGCGGCTGGAGGCAGCGCGTCTGATGACTTATAAGGCGGGCTGGCTACAGGACCAAGGGAAGCCCTATCGAACGGCGGCAGCGATGGCCAAGTGCAGCGCCGGGGATGCGGCTGTTTATCTTGCCGGCGAGGCTTTGCAGATTTTTGGCGGTTGTGGCTACAGTCGGGATCTGCCGCTAGAGCGTTTGTACCGCGACGCAAAAATTACTCAGATTTACGAGGGTACCAATGAAATTCAACGCCTTGTTATTGCTAGTGGAGTACTAAAAGATGGGTATGCATGAAAAAGATTTACCGCCCGAGGTAGCGGCCAAGGCGCGGCGGGCTAATTGTTATAAGTGCCGCCACTACTATGTGACGTGGGACCCGAAGCATCGTCACGGGTGTCGGGCGCTGGGCTTTAAATCGGCCCATATCCCTTCGGCAGTGGTGAAAAAAAGTTCGGGACTTGATTGCCTGTATTTTGAGGCGCGCCAGCGTCACTAGAAATAAAGGTCCGAGGTTTGGATTAAGGAAAACAGGCTTTGATGTAGCCAAATTCATCATTTTTGCACTTCTCTTACTTGCATCATAGTGAAATTGTGACGAAAAGTTAAAAATAAGCAATCACATGGTAGATCAAAAAATGTAGAATGCTAGTTGACTTAAGTTATCGTA
>CAZWXO010000348.1:0-2075 GCA_964637885.1 uncultured bacterium
GGCACAGGGGCAGAGGAAGTCAAGCGGTTTCACCGCAGCTCGCTTTGCAAAGGAACGCTTCATCCAGGGCCCCATGAGCATGGTGGAGAAAACCGCGCCAAAAATAATGGCCACATAGATCGGGTTGGTGATGATCCCGCTTTCCAAGGCCAGCACAGCAATGACGATCTGCATGACGCCGCCGGGGGTATGCGCAATGGAAATCAGGTCGCGGTTCATGCGCGGCACGGCACTCCAGGTCACACCCAGCCAGGCACCGAAATAGCGTCCGCCCATGCCCACCACGCAGACGACCCCCACAGCCAGAAGATCAAAGCCGCCTATAAAATCAATCTTGAGCCCGATGGTCGCAAAGAAGACCGGAACAAAGAGTGAATGGACCAACTGGGAGATGATGCCCCGCGTCTGTTCGGAGACCGCCTTCGCTTCACCCACCACGATCCCGGCAAGGAAGAAGCCGAAGAGCGCGTGGATGCCCATCCACTGGGTCACGCTTCCAAAGAGGAGTCCCAACAAGATGGTGACGGTGAGCGACGTGGCCGGTTCTGGCACGTTCTTCCGCTTGAGGTGTTCAAACAAGGTGGTGGAAAAACGCCTTCCAAGGGTCAATGCCAGGACCGCAAACCCGAGCGTCCCGCCACAAATGAGCGCCAGGGAGCCCAAGGATGCCGCATGCGCGCCGAATAGCCCCAGCATCAGTGTAAACAACACCCATTCGCGGTCAGCGCGGAGAGGATCAGGTATCCCATCTCCGACTTGAGCAGCCGGAGGTCGGTGAGGACGCGAGCCGTCGCCGGAAGCTCGCTGATCGTCAGCACGGTTCCGATAAACAGCGCCACCAGCCACCGTTGCCCGGGCTCGACAAAATAGCGGCTCGGCATCCAGACAAAGACGGCGAAGACCACCAGAATCGGAATGAAAATGTCCGCAAGCGCAATCATCAAGGCGCTTCCGCGCCGTCGCCACGCAATCGAGAAGTCCACCTCCAACCCCGTATCCAGAAGTAGAAAGAGAACGCCCAACCACGCGACGGTATCCAGCATCGCCCATTGGATAGCCTCCGCCGGGAAGAGGGTCTGATGAACAGCCGGCAGAAATCTGCCAAGCACAGTAGGACCCAAAAGCAAGCCGACGAGGATCTCCCCCGGGAGACTTGGCTGATTGACGCGACGCAACAAGGCGCCAGCCCCGCGTGCGCACCCCATCAGGATGAGGAGCTGGATTAAAAACAGGAGAATATGATGTTCCGCTAAATGATGCATGAGGAGAAACCCTTGTTCCTTAAAGAACATTGAACCAGTATTATTGTTTAAGCGTGAAGAAGCAAGGGAAATTTATCCGAAAAAACAATTGAAAATAATTGGTGATTGATTCTTCTTTCTTTTCACAGTATAATGCCCGTATTCGATAGATGAGTATCGATGACCGTATGCACTTGTTTGCATAAAAACTGGACCTGTCGAACCACGAGATTAGGGGAGAGCTTGATGTTCTGGAAAAGAAGCGTTTTGCTGATCTTCATTGTCCTGACGGGGGCTCGTTTTCTTGATGCCGCGGAACTGCCGGCTCCGTTAAAAGAGCGGGAGCCTGCACTCACGCTGCTCGGTTCGTCCACGCTCCACTGGTTCGGCATTCACGTGTATGATGTCGCGCTCTATACCGAGGCAAAGCCTTATGCCACGAACACGACTGCGCTCCTGAGCTTGCGGTACGCGATTTCGATCAAGCACAAGCGCCTGCAGGAGACCACGCTGCAGGAGTGGAAGCGGCTGAACAAGGGCACCCCTGAGCAACGTGAAGCCTGGATCAAGCAGCTCGATACGATCTGGCCGGATATCAAGTCAGGTGAAAGTCTTTCAGCCTTTCGCCAGCAGGACGGTCCGACCGTTTTTTACTTCGGTGACTGCCTGCTCGGCGAGGTGGCCGATGCCGCCTTCGGCCCCGCCTTCTTTGCGATTTGGGTCGATGAACAGTGTCGTTATCCCAAAGTACGAAAAGGTCTTTTGAACGAAGAGGACAAGGATAAGAAAGGATCATAATCTCATGAAACGGTTACTGTGTCTGCTGGGGGTTGC
>CAZWXO010000349.1:0-2070 GCA_964637885.1 uncultured bacterium
CTTCAGGAGTTTCCGGAGTCGGGAAGTGTCCCCAGATATTCAATTTTAAAAAAACAAGGGTACAGAGTTGTGATTGTCGAAAGACACCTTGCCTTTTACAAGATAAATGAGGAAGATAAGTCAGTTGTTATATATGCTATTGTGGATGGAAGACGCGAATATCGCAATTTGATTTAGAGTATACGAGGGGACGCTCCTTGCGTATCCCTAAGCTAATCTAGCAACACGACACTATCAAAAAAGCAAAAGCAGGCTGTCTTCCATCCAGGAGGCAGCCTGCTTTTCAATTAAGCGAGCCAAGGCAAACCACCCCTCCCCCCTCCGTTGCATTCGGTGGTATAATACTGGTAGACGAGGTGTGAAATGAGCGAGGAAAAAATGCATCAGGAGCACGACAAAGGCTACAAATATCTGCTCCAAAGCAAGCGGGCCTTTATGGATTTACTGAAAAGTTTTGTTAAGAGCGACTGGGTCGGGCTGATCCGCGAAGAAGACCTGGTACGAGTGGACAAAAGCTATATCCTGCAGGATTTCAGTGGCAAGGAGGCTGACATTGTCTACCAGAGTAAAATCAAAGGGCACGATGTCATTTTCTACGTCCTGCTGGAGCTCCAGTCAACTGTCGATCATCAAATGCCTTGGCGGCTTTTCCAGTACATGAATGAAATCTGGCGGGATCTGCTGAAGAACACAGCCGCAGAAGGAGCCGCTGGTAAAAGCTTCCGCCTGCCGGCGATCATCCCCATCGTGCTGTATAATGGCAGCGCCGCCTGGACAGCCGTCAGGAGTTTTCGCGAGTACCAAAAAGGGCATGAACTTTTTGGCAGCGAGCTGATTGACTTTAGATATGGTTTAATAAACGTCAGGAGCTATACTGAACATGACCTTGTCGAGCTGGCGACATTAATGTCAGCCGTCTTCTTGCTTGACCAGGATATCGACAAAAAAGAGCTGATGCGGCGCCTTGGTGTACTGGTGGCCAGCTTTGGCAGCCTCGGCCTTGAGGACCAGCGCCAGCTGCTGGTCTGGGCTAACAATATCGCAAAACGAAGAGTCGGTAAAACTGTCGACATTGAAGAACTGCTAAAAGTACCGGAGGGGGTGGAGAACGTGGTGCACACGCTTGAAAGAATTCTTGACAATGAAAGACTGGAAGGCGAGCTAGAAGGCGAAATCAAAAAATCTTATGATGTGGCCCGTGCTGCTCTGCGAAAAGGCCTGACCGGCGAATTTGTGGCAGAGATCACAGGCCTGCCAATTGAAGCTGTCCAAAAATTAGAGAACGAAGTTATTAACTAGTGATCTAGCCGCAGGGGATTATCCAAAAAGCAAAAGCAGACTGCTTTTATCTGTATTTGTATGTAAAAATCAGGTACAGTAGAGCTAGCTGTATGAACAAGTGGTATAATTAAAACGATATCGTTGATAACATGCTTCTAGGGACGCTATTTAAGTAGGCTACTTAATGTTCTAGCAAGGTTTAGATGTATTGTGCCTGCATGTCAAATGTTACGGGTTTTGCATGAATGCAAGGCAAAAGGAACTATGCTAAAAACAAATCAGGAAGTGATGTTTTGAATATCGTTTATTCGAGAACTGCTGTTAAGGCGATTGAGGCCATGGATAAGGATGTTAAGCAGAGAATAAAAGCTGGTATCGAAGGGTTGACTGAGGTACCGCCTTTGGGAGATATAAAAATGATGCAGGGTATTAATCCGCCTGGTTACCGCTTGAGGGTCGGAAAATATCGTGTATTGTATCAGTATCATCAAGTAGGAGACAAGCAAGCGTTGCTAATCAAAGACGTTGGGTCACGTGGTGACATTTATAAGTAAGGGAGATGAAAATATGTCTGCAGTCGCAAGGCAAATCACCAATATGGTGGATATGTTGCCGCAAAGTGAGCAGGAGTTAGCCTTTGAGTTGATCAAGAGAATGGTGATCGCGTGGGATGGAGATTTCACAAAACTCACACCACTTGAGACAGTTAGTTTGGCTAACGCAAACAAAGAGGTTGAAGAAGGCAATGTAATTAAGCATGAGGAAATGGATTGGAATTAAAGGTCCACG
>CAZWXO010000350.1:0-2068 GCA_964637885.1 uncultured bacterium
AATGCTGAAAAACGCAAGCTATTTCGCCTTTACCGCCACCCCGAAGAATAAAACCCTGGAAATGTTCGGCGACCCCTACCAAGAGGACGGTACGACTAAACACCGCCCCTTCCATAACTATTCGATGAAACAGGCCATCGAGGAAAAATTTATTCTCGACGTTTTAAAATACTATACGCCTGTCGATAGCTTTTATAAGATTGCCAAAATTGTTGAAGATGACCCGCTGTATGACAAGAAGAAAGCGCAAAAGAAACTGCGCCGCTACGTCGAAGGCCAGGATAAGGCCATCGAGCTCAAAGCCGAGATCATGATGGACCACTTTCACGACCAGGTCATCAACAAAGGCAAGATCGGGGGGCAGGCCCGAGGGATGGTCGTCACCAGCAGTATTGCCCGGGCGATTCAGTATTATTACGCCATCGAGGCTTATCTTAAAACCCGGCGCAGTCCCTATCAGGCGATTGTCGCTTTTTCCGGGGAATACGAATACGGGGGCAAAAAACTGACAGAGGCGACGGTGAATGGCTTTGCCAGCAGTGAAATCGAGCGGCGCCTCAAGCGTGATCCCTATCGCATCCTGGTGGTGGCGAACAAGTTTCAGACGGGTTATGATGAGCCGCTATTGCATACGATGTATGTGGACAAGCTGTTGACTGATATCAAGGCGGTGCAGACCTTGTCGAGGCTAAACCGGGCCCATCCGCAAAAACACGACACCTTTATTCTTGATTTTGCCAACGAGACAGATGTTATTAAAGAGTCCTTTGAAAAGTATTACACGACGACAGTTTTGTCAGATGTCACCGACCCCGACAAGCTCAATGATCTGGAATCTTCGATCCGGGCCTACCATGTTTTCACCGATTATCATGTCGCGACCATTGTGGAACTTTATCTGGGGGGAGCTGACCGGGACAAGCTTGACCCGATTCTCGACACCTGTTCCCATGTCTATGAGCATGAACTGGATGAAAACGGGCAGGTTGATTTTAAAAGCAAGGCCAAGGGCTTTGTCCGCACCTATGGCTTTTTGTCGGCGATTCTACCCTACGGCAATGCCGCCTGGGAAAAGCTATCGATTTTTCTTAACCTACTTATCCCCAAGCTGCCCGCCCCGCAGGAGGAAGATTTATCGGCCGGCATTCTGGAAGCGATTGATTTGGACAGCTATCGGGTTGAAGCGCAAAAAGCTATTTCCATTCTGCTGGTAGGCGAGGGTGACTATGGCATCGAACCCGTCCCCACCGGGGCAGGCGGGGGCAAGCCTGAAGCGGAGCTGGATTTACTCAGTAACATTCTGTCGGAGTTTAACGATATTTTTGGCGGCAACATTGAGTGGAAGGATATTGACCAGGTCAAAAAGCGCATCAGCGAATTCCCGGCCCTGGTCGCCAGCGACAAGGACTATCAGAATGCCATGCTGAATTCGGACAAGCAAAACGCCAAGATCGAAAGCGAGAAGGCCCTAAACAAAGTGATTATCAACGGCATGTCCGATAACATGGAAATCTTCAAACAGTTCAGCGATAACCCGTCCTTTAAAAAATGGCTGGGGGACATGGTTTTCAGCCTGACCTTTCAGCAGGATGCCACGGTTTATCAGGAGCATGTGAATGTGTGAGCAAAAGGGAATGTGTGAGCAAAAAAAATAAGCCTCACCTCTCCTACATCATAACCCTACGCAGGAACGTAAGGCTTCGGAGAAAACAGAGCTTTGCTGCGCTTATGGTAGCACGCAGGGAATTTACATTGCAAGGAAATATACGTTCTTTTTTATGGGACGCTAGGGTTGGTCATGACGTGATGAATTGCAAACGTCGGTTCTGGACCTCATTATAGAGAAGGAGTGACAATCCGTAAACTAGGGAATACTGGTTTTCTTTTTGCCGAAGGAGATAAGAAAAGGTAACTAAATTTACTTGTATATGTCGCCACGAGTGTCAATTTTCGTGATTAGGATGTTTTCATCATCTATGCAATAGATGATGCGGTATTTGCCCACACGCAACCTAAAAAAATTATTTCGGGCATGGCTAATCGTCCAGCAATTGGTTTTTTGCTTCTT
>CAZWXO010000351.1:0-1769 GCA_964637885.1 uncultured bacterium
GAGGGGGACAGGATCAATGCCCCGCCTCCGCTTCCGCCCCAAAACTCCAGGCTCTGGCGGATCAGTTGCTTCTCACTCAATATGCCCCGGCGTCTGCGCTGACGAACGACATGGGTGATATCCTCTACATCAGCGGCAAGACAGGCAAGTACTTGGAACCGGCAGCCGGAAAGGCGAATTGGAATATCTTTGTCATGGCCCGTGAGGGGCTGCGCTATGAAATCGGCAGCGCCTTCCAGAAGGCGATTCGTCAGCAGGGCGCGATCACCATCCGGAATTTGCAGGTGAGGAACAACGGCGGGATGCAGGCGGTGGATGTCACAATCCAGCCCATCTCCGAACCGGAAGCCCTGAGCGGGATGGTGCTGACCATCTTTCAGGATGTTGCAGCGCCAATCGAAGTCAAAGCACCGGGAAAGGGTCGGAACCCTTCCGCCTCAAGCCGCCGGGTGGCAGAACTTGAGCATGAAATCGCGCGGACCCGCGAAGAACTCCAGAGCGCCCGCGAAGAGATGCACACCTCCCAGGAAGAGCTCAAATCGATGAACGAGGAACTTCAGAGCACCAATGAGGAGCTTCAGAGCACCAACGAGGAACTGACCACCTCCAAGGAGGAGATGCAGTCGATGAACGAGGAAATCCAGACGGTTAACAATGAACTCCGCGCAAAGGTGGCCGATCTCTCGCTGGTGAACAACGACATGAAGAACCTTCTCGACAGCACGGAGATCGCCACGCTGTTTCTGGACGACGCGATGCACGTGCGCCGTTTTACCAAGCAGACGTCGAAAATCATCAAACTGATCCCTGGCGACGCAGGTCGGGCCGTGACCGACATCGCCTCGGACCTGCTCTACCCGGAGTTACCCGCCGATGCGCAGGAGGTCCTGCGGACACTTGCATTTGTAGAAAAGCAGGTTGCCGCAAGAGACGGACGCTGGTTCTCGGTGCGGATCATGCCGTACCGGACGCTGGAGAACCGGATCAACGGCGTGGTGATCACCTTTATGGACATCACCGTATCCAAGCAGTTGGAGGCAGAGCTCAGAAAGACACAGGCCCGGTTGGAGATGCAGATCGGGGAGCAGCAGGACAAGGCAGAAAAAGGGAAGCGAGATATCCCTTGAGGTCCCTATTTGAAACAAAGTGCCGCCATAACGAGTAGTTATGCCACGGCAAGCGGGAGACGACGAATTAGACTTCCCACCTCACTTCAAGGCATCTCTCAATATGATGAGTTTCCACCAAATATTGAGGATAAACGAATCATTGCATGTTTTCTGTTGTGCCACTATTCGCCTAATCTATTGTTTTTAAATATGCTGTCTATGTTCAAGCGCTACGATAATAAATTTTTTAGTGTGTCTGCCCTTCTAATTTTTTTCATTTTGAATACGGCCTATTCAAGGAAAATAGATTTTAACAGGCAAATAAAGCCCATTCTTTCCGATAGATGCTTTAAATGTCATGGACCCGATAAATCAAAAGTGGATGCAGAGCTGCAACTCACTTCTTTTGAGGCAGCCACAGCACTGTTGCCGTCGGGTAAAAGGGCTATCGTTCCTTTTAATACCAAAGAAAGTGAATTGGTCCGTCGGATTATGTCCGACGACCCTCATGAGGTAATGCCTTCGCCTAAGTCAAATTTGCAATTAACCGCAGAAGAGAAAAAAATATTGGTTCAATGGATTGCAGAAGGCGCTGAATATCAAGAACATTGGGCGTTTATTTCCCCTTTTAAATATCCTTCTCCATTGGTAATTAATAAG
>CAZWXO010000351.1:1779-2063 GCA_964637885.1 uncultured bacterium
TCGAGGAGGTACAAAATTTTATAAATGACAATTCTCCAACGGCTTATGAGCGATTGGTTGATCGGTTGCTTTCTTCACCTCATTTTGGTGAACGAATGGCTTTGGAATGGTTAGATGTAGCTCGATATGCCGATTCTCATGGTTATCAGGACGACGGCATGAGAAATACCTATCCATATCGGGATTGGGTTATCAGGGCGTTTAATCAGAATTTGTCCTATGATAAATTTACTATCTGGCAATTGGCGGGCGATTTATTGCCAAATCCAACCCTCGACCAGTTG
>CAZWXO010000352.1:0-2056 GCA_964637885.1 uncultured bacterium
TTATTTTTTTTAATTGATTAATTCCTTTTCCTGAATAATCAAAATCATAGTTTTGCACTGTTTCCATTTTCCACGACCTCAAATTCATATAAATTATATACCGTATATAACAGCCCTTACCGTTTCCTATTAAAAGACTTCATTTTTCATAAGTATTCACAAACAAACATATGTTCGCTATAATAACATAGAGGTGTTGATATTGGGAAAACATGAGATTAGAGACATCCTACACGGTTTTATTTCCTTTGATGACTGGGAACGCGACGTGATAAACCATGAAGTATTCCAAAGACTAAGGAGAATAAAACAACTTTCTTTAACTGAAATGATTTACCCAGGGGCAAATCACACAAGGTTCGAGCATTCACTGGGGGTAATGCATCTTGCCACACTTTTCTACAATCGCATCTTAGATAAACGAGAAAATTTTCTGCAACAGGAACTACGCTTTGATGATAGCGGCATAAAAAGAGACAGAAGGATTATACGGTTTGCCGCCCTGCTTCATGACGTAGGGCACGCCCCATTTTCCCATGCCGGCGAAGATTTGATGCCTTTCATACAAGATAATCCACCATTAGGGAGATATTCACATGAGGATTATAGCATTGCCATCATTAAAGCGTTTTTCAAAGATGTTATTGAAAACCATCAGGATAACGCAAACTACGATATCAAAGTGGAGGATATTACAGCACTGCTCGGAGATAAAACTGTTAGGGCAAAACGAGGTCATTTATGGAAAAATCTAATTTCCGGGCAACTAGATGCTGACAGAGCAGATTACCTTCTCCGCGATTCCTTGCACCTTGGTATAAGGTATGGCTTTTATGACATGGACAGGCTCATTAATACCATGAGTGTGGCGAATGATGAAGAAAATTCCGGGGCTAATTTAGTTATCGAAGAAGGCGGATGGCATGTTGCAGAAAGTCTGGTTATCGCAAGATATCAAATGTTTTCGCAGGTATATTTCCACAAAACAAGACGCGCGTATGACCACCATATTGATGGAGCTTTAAAAGAAATACTGACAAATACCGGCGATAAAACCGGGTTCTTCCCGCCCCCTAGTAATGCTGATAGTCTTCAGCAATACATCGACTTTGACGACTGGAAAATGCTAGGCATGTTCAAAGAAGAATTTGGCGGACTCGACAAAGACATTATTCTTAGGCGTCAACATGATAGATGCATCCACCAAACAAATGAGGTCCCCAACGATGACGAATTAGACAACTTTGAAGAACTCTCAAAGATTTTTGCATCTGATATTAGTTTTAATGATTCTTCGGAAAAATCATGGTATAAAACTGGCAAAGAGGATATACTTGTCCTTTCAAATGACGGCAAAGAGAAACTAACTCCTCTATCTCAGAGATCCTCAATCGTCAAAGCAATGCAACCGATAAAACAGAAGAGGTTATATGTAAGGCATGACATGAAAGAATCCATCAATGAGAAAATCCAAAAATATAACGAAGGGAAGTGTGGTAATTGACCAGTGAACTTTGGAATAGAGTTGGGTTGATAGCAAAATTGGCAACAGAATTTAAAAAAGCACCACAAAAGCTTGGCAAAACGGCCATTATGAAAATTATCTTCATTCTTCAAGAAGTACAGAATGTTCCATGCGGTTATAAATTTTCGCTCTACACATACGGGCCCTACTGTAGTGATGTGCTTGCGGATTTAGACTATGCCGAGGCAATAAAAGGCGTTGAAATTTTTGCCCAATGCGCTGGCACAAATGGCTACAACATTGAGCCCGCTCAAAAGGCTGATGAATATATGGCTAGGGCGAATGAATTTTTACGTATTTATGAAAAAAAAATTAATTCTACAATCGGCTCTTTTTGCAAAATGTCAGCTCGCGATCTTGAGCTACGCTCCACCATTATATATATTTACAAAAACTATCTTGCAAACAAATGGGACATCGAGCTAGAACAAATTTCCACCGACCTCAGAGAGCTTAAACCACACTTTACCTCAAAAGATGTTGAACTCGCTTATGAGCAACTGAAAGATATAGGGATTTTTAAACAACTAT
>CAZWXO010000353.1:0-491 GCA_964637885.1 uncultured bacterium
CCTTTGAAAAGCGGGTTTTTCATTTCTTGGCCCTCCTTGGCATCGTGCTGACGGCCCTCGGAACAGGACTGGATTTCTATTACCATTCCGATCCTTATGTGGAAATCACCTTTACCCTTTTCTGGGGCCTAATCTACTACCTTTCCCGCTTTAAAGGCTTGTTTAAGCCCGCCTCAGTTATCGGCCTAGCCGCCCTTATGCTGATTTTTTTGCCTTACCAGTGGCTCTTTTGCGGCGGTATAAATTCCTCAATCCCCTTTTATTCGATCATTTTCATGGCCACTCTGTGCTTTATTCTTACTGGCCGCACTCGCATTATCCTTAGTGTGGCCACGATAGGAATGGTTTTTTTACTAATATATCTCGATGCAAAGCGGATTGGGTCTTGGCAGATGATTTTTGATCCATCCGTCAACCTCCTAATTGCCCTGATAGCCATCGCTATCCTCATTTCCTTTTACTCCGGTACATATATGAAGGAAAAGGCGAGT
>CAZWXO010000353.1:501-2053 GCA_964637885.1 uncultured bacterium
TAACGAAGCTTATCAGACAGCAATGTAAGAGAACTATCAACAACAGCTTTATTATTTCGAAACTCTGGAAGGGCTGATCGACAAACTAAAAGCCCAGCGCCACGATTGGGTCCAACACTTGGGAGTCATTTATGCCCTTGAAGAAGAAGGTGCCCATGCCAAAGCAAAAGCCTACACTGCCACTCTGGTCCAAACGGTAAAAGAATACCGCGGCTTTGTCTACCTTCCCTATCCGATGTTGCGCGCCTTGCTCAATTACAAACTATCGGCAGCCACCCAACAAGGCATCTATCTGCGACTAGATGTTGGGATTCCAGCGGGGCTGACTCTCAACGAATCCGACCTGGCCGTCATTCTAGGCAACCTCCTGGACAATGCCATGGAAGCCTGTCGCCGACTAGACGTGGCGGAGCGCTATTTGAATTTACGGTTTGCCTACGAGCCGGACTATCTGATCATCCAAACAGAAAACCCGGTATGCCCGACGGCACCGCCAGGAGGAAAAGGATTATCCAGCAAGGCTGTCGCCACAGACCACGGTTTTGGTTTACGCAACATCGAGTACCTGGTCAACAAACATAACGGCTTACTCCAGCTTGACGACAGCTCAGGTATTTTTAGAGTTAGCTTGGCATTATTGGTGGAAAAAGCCCGCTTGCCATCAGCAGCCGTGACAAACGAAAACTTATAAAATAATTAGCGGGATAAACGCGAGGAGAGATTCGCATGGATGATAAAAAAACTCTAGTAACTCAAGGCGCTTTAAGCGAAGAACAGTTAGCCCAAACGACTGGGGGCATGCAAGGAGAAAACAGGCCCATTGCCGAGATTGTTTGCCCCAAATGTGGGCACCTCAACATCATTTATCCGACCTCCGCTGATTTTTGCGCCAACTGCTACGCACAAATCATCTTCGGCTAAGCGAGCCGGGGAAAACGCCAGCGAACAAAGGAACCGCCAGAGAACACTGAAAAAAGCCATTTTTAGCTGCTACTTAAAGCACATACAGATGCAGGACAAAGGATATCCCTTGTCGAAGATAGGCACCACTGATGCTACACTACTGCTATAGCTAGGCACTTTTTATAGTTGATGTTTGATTACAAAATAGGCTCGAACAAAAGTAACTCCAATGGAGTGATATCCTATGCGTGATAGCAACTCTCTGCTCATTTTCTTACTGTATCTTGGTGTCGCGTCAGCGCTGTGGCGAGGCGGAGTCTTTGCCGGAGGTGGGCCAGGAATTGCCTGTCTGTTCATCGGTACGCTGACCATCATTTTTTGGCGGGAGTGGCGGCTGCGGCGCCAACTCCAAATGTTTCGCGATTACTGTGCCCAGGTCGAGGAACTTGATTTATCCCAGGATGTCAGCCCATTTCTTTGCAAGGGGAACGGGGCAGTGGCTGCCTTGGGGTAGGACTTTCAAGCGATGCTTCTGGGTTTGCGAGAAACCTTCCGGAGGTGAAAACGGGGATGGTTTCACCTCCGACTTTTTGCCCTCCTCTATATCCACACGGACTAAATTATGCTAAATTGATGCTACTAAAATCAA
>CAZWXO010000354.1:0-226 GCA_964637885.1 uncultured bacterium
GAAATTATTCAAATCAAATGAGGAATGTGGCATTGATAACCCTATGGATGCTTGCTGGAATCTGGTTTTTGTGGTGGCCAACTGAGGTGAGTGAGCGCGAGTTTATTGAGTATTTTTATTTCATGATTGCATTATTGGCGGCTGTTAACTGTACCGATCCACAAAAAAATACTCAGACCGTCTAAAGACGGCTAAACTCAATTCCATTGAGTTACTTGCGGCAGGT
>CAZWXO010000354.1:236-1096 GCA_964637885.1 uncultured bacterium
ACTCTTCTCTTCAGTGGGGGTTTTTAAATGCTGTCGATGGATTCGCATTAAAAGTGCTTCCTAAGTCTTACGATCAGTCGAAGGTTAAGCGCTTACAAGGTTATGAGCTGACGCCAGGTGAAATCGGGTGCTATCTATCCCATATGAAAGCATGGGAGAAATGTGTTGAGCAGAATAAAATAACGCTGGTATTAGAGGATGATTTCGTTATTGATGGTGATTTAAGTCATGTGTTTGAATCGCTGATTCAAATGGATCGGAAATGGTCTTTAGTTAGATTGGCTGCTTTATATGACGTGGAACATCGAGTGATTGATCACGTTGATGGCATTGAATTACTCGAAAATAAGGGCGATCCGGTTGGTGCGGCTGCGTATTTAATAAAACCCAGTGCTGCCGCTCAGTTAATAAAATGCTCAAGTGCTATATACGAGCCGGTTGATCATTATTTGGAGCATTACAGTAAACATGGCCTTCGAATGCTTGCTGTGAAGCCCTATCCCATATCGATTGTGGGTAAAGATTCAACGATTACCGATAGGCCAGGCAGGCTTCCTATAAAGGGTTTTCAGAAAACAAAGCGGTCAATTTACCGCTGGCTTGATCGCCAGTTTAGTGTGAGTCCATGGTTTCCGAAGCAGTAAAACTAGCTATGCGTTGATCGCGACAAAGAGCTGCTAGCTCAATATCTTTTTTGTTATTTCTGAAATAAAATTAACAAAAGGTTGAATGCTCGGCTTTTGCAGAAGAAGTGGTTCTTGGGCAAATCCAGTTAGCCTATCTTTTGAACTAAGAATGTCGCCAAGCTCGGCATAGTGACTTGCCATCGTGGGCGCAAGGTTGATGAAGGCATTGGGGTT
>CAZWXO010000354.1:1106-1365 GCA_964637885.1 uncultured bacterium
GTCGATGGCAATATTACTGTCTGTCCAGCTGATGGGTAAGCTGTCACCCATAAATGCCTCTGGGATTTTTTCAGTGTAATAGCCGGGATACATGCCATTTTCAGGGCATAAGTTGTAGCCAAAGTTACGCAAAACCTCTAGCTTCTGAAAACCACTCTGATGATGGCTTTTAATGCTGGGGTCAACGTGTTTGCCATACTCGACGACATCCATTTGCTTCTCGAGTACTTCGAGTAAGGTCTTTCTGGGTTCGCGCAGG
>CAZWXO010000354.1:1375-2052 GCA_964637885.1 uncultured bacterium
TGGGAGGGAGTATTGACTGTTAGATCAAATGAAATAGAGTAATCGGTAGGAAAAACATTGTGGCGTACATTCTCACCAGTTAAGAAAACCGTCATTGGCTTAGTGCGCCTGCTACCTAAATGCTGCCAAAGAAAGTCGCCTTCTGCCGATGGGGCGGGTCGCAATGGTTTAGGAACCCAGCGGTAGCGTTTTAATTCCTGATAAAACGATCCTACAATTACAATATCACTCTCAGACGGCTTAACCCATTGCAGATCGATGCCTGTCGATCGAATAACGCAAGGCAAGAGCGAATCTTTAAAGTCAGATGCCGTTCCAAGGGCGGCTATGCGCAATGTTTTCTTGGGGTACATGAGCTAAGAAATACCCCATAATTGGAATATAGATAAAAAATACGATTTTGGGGCCTCATGCATAATTCAGATAATAAACCGCATTCCTCATGGTGACTTTTAGATGATTCTCGTAACAGGCGGCGCAGGCTTTATTGGCGGCAATTTTGTGCTCGATTGGCTCAACGACCCAAAAGCCGAAGGCATCATTAACTTAGATAAATTAACCTATGCGGGTAATTTAGCTACCCTCGATTCTTTAAAGAGCGACCCTCGTTATAATTTTATACATGGCGATATTGGTGACAAAGAGCTCGTTACAAAACTTTTAAAAGAACATCAACC
>CAZWXO010000355.1:0-2042 GCA_964637885.1 uncultured bacterium
TTATGTTTCGTATGTGACCACAGCGGCTTCGACTGGCCTCGATGCTGTGCCTGGGACTTTGGTCATTCGTACCGCTCGCACAGGCAAGGATGGAGAGGTTTTCTTCATGGGAGATGATGCAACAATCAACGCCCTAAGTTTGACTCAAATCCAAGCTAGTCGGGAAAATAGATTTAGCATTAACGTCTATGAGGCACATCGAGGTGCAGTTATTGTTGAGGATTACTCAATCGAAGATAATATTTTAGTTGGCATAATTCACCCCAATGTCGATGTCAAATTTGATCCTAACACCGGGGTTCAAGCTAACTGGAACACTGCTACTAACACTTTCGAATTCTCGGCCATTGCGTCAGGCGCCACTACATACGTTCACATCGCTGACCGCTCCATGGTCTTTCAAATCGGCGCCAATCCTCTTCAGGACATTGCTGCTGGTATCGGCAATGTGTCCGCAGAAGCATTAGGTGTCAATGGCGTGATGGTTACGACAAATATGCTAGCCAACCGGGCCATCCGCTCCATCGATAGCGCCATTGGCAAGGTCTCCATCGAGCGCTCCAAGCTCGGCGCCATTCAGAACCGCCTCGACCACACCATCAGCAACTTGAGCACTACCACCGAGAACTTGGTCGCGTCGGAATCCCGCATCCGTGACGTGGACATGGCTAAGGAAATGATGAACTTCACCCGCTACAACATCCTTAGTCAGGCCGCCACCGCGATGCTTGCCCAAGCCAACCAGCTGCCGCAGACAGTTCTCCAGCTCCTGCGGTAATTTGGGGATAAATAATCATGCACTAAAACCCCGGCCGGATACCGGGGTTTTAGTGTGTCTGGAATGATTTAATTCCTTAGGTGGAGAGTTTGCAATTTCGGACTAGGTGTATTGTAATGTGTATCTGGAGGTGTCTTATGATGAGGATAAACATTGATATTGATGAAGAGTTGCTACAGGAAGCGCAACAATTGCTAGGGATAAAGACGAAAAAGGAAATCGTCAATATGGCTCTGGGGGAATTAGTGGCTAACCGGAAAAGGAAAAATATAATGGATTTAAAAGGCACCATAGAATTTTTCGATGATTATGACCACAAGCAACTACGTGAAAGCGGGGATTTTGTATGATTCTTGTTGATACCTCAGTCTTGATAAACTACCTAAATGGGAAACAGACTAAAAAACTGAAAAATATGATTTCGCTTTGGCGCGGCAGATTCCATGGGGCGTCACGCCAATGATATTGATGGAGACTCTACAGGGAGTCCGGGATGAAGATGCATTCGAACGCCTCAAGGCATATTTGCTGACGCAAAAAATATATGAAATAAGTCAGGGTAGCAAATCATATGTCGAGGCTGCTAATCTTTATCGACAATGTAGAAAAAAGGGAATAACTGTGCGGAGCACTATCGATGCTCTGATTGCGCAAACGTGCATTGAGCACGACCTCCTGCTATTACACGATGATGCTGATTTTTCAAATATGGGTACAATCATTAAAGCGCTAAAAGAATACTGAGGTGCAGATTCGCATCGTGCCGTGGTGTGTCGCGGAGTGGGGTTAATATGACAAGGTGCGCATCAGCGATTGAACCTTTGTTGGGAGAGTGGTAAAATAACACGTAATACTTTGCAATACAATTGGAGGTAGAAAAATGAGCATGATTTCCTTGCGATTAAATGATCGAGATGATGTGCTGATTCGAAAATATGCCGAGCTTCATAATATGGATTTGTCCTCCTTCGTCCGTCAGGCTGTGCTTGAAAAAATCGAGGATGAATATGATCTTGCTTTGTTCAACAAGGTCTGGGAAGAGGAACAAGGGCAGGCGCGACTAAGCCATGCGGAGGTCAAAAGAGAGATTGGTTTATGAGTTATAGAGTTGAGTACACCCAGTTGGCGGTTAAGCAACTGAAGAAAATGGACAAAAAGATCGCGGCATTTATCATTGCCTATATTGAAGCCAGGCTGGTTGATTGTGAAAATCCGCGATTGCACGGCAAAGCTTTGCAGGGAAATTTACAAGACAAATGGCGGT
>CAZWXO010000356.1:0-2041 GCA_964637885.1 uncultured bacterium
CGTTATCGCGATGTGGATATGCGATTCAGAGGACCACCAGGAAGCAGTCCCAACTGCATCGGATATTCGTGATGTTTTTTTTAACGCTCCGAACTTTGTTACTTTAATCGCCGTCGATACCACTTCGTACCGCGCATCCGTCGATAACAAGGCAGTGAAAAAAACCCTTTCAATACCCTCTTGGTTGAATAAAAAAGCGGAAGAGCAGGGCATTAACTTCTCTCAAACGCTGCAAAATGCGCTAAAACAGCAATTAGACGTTGGCTAAGTGCTCTTAAGCTGTGGCATACTTGAGGATGCCCCTAGGATATTACTAGACATTTGACGTCCAGGAATTCGTAATACCCATACTATGTAGCACGTGTCACATTAGTTAAAACAAAAAAACCGCCCCGCCCGAGCAAGCACAGCTATTCCTTGCTACTTTGTGCCCTCCTTTCGAGGGCGTTTTGTGTCACTAACCCCGTCCCTCTGTCAGCGCCCTTGTGATATATGTTATACTGTAAGAAAGTTATACAATATTACTAAAGGGGTGAGATCTATGATTGTAGAACTCAAGCAGAAGTCTCAGGTCACAATTCCTGCTGAATTTGCCCGGAAGCTCAAATTGGGGACGGGCGACAAGCTTGAAGTTGAAATAGTTGACGGGGGATTGGTTTTAACGCCTGTAGTGGTAGTCCCTCGTGACCAGGCATGGTTCTATACAAAGGCTTGGCAAACTGATGAATTGGTGGCCGAAGAACAAATTAAATACGAAAAAGTAACAGACTGTAATAACACAGACGAACTGTTCGTCGAACTTGGAATAGACGAGTTATGATGATCACATTTACTGAACTTTTTAAAGAAAAAGTAAAAGCCTTGCCCACCGATGTCAAGAAAACACTAAAACAAAAGCTTGCCCTTATGGCCGAGAATCCGCGGCATCCGTCGCTACGTAGCAAGAAAATTAAGGGGTGCAGCGATATTTTTGAAGCAAGCGTGACCATGAGCATCCGCCTGACTTGGCAATATAGCGATGGCGGAATCATCCTGCGCAATATCGGCGAGCATGACCAAACACTGGCAAAGCCATAAAATAGTAGAACTACAATGTGTCACTAACCCCGTCCGAAACCACTGAAAAAGTCGGCGATTAACAATTAAGATTTAACAGTTAACAATTTTGGTAAGAATTATTGGTATAATTCCTCGATTTTTTAAAGAAATTGGAGCAAAAAGTTCGTTTTTGCGTCCAAAATTGTGAATCGTGAATTGTGAATTATTAACGAAAAAAGCCTAATGGCTTTTTTCAATGGTCTCACCCCGTCCCTCTGTCAGCCCTTGTCGATAGCCCCAGCGACCTTCCCACCTCTGCCAATCGGTGATCCAGTGTGACGAGGGTTGCCAGATTGCGCCTGGCGACCACGATGTAAAACAAGTCATAAGCAGGATGGCCCAGTCGGCTTGCTTCAAACAATGCCTCCTGCGCCAAATCAGATCCGGGCACAAATTCATCGACAAAATCAATGCCCAGCGTGAGCAATCTCCCCACTTCGTCAACACTCAGCACCCCGGCTTTTTGATATTTCCACGCCACATTAGTCATTTCACTGACATACAGATCTGGTGCCAGCACGACATCCGCTTGCCGCACAATATCACTAATTTCTGCCCCTGCACTTTTTCGTAAAAGCATACCAAAAGCCGCACTAACATCCAGCACAATATTCATCTGTCACGATCCTCCCGCACGAAAACCACCGGATCCGGCACATCTTCCGGCAAGCTTATCTGCAAAGCCTCGGCCGCCTCAAGAGCTGCAAGTCGCCGATTACGCTTTGCAGCGCCACCCTTCAACGACTCTCGAATTATCGTGACGGTCTGCTGAGCAATGCTGCGGTTTTCCGCCTTCGCCGTCTGCGCCAAACACAAATACAAATCCTCCGGCATCTCCCTCACCTGCAATGTCGACACAATAAAACACCTCCAATGTCATTTTACATGCATTGTGCATGCATTGCAAGGGCAATTCCCTCTATCTTGGCTTGGAGCCCCAGAA
>CAZWXO010000357.1:0-1189 GCA_964637885.1 uncultured bacterium
GTGACTTTATCGTGTATTAGAAAAAACCTCCTGCAGGTTGTCATTGAGAGGAGTTCACAAACCTCAAAACAAACCTGCGGGACGGTGTATGTATGTTATTTCGGATAAAGTCTGGGGTATGAGGACACTTAACCATGGTCAGGCAGCCCAATGTTGAGCGAGTTTCAACATTGCAGCAGACGGTCTGCCGCGCTGACTAGGCATAGTCCAACGTGGTGGCGGTACTTTGAAGTTGAGCAGTTCGGCGGGCGTCCATTGGTGGTCGGTCAGTTTCGCGGCTATTGCAGGGGTCCGTTGCACCCAACGATAGCCAAAAGAGCCAACAGACAGCTTCAAACGTAAACTATGGTGATAGTCACAGACGTTATAGAAGCAACCGACGAGGTACATGCCCGCCACCAAGGTATCAGCCTGTTGGACTAAATTACGGGAGCGACGTGCTAATGGAGCAATGGGTTGACGTAAGGTGGCGTTGAGGCGCTCAATAAAGGAAGTATTGATCACACCCGTTCCTTGCGTCTTTTGGATGAGGCTTTCGATCCTATCCTTTGTACCCTGCACAATGCGTTGCTCCACATTGAGTACGCCTTCCACGCGTTGCTTGACCACTTGCACGATGTAAATGTCAGACCACGAAACCATCTTACAGCGTCCGGTTTCTCCGTCTTGCCGAGGAAACTTGCTCCGAAAAGCGTCACGAAAGGCGCTCACATAACTGGCTAAACCGTCTACCACTAATAACAGCGGACGACATAGTGCCATCTGACGCACTTTATCTGCCAAAGATTGGATTAGCTTCATGTCGCGCTTGGGGCTAACTACCCCACCCATCCACAAACGCGTTGAAACCCAGATGGCGAACGCCATCCACAGTGTTCCGTTCTGGGTCTTGGCTTTGATTTCATCGGCTTGGACTTGCCCCAAATCGTGCTGGCTACTTTCTACCAGATGTTCATGGAATTGCTGACAATGTTGACCCGCTCGCCTTTGCCAATCGCGCACTGTGCGCTCATCCAGGAGATAGGCTTTCAAAATCGCCTGGATTGGGCAACCGTACGCCAACAAGACAATGACACACATCACGATTTCCGGGTTGGTGCGCAGAGGATAGAAAATCGTGCCTTTGCTCGTCGTAAATGTTTTTCCGCAGACATCACAAATACAACGCTTGTCCTTCACACTATGAATA
>CAZWXO010000357.1:1199-2032 GCA_964637885.1 uncultured bacterium
TACCCCCTTGCGGGGCAAGCAATCATCGGGCAAAATATCTCTTGTGGGTTCATTGGTTTTCTCGCGTGATTTGGAAGTTGCAAGAGTTTGCCAGTGAACCCCATTTTTTGCAAGTTTTATATTCCTCCACCCTTTAGTGGAGTGCTACCCCGCAGTGAGCAATGGGTTTGTTTCATTTTCTTAATCCTTGCCTTTCTAATTTTAAATGTCAGTGGATCTTGCGGCGCTCTTCAAGGTTTTGCGAGTCATTCGAGATCGTTTTATTATTGCCACAAGATGCAATTGACAAAGTTTATTTATCAAAATTGATGTAAAATATGTCTGCATAATAAATTGCATTAAAATATTGTTCTACATCAGTTTACGACAGGCAGCGGTGAACCGTTTATCCTATGAAATGTAACTGTAAGGTGATGAACCAAGGAGGAATATGGAAAAAATAGTGCGCGGGGTGGTATTAGGACCGAATAAGTCTGAATTATCGTGTATAATATTAATATAATAATCAGAGGAATAGAAAATTTCAACGTATCCCAAATCTTATCAATCGTTTGCTGCTGATTTCACGATATTAAATCAGAAAGGATGATCATGGAACTAAATCTTTACTTCCAAATGTTAAGGCGTGGCTGGTGGCTTATTATTCTGACCGCATTAATCGCTTTCGCGGCATCAATGGGCACCTCTTATCTGGTAACACCCCGCTACGAGGCGGTTGCCCGGTTTATTATCACCCCGAGTTCCCTCAGTGAAACAGGACCTGATACGGTGCTGCAAAGTCTGAACACGCTGAATGACGTGACGGTGATGACGACCTATGCCGAGGTGATGAA
>CAZWXO010000358.1:0-2031 GCA_964637885.1 uncultured bacterium
TTTATACTCTTGAACAGTATTCCCGCCATCCACGACCAGCGTCTGTGCGGTGATATAACTGGCTTCCGGTGAAGCGAGAAAGACGATAGCACTGGCCACTTCCTCCGGAGTTCCGGAGCGCCCGATTGGCGTGTTGGCCCCGCCCACCATTTCTTCCGGAGTAGCCGCTCCGGTGGCAATCCAACCTGGAGCTACCGCATTAACGGTGATGCCATACCTCCCTGTCTCGATTGCCAAAGAACGGACCATCCCTACCATCCCAGCTTTGGCCGCAGCATAAGCCGACTCACCCGGGTTGCTAACAAACGGGCCTGTAACCGATGAGGTACAGACGATGCGACCATAGGCCGCCTGCTTCATTCCTGGCAGAACTGCCCTAGTCATATTAAAAGCCGTCGTAAGATTGACAGCCAAACTACGGTTCCACTCTGACAGACTTATTTTTTCCAAATCCTGCTGCGGATCTTCACTCCCCAGGAACGCCATGCCTGCATTATTAATCAAGACATGGATTGCCCCCGTTTCCTGCAGTATACTCATTACGGACTCTTGGACCTTGTCTTCATCAATAAGATCGAGGCAAAATGCGGTAGCATTGCACCCACGATCTCGTAGCTCCCTGCAACGCTGCACGACCTCTGGCGAAGCATCCAGCAGATATACCCGACAACCACTAATCGCCATTTTAGCAGCGGTGGCAAATCCGATTCCTGCTAAACCTGCTGCACCAGTAACCACAGCCACCTGTCCTGCCTTTGCCATTCTGAAACCCCTCCTTGTCCTTAGGATAAAGCAAACCCCTGGGTAAAACAAAAAACTGCTTGGAACAACGGTAATTTTATTTCCACCACCCCGGAGCCGGTTCGGGTACAATAATTGCATGCAATGTCTCTACGTAGCGATGAAAGAAGGTTTTAAAATGGCATGGATGCCTTTTGTCTGCCTTGGAGTCGGATTTGGCATCGGGATACAAAGCCTTCCGCCGCTTTTCTTTCGGGGCATCGACCTTGTCGTCACCCTGACCCTGATTGCCTTGATGCTGACCATCGGAGCCAACATCGGCGTCAACGATACAATTATGCCCAGCCTAGCCGTCATCGGCCTTAACTGCCTGTTTATCACAGCCATGGCCATCGGATGCAGTATCATCCTGACCTTGGCTGCCGAAAAAACCTTCATTCCCCTTGAGAAAATCCGTCAGGCGCTGCGCCATGACCACTTGAGCCTCAAGGATGGAATCGCTATCGACAATGCGGCCGAAGCGAGCCCCACTTCTGCCCTGATCTATCTCATTCCCCTCAGTGTCGTCACCGGAGTTCTCGCCGGCTACTTCATTATACCCGAGAATTATGTTTTTATCCTGTCATATTCTCTTATTCTGTCCCTAATCCTCCTTTACACTGGGGTCGGTATCAGCATGGGAGCCAATCGCAAAGTTTTTCGCTATGTAAAAGTTTTAGGTTGGCGCATCGTCGCCCTTTCGTTACTCATCGCCTTGGGCAGCATTCTGGGAGGTTTTCTGGCAGGGGTGATCCTGCAGCTGCCTGTGGCTGTTTCGGTCCTGTCCGCGACAGGGATGAGCTACTATAGCCTAACAGGCGCCTACATGACCCAGGTATACGGCATTGAAGCAGGCACATACGGCTTTATCGTCAATATTATGCGGGAGTTTTTGACTGTCCTCTTCCTACCCTTGCTGATTCGGATTAGCAAAGGCAGCCCCATGGCCAGCGGTGCGGCGGGGAACATGGACACTGTCCTCGTTCCCATCACTAAATTCGTCGGGCCGGAGCTAGGACTGGTCACCCTGATTATCGGCACGATCCTGACCTTTGCGGTCCCGCTGCTCCTCCCGCTAATCAATGGCATCATCGGCTAGAAGCTCTTTAAAAGCAAAGGCTGGAGCAGTGAACACCCACCACCGCTCCAGCCTTTTTTTCTTTACTTAACTTATTTACTCAGCTTTCCCACCCAACAATACTGCAAGGCGCAAGTATATCTAGGGCAATCCCTTTGTGCAATATCATCACA
>CAZWXO010000359.1:0-857 GCA_964637885.1 uncultured bacterium
GGTTCAGGTGTTCGCCACCGATATCGATAATCAGGCGATAGCAACTGCCCGGACAGGTCTTTACCCGGCCAGTATTGCAGCTGATATCACTCCGGAACGGCTGGCCCGCTTTTTTACCCCCGAAGCTGATGGGAGTGCCTATCGCATCAACAAATGCCTTCGAGAACTACTGGTTTTTTCCGAGCATAATCTAATCAAAGATCCACCGTTTTCAAAACTTGATTTGATAAGCTGTCGCAATCTTTTGATATACCTTGACGGCGATTTGCAGAAAAAGGTCATCCCGTTATTCCACTACGCGTTAAACCCGGAGGGACTGCTGTTTCTCGGCACCTCCGAAAGTGTCGGAGACTTCATCGATCTATTCACCACGCTTGACCGAAAAGCAAAAACCTACCAGCGGAAAAGTGACGAGAACGGTGCTCAGCGTCTTTCTTTAAGCCAGTTGCTTCCCATAACAGGAACGCATAATGCACCAAAATCCCCACGTGAAAATAAATCATTCCCAAACCAGCAGCTGCGTGAGTTAGTTGAGCAGACGATTTTGCAGAAAGTTGTGACTGCCGGCATCCTGGTTAACGACCGCGGCGACATTTTATATATCCATGGGCGAACCGGCCTTTATCTGGAACCAAAATCCGGCCCGACCGATGGCTACAATATTTTGCATATGGCCCGCGAAGGACTTCGGCGAGAGCTGGTAACTGCGCTGCGCAAAGCAGTGCTAACCAAGGAGGTAGTCCGGTATCAAGGTCTGCTTGTTAAAACAAACGGTCATTTTACCCCCACCAACCTTACTATTTACCCGGCATCGGCTTCTATAGAAATTGCGGCTGATCCCAATACCTATTTAATTA
>CAZWXO010000359.1:896-2018 GCA_964637885.1 uncultured bacterium
CGAAATTGTCCGATGCCGAGGCGAAAAACGGGGAAAATTCCCTCCCAGATGAGCGCTCGGCCGCGCTGCGGCAGGAATTGCGCGTGAAAGAAGAATATTTACAGTCATCCAATGAAGAGTTTGAGACAGCCAATGAAGAGCTCAAGTCATCCAACGAGGAGATGCAGTCGGTTAATGAAGAACTGCAATCGACTAACGAAGAGCTGGAAACATCCAAAGAGGAGCTCCAGTCGGTCAACGAAGAACTAGCGACAGTCAACGCCGAAATGCAGACAAAAGTCCAAGACCTATCCCGGGTGAATAACGATATGAATAATCTCTTGGCGGGTACGGGCATCGGGACCATTTTTATCGACCATAGCCTGCGCATTGTGCGCTTTACCCCTAGTGCTACGACAATTATTAATTTGATCAGTAGCGACGTTGGTAGGCCTCTCGGGCATACCGTTACCAATCTCGTTAGTTATGACAATTTGGTGGCCGATGCGCGATCGGTCCTGGATACCCTTGTTAGCAAAGAAGTGGAGGTTCAAACCACCGAGGGTTCATGGTATAAGATGAGCATCATCCCCTATCGCACACTGAACAATGTTATTGAAGGGGTTGTAATTACCTTTTTTGACATCACAAAAATTAAGCAGGCCGAGGACGCTTTATCGTTTTCCGAGGCGCGGTATCGACGCTATTTCGAAACAGCTCGGGACGGGGTCTTGATTCTTGATGCCGACACAGGAAAAATAAACAAAGTTAACCCATATTTAATCAAGTTGCTGGGTTATTCCCAGGCTGCGTTTTTGAACAAGGCCATTTGGGAAATCGGTTTATTTAAAGACATTGCGGCCAATAAGGCCAAATTTCTAGAATTACAGCAGAAGGAATACGTTCGCTACAAAAATTTGCCTCTTGAGACTGCCGCTGGAGAAAAAATTGAAGTCGAGTTTACCAGTAATGTGTACGAGGTGGCAGGTAATAAAGTAATCCAATGCGATATTAGAGAAATTGGCAGCCGAGGGATGGACGATGCGACCGCAAAGCCACCGGAAAGAGGTGAAGTCTAGTGACCGGCCAGAAAAACAGCGCAGCTGCCATGGACGAATTGCGCAAGTGCGCGGAAGAAATTGC
>CAZWXO010000360.1:0-1118 GCA_964637885.1 uncultured bacterium
TATATAAGTCAGCGGACGCCCGCATCGACAGGTCGGGGGAGTTCTGGCTGAACGCCTTGGTAAAAAAGCAAAACTAGGCCAGGAAAATAAAAAATAATTGTTGTCGCATTTCAACATGGGCCATGGGGGCTGTCACTAAGGACTATTTGAGTTCAAACCCATACGACGCTTGGCCGATATCAAAGCGGATATTCTCGCCTCGGAAGAAAAGACTTTTGAAGCTGAAAAACAGTACTCGAATCATAAAGAAACAGGAATTAACTACATTAATACATGAAACAAGTTTGTGCTGTTTAATGGTATCGACCGCTTAAAGTATGAGCAAAAATACTTGCGACACTGTCACAACAATTAAGCTGGAGCCATATAATGGGCCGTGGGGACTGCCCCTGAGGCCTGCTTGAAATGGCAAACTATAGTGACAACAAGTGCATTCCCCATCGTGAAGTAACGGAATTTTTCAGGCATTCCAGTGTCTGTCCAATTGTCTTCAAAGCCTTGGATGCGTTCGGCCTCAACTGGCGTAATCAAACGTAGCTTTCCTGTCTGTGGGTCACGGATAACATGTGTGCTGCGGTTGAGTGATGACTCCGATGTTAACATTGTACGTGCAGGTTTATCGATTGGATCAGGAAAGGAAATTGCTCCCTCGGCAAATGTGTACTCGTGCCCTTCTTTGCTTTTTCTTTGAATTTTTTTTGCGCCTTTGAGGAATTTCCACTTTTCGAGTTGTTGGCCTAGATTGTATTTTTCGGGGACATTTATTTCCAACAGCTCACGAAGCGCAATAGGCATCTCATATATTGGTATGACTTTTGAAGTGTAAATTAGTCCATTATTCATATAGCCTGCATTTTCAAAATTGAATTCAAATTCCGCAGATATTTTTGGGATATCATTGAAATCTATTTTTATTGATTTGATGTTGCTGTATTTTGCGACTGGAAATGTTGTTGCGAAAAACCCATTTGAGGCAATTATTTCGTCTGCGTTTTTGGGAGTGCACATGCTGTAAGCAGTATTGTTGAGGCATGCAAAAATAAAAGTGCGCCGACGACGTTGTGCTGCTCCGTATTCTGCTGCGTTAATGACTCGCCATTCGACAGAATAGTCTAGTG
>CAZWXO010000360.1:1128-2006 GCA_964637885.1 uncultured bacterium
AGCCAAGCACGCTAATATAACTCCAAAATCCCGCCCACGCTGTGATGCAGGAGATTTTAGCAGGCGATCGACATTTTCAAAAATAGCAAAAGGTGGTTTTTTAACTTGGAGAATCTCTCGTATTTGCCACCAGAGAACCCCTTTTTTGCCTTCTATTCCGTTGCTGCCGGGGAGTGGGCGCGCCACTGAATAGTCTTGGCAAGGAAAGCCACCTACTAGCAGGTTGTGGTTTGGGATTGTGTTTTTATCAATGGACGCAATATCAGAGCCAGTTTGTGCATCTATGTCGCCCCAATGTTTTACATAGCATTCATGTGCCCATTGTTTTGCCTTGTTAGGCTCCCATTGAGAGAACCATACTGTTTTCCAATCTGATGATGCTCTTTCAAGCCCAAGCCGAAAACCTCCGACCCCTGCAAACAATTCGCAAACGGTTTTTTCCATAATTTTTCCACCTTTAATTTATAAAAAATTGATTGTGTACAGAAAACGCATATAATATGATTACAACGATAGATACATTTTTATGTCAAGCATTATTTTATCATGGTGATATAAAAAGATCAACATTTAATTTGCTAAATATGGATAATAAATTGGAGATTTACTCATGAGTGAAAAGCTTTACAACACAAAAGAAGAAGTTCTAGCGCGTGGAAGAGAAGCAATTGGAATTCCACTTCGCGAAATAGATCGAACTGATCGGTTGCGCACTGGCAAGGGCGCGGTGGGCAGCATTTTTGAAGAATCATGGTTCGGGTATAAAATTAACAATGAGTCGGAAGCGGATTTTACAGAGGCAGGAGTAGAACTGAAAGTAACTCCATATTTGCGAACTCGCAAAGGCATAAGAGCTAAGGAGCGGTTAGTTTGTAACA
>CAZWXO010000361.1:0-2000 GCA_964637885.1 uncultured bacterium
TGTTAAAGAATTCTCAAGTATAATTTTTCGTAAATTTCCCTATTATTCTTTGAAGCAGGCCATCGCTGATTTTTACTTAAAAACACATGGTACGGGGATGGTTCATGTAACAAAGCCAATATTTGAATCCCACATTATCTCTCTCCCGCCATTTAACGAGCAGAAACGAATTGTCGCCAAGCTGGACCAAATCATACCCCGCATTGATGCGGTCAAAGAGCGACTGGACAAAGTTCCAACTATTATCAAACGGTTCCGGCAATCCGTTCTCACCGCCGCAGTTACCGGTAAACTAACCGAGCAATGGCGAGATAAAAATAGCGACCTCTCAGGAATTTTATTATTGAAGAAGTCTTACGAAGAGCGACTTGCTGTTTCAAAGCTAGCATTTGCTGAATCTACGTTTAACGGTGAGAGGAAACCACTCAAACCCCCATCATTTTCAATATGTGATAAAGAGGGTTTTAATATTCCAGATAGTTGGAGTTTAACCACTCCTGATATGGTGGCATCACCTGAAAGATATTCATTATCGATTGGTCCTTTTGGGAGTAATCTTAAGGTAGTGGACTATCAAGATTCAGGGGTTCCTTTAATCTTTGTGCGCAATATAAAAAATAAAGATTTTTCAGGTCAAAACGTGAAATACGTTTCGGAGCCCAAAGCTTCAGAGTTACGTGCGCATTCAGTTTCTTCTTTTGATTTATTAATCACAAAAATGGGCGAGCCACCAGGGGACTGTGAGGTATACCCGGAGAATTTTCCTGATGCAATTATAACTGCCGACTGTTTAAAGTTTAGAGTTTGGGATTTATTTTTTAACCGTATGTATTTCATGTATCTAATCAAATCATTTTTTATTAAGGAGCAATTGGGTTTAATTACACAGGGGGTTGCGCAGCAAAAAATTAGTTTGGAAAGATTTAAAACCTTGAAATTTCCTGTACCTCCACTCGAAGAGCAGCAAGAAATCGTCCGCCAGGTGGATAAACTCTTTGCCATTGCTGATAAACTGGAAACGCATTATCAAAAGGCCAAAGCGCGGGTTGATAAACTTTCCCAGTCGGTGCTGGCAAAGGCTTTCCGTGGGGAGCTGGTTATGCCCGAAGCAGAACTTGCGGCAATTGAAGGGCGCGATTTTGAAAGTGTGGAAAAGCTGCTTGAGCGAATTTTAAAAAAAAAATCGGTGGGGAAAAGGCGATAGGTTACAAGGCAGTGGTATAGTAGGGGCGCTAAAACTGATTTGAGGTGTGAGCGTGAGTATCCCAACATATAATGCCAATATTTTTCATAAAATAATTGACCGTACTTCGACTCAGCCGTTATTGATTACTTGCGATAATGGGTTGCATTACTATGTCAAGGTTATGGAAAATATTAGCGGATCGCGTCCACTGGTGAATGAACTGGTCTGTGCTCAAATTGCTAAAAAGCTTGATTTACCGATTCCGGAGTTTGCTTTGGTCAATATCGGCGAAAACTTTGTCCGAGCAAATGCTGATAGAATATTTGATGAAAGTGGTGTGCGAATCTGCCCTGGCATTGGGTATGCTCTCAAGGAAGTTAAACATGTTATACAGTTAACTCATAAAAAAGTCCTAAAGCCAGCAGTTAATATTGGCACTATTCCTGATATTCTTGCTTTTGATTTGCTTATCGGTAATCACGATAGGTACTCAAATCAGGGTAACTTGCTGTTTGACACGAAGGCTAAAATTTTATACATTATAGACCATGGTCATGTTTTTGAATTAGGGGCGATATGGGATGAAAGCCAATTAAAAAGAATTATCGAGGAGCCTCTACATATCGTTATCGATCCAAACGGAAAGCATTTTCTCTTCTTTGAAGAATATATAAAAGGGAACAGCCCTTTTATTCGTGTTATTAGTAACATTAAAAAGCTAACATCTTCGTCGATTTTAAAAACATTTAAAACAATCCCTCCCGAGTGGGGATTGCTGGCTTCGGAAGAACCTGTATTAGTGGAGTACATTTTA
>CAZWXO010000362.1:0-446 GCA_964637885.1 uncultured bacterium
GGAAAGCAGATGTGGCTACAATTTAGCGATTTTGTACATTTTTCGATGGGCAAACCACTCAGCCATGCCAACGGCATTGCCCATTAAAAACCATTGGCAATGAACCTTTTAAGGTTTCCTCAGTTAGACTAAAAGGGGGTGTGCAAAAACCGTGACGACGATGACAGCGGCATGGCGGGAAGCTTCGCCGATTACAAAACTCGCGGACGAGGGGACGAGGTTGGTGTCACATTGGTTGCAGGCCCTTTCTCCATGACACCCCTCTTTTTGCGATGAGAGATACGAGACGACTTTTCCTTCGTATCCCCTCTTGTTATTTTTACGTGGGAGGCCCGGCGGTATTTCGAGTAATTCACACGCCAATGGCCATTGCTCCATTTCCCCCGAGGTGTCGCCAAGGGTAAAGCGGTCGCAATGCCGGCACTGAATAAAAATTTTTTATCGTT
>CAZWXO010000362.1:456-1203 GCA_964637885.1 uncultured bacterium
AAAGATAATTTATCATGAGCGGAATAAAGTCATAATTGAGGCTTTTTCGACCTTTTTAGCAACTGGCTCATTTTCACCGAAGATGTGGCTCAGTATAGACCGGAACGGTGGCTCTCCGCAACCGAAATATTCAACCTATAAGGGATTGAAACCTGACAGCGCAGCGGCTCCCCATCAACTCATTCCAAAGCGGTCGCAGTGCCCGCACTTAATAAAATTTTTTTTATCGTTGTGTTCTATCTGCCCTTTTCTGTCTACAATTGGTTGTAGAATTAAAGCAGGAAGGTTGAGGAGGTGGCAGTTATGCCGGCGAATGTTGATGCGATGTTTTATGTGGGTGAAATGCCGTGGCACCGCGAAGGAAAGAAGTTGGAGAATCCCCCTGATGTCAAGGAGGCGATCAGCGCTGCCGGGCTGGATTGGCAGGTGGAAAAAACGCCCTTGTATTCCCAAGACCGCTCCCTGATCAAGGGGATCTACGGAATGACCCGTTCTGATACGAATGTTGTGTTGGGGGTGGTGAAGGACGACTATTCACCACTTCAAAACACCGACGCCTTTGCTTTTTTTAATCCGCTGATCAAGGACGGCTCCTTGCAATTGGAGACAGCCGGGGCCTTGGGCCAGGGGGAGATTGTCTGGGTTTTGGCTCAGCTGACAAAGGGAAAGGCCATCGAGCCAAAGAAAGATGACATCGTGGAGCGCTATTTGCTCCTCAGCAATAGTCACGATGGTTCGGCGGCGGTG
>CAZWXO010000362.1:1213-1995 GCA_964637885.1 uncultured bacterium
CAGAACACTCTCACTATGGCGCTAAACGAGGGCAATGCCCTGAGGATAAAGCATCGGGGAAAAATGGGGAAACATCTGTTAGCGGCCCAGGAAATGGTGCAGCAAATAATCGTGACCTACGCTGCCCTTGGAGAGAGCTATCAGGGGATGGTCGAGTATCAGCTTGGCGCAAAAAATGTGGAGAAGTATTTTGCCGGACTCTACCCGGTGGCGGATTTGTCCCTGATCCAGACTCCCGAACAGCACTATCGGCGGGAAGCCAACCTTCGGGCCCAGGCGGCGTTGCTATGCGGATTTGAAAACGGTACTGGGGTAAAAGCATTGAAAATCGAAGGCACTTTGTGGGCAGCGTATAATGCGGTAACCGAGTTTATCGATCACCCGCTAGATTACAAGCTGGGCGATGACAGGCTACTCAAGCGGATCTGGTATGGCGAGGGGGCCCGCATCAAGGCCAGGGCGTACCACGCCGCAATGGAACTGTTGAAGGCGGCTTGAGGGTGATGTGGGCCATGGGGTCGGTCCTTGTGGCCCACAATCGGTAGTGCGATAATCGCTTACATTAGAGAGGAAATTATGGTATGCCGAGACAGGCGCGACAGAAGGCGGGAAGCGGATATAATCACATCATGAACCAAGGCAATGAGCGACGCAGCATCTTTATGGATGATGAGGATCGGCAAAAATACCTTGCTCTATTAGCCCGGCAAGTTGGCAAAGGCAGTGCAGGTACATTTCTTCTTGTTGCCCTTCACAAACGCAAAAGTATGTTTTGCGATACA
>CAZWXO010000363.1:0-240 GCA_964637885.1 uncultured bacterium
GGGTAGTGCCGCCGTTGTCTCCGGAGCCAATCAGCGGGAGGCTGCCGGCGGGAGCGCTCCCGTGGTAGCTGGCGAGCGGCCCGTCAAGAAAACAATCGAGGATTATCAGGGCTCCTGGACAATCCAGACGGTTGACTCAGTGCCAGTTGGCGGGGGCGGACAATTGCAGGAGGTCTGGATCGAAGGCGACAGACTGAAGCTGGTTTATGCAGGTTATAACCTGACCTTTAGTTTGTCCTT
>CAZWXO010000363.1:250-521 GCA_964637885.1 uncultured bacterium
TCGGGGATGGTAGCCTCCAAGGGGAAGCTTACACGGCTGGGGGGGAGGTCTTTTTGGCGCAAGGGGTTTTCGATGACGCGGGGCGAACGTTGCAAATCTATATGCCTGCTCCCGAGGACCCTTATGACCATTTATTCGAGATGACGATGACCCGCTAATAATTATCATACAACCAATAATCCAAGAGGCAGCAGCTATTAGTTGGTTGTCTCTTTTTTTAGGCAAATCGCCGTCGTGTCTCGGGGTGACAAGCTGGCATATTTTTGCCGGC
>CAZWXO010000363.1:533-1995 GCA_964637885.1 uncultured bacterium
AAATAGACATGGTCTAAGTACGGGAAGGGAAATAAGGAGGGATTTTGATGGTGCTCTGTTGGCGAAAAAAAATACTGTGTCTGTTAACTTCCTTGGTGATGGTGGGAATGGCGGTGATGCCTGCCTTTGCCTGCACGACGGTCATCGTTGGCAAGGATCGCTCGGCGGACGGTTCGGTTTTGCTGGCGCATAGTGAGGAATTGGGAACGAGTGCAGCCCAGCAGCTGGTTAAGGTCGATCGGGTCGAGCACCAAAAAGGCGACCGCTACTACCTTTACTCCGGTGGCTCTATTCCTCAGCCTGCCGTGACTTACGCTTATATTGCCTCGCGGATTTTTGACAAGGATTATTACCCAGGGGAATTTACCAGCGGGATTAACGAATATCAGGTTAGCGTCGCAAATAACATGAGCTGGATGAAGGGGGTACCGGAAGAAACTGCTTGGAGTCCGGCTCTGGAAAACGGCGTTATTTGGACGGAATTTACCCAGCTTGCTTTGGAGCGAGCCAAGACGGCTCGGGAGGCAGTGGCGCTGATTGGCGAGCTTGCCGAAAAAAATATGCTTTCGTCAGACCCCGGAACGATGTTTGCCGTCGCTGATCCTAGCGAAGGATGGTGGGTGGAAATCGCCCGGGATGGACAATGGATCGCGCGGCGCGTCGAGGATAATGCAGCGGAGATGCGTGCTAACAGCTATCGCATCGGCGTGGTCGATCTGGAGGATAAAGAAAACATCATGCATTCGGCGGCCTTAATCAGCTATGCGGCGAAAAAGGGCTGGTATAATCCTAAGGCGAACAAGCCTTTCAATTTTGCTGATGTATACGGAGATCCCGAGAATCAGACCGCAGCATATAACACGCTGCGCCACCAGATGGTGGATCGGATGTTAAGCGTCAAACGGGGGTTGACGGTGGCCGATATGATGAATGTAATGCGGTCATCTTACGAAGGGACAAGTGTTTTCTTAGCGGATGAGGAGACCGGCTCACCTTTCCACACGGACAACCGTACCGTCAGCCGGCAGAGCACTGAGATTTCCTGTGTGGCCCAGCTGCGTCAGGAAATGCCGGCGGAGATTGGCGGGCTGATATGGTGGAACATGGCGACCGCCCGGACGGGAGTTTATCTGCCGTGGCATTTCGATCAGGCCACCGTCGAGGCTCAGGCGCTACAGCTTTACAAAGAAAAGGGAGCGGTGGCGGCTCAGGCTTATCTGACAGATTACTCAAGCACACTGGCGGAGCAGGCTTGGCAGATGTCGGATGAGGTGTTGAACAAGGGCAAAACGGAGGCTTTTTATATCGAGTAATAAAAGAAATCGGGAGATTGTGCCGATACGGCGATAATGGCTTGTCCCCGAGTTAATCCGGGTAATTCGGCGATCATATCGGCAGAAAAACTCTCAAGGCTGCTTTTAATATTCTGCTGGTCAGACTCGTTCTTCATTTTCATGACGAC
>CAZWXO010000364.1:0-1992 GCA_964637885.1 uncultured bacterium
TTCCGTGGGCCGCTTTGGCTAGAGCTGCTCCTGCAGCTTCTCCCCCAAGCACTTGGCATGGAGCTACGCCAGTCTAGATCCTCATCCAAACAGTTCACTTGAACCCCAGCCCCTTCGCTTGGCGCGACTTGTTCAGGAAAGCTGAAAAACACCTGTGAGTTCCAGGTTTAAGAATATAAACGCAAGTGTAACGAAAAAGGAATACGCATCACGATTCTTCTACGAAGGCACGCTCAGCGAAGAGGCGGGAACAGCCCAGGGAAGGATTGGAGCAAGGAGCCTAGAATGGTGCCATCGGTTTTCAAGTGATTGGGGTGAGCGTTGCAGGAGCAACGCCAGCCAAAGCAGACCATGGAGGGTCTGTATTTGGCGACCCCAAGGACACAGGAAGCCGGTGGCAGCCATTCTGCGAATTGCCCACCTTCCCAGTGGTTGTTCCCACCGCAAAGCGACCATGCCCGACCTAGTATTGTGCGTAGTTAATGGGTGGGAAAGCGGAGCTATTAATCTTCAAGAATCTGCGGAGAACTGTGACTGAAAACATCACAGTAAAACAAAAGGTTTTGGCAATCGCTACTTTAAAACCCTAGCAAACCAACGAGGTAATTGTACCCCTGCCTACTTGCTTTTTCCCAGCAGAAAGACTATATTGATAGAAAATGAGTGAGTACTCACTCACATAACACTTGAGGTGATGATTCAAATGGCGAAAACTTCCCCAATTCATGAGCATAGCGACGATACCCTCACTTTTTTGCGCGATTTCTTTGGCGAAGACGAGATCCGGGCGGCTTTGGCTGATAAAGGGAAACGCGAGGGAGATATTCTCCGCGCCGCCATAAGCCTTTTTGCCGACAAGGGTTTTGAGGCCACCACCACCAAAGAAATTGCCCGCCAAGCCGGTGTCGCCGAAGGAACAATTTTCCGCTATTTTAAAACCAAGGCCGACATCCTCGTTTCTTTGATTGCCACTTCGATTATCAAAGGTGCGGCACCCCGGATTTTTAACCCCGTCGAGAAAATCCTTAACCAAGCGAATAAGCCCACCCGGGAAATTTTGCGCGAGCTGATTAAAGACCGCGTCAGTCTGATCCGGAATAACATCACTCTTCTTAAAGTCATTATTACTGAAATTCAGTACCGACCCCAACTAAAAAAAATGTGGATGAATGAATTTCCCAAAAAAGGTCTGCTCTTGATGGAAAGCTTTATCTGTCAAAGGATTGCCGCCGGTGAGTTTCGCGATGACATTCTGCCGCAGCAGGCTGCTGCGATGCTCGCCGGAATGGTAGGAGCCAGCACCTTGCTGGATTTCAATCTTGACGACGAAATAGCGTGGCTGGACGACGAGCACATCGATGGAATCCTCGATGTGTATCTGACAGGAATGGCGTGGAAAAGAGGCGAGGATCTTGTCTAAATTCCGTACAGCTATCAAGGACCGATGGCGCAACCTCTCTGTGAAGAAGCGCGCCGCTCTCGGCATCGTCTTTCTCGTGACTGCCATTTACCTCAGTTACAATGTCTGGCAACATTTCAACCCGCCGGCCTTGATCGCCGAAGGAAGCATTGAAACCACTCAGATTATCATCCGCAGTGAGACTAGCGGTGTCGTTGAACAATGCTTGATTACGGAGGGAGAGGAAATCCTTCCCGGACAAACGCTTGTTGTCCTGGACGATAGCTCTGCCGACCTTGTCACGGCGCAGAGCATGGCCCACCTTGAGGGGCTCCGGGCACAGCTACAAGAGCTTGAATCCGGAGCGAGGCAAGAGCAGCTTGGACACAGCGCCGCCCAAGTGCAGCAGGCGGAGGCCATGTTAAGCAAGGCCCAGGCCAACCTGACCCTGCAAGAAAAAAGCTTTCAACGCTATCAGGAGCTATATAATGCTGGAGGCGTCTCTTTGCAAGTCCTGGATCAGCAGCGCGCCTTGATGGAGCAGGCCCAGGGCGACGCCCAGGCATTTAATGCCCAGCTCCGGGGGGCGCAAG
>CAZWXO010000365.1:0-370 GCA_964637885.1 uncultured bacterium
GCCGCAGTTGCCGGAGATACTATCACACTAAACTATAACGATTCTAGTTATAAAGTATTCGACGCTAATGGCAATTTACATCAGCCAAAAACCTACGTCTTTAACGGGACTAGCTGGGTGGAAAATTCATCTCCGAAGGCCGCAATTGCTAGCGGCAGTTCCGGGACGACGATGACTCAGACCTTCACCAAGGCAATGTATGCATTTGATGGCACTAATACTTACACAGCCTTGGTAAACACCCAAAATATTACTAGCTCTTTTACTTATACTCCGGCCACCGGCTCAACCGACCCCCTGACGAGCGCTACTTGGGATGCGACCACCAATCAGAATAATTTTGCTATAGCCGGCGCCCAGGTTGGCGACC
>CAZWXO010000365.1:414-1971 GCA_964637885.1 uncultured bacterium
AAATTTTTCTTTGCATTTCTATATAAAAGATTTGCAATTATTATATAAAAAATTCAGTAAGAAAATTTGATGGGACTAATTGGATTTACGGAGACCAGGAGCAAAGCGGTCTGATGCTCAAACGCTTCAGTGAAGGTCCTGGTAGCGCCGTGGTTAATATTGCGACTAACGGCACGGCTCAAGGCGGCACCGACGCTAGCATCGACTACGGTGTCGCAACCAATATTACCCGCTCCAGCAACGATTTTTCCATCGACGGCCTGCGGTTTCGCCTGACCTCGGTGGGTGGTCCTTTTACCGTTACCGTCGCGGCAGATGCCGACAAGATTTTGGAAAAAGTGCAAAATTTCATTACGGAATACAACACAATGATGGTCGGCACCCTGAACACCCTGTCGGAGGCCCGCTTTAAGCTGAATTCCCGGGAAGTGATCATGCCTCTAACCGATGAACAAAAGGAAGCGATGAGCGAAAGCGATATCGCCAAGTGGGAAGAGCGATGCAAGCTAGGGCTCTTGCGCAGCGACACTTTCCTGGAAGACACAATGTCCAAGGTGCGTCTAGGAATGTATCAAAACGTCAACTTCGAGCCCGACCCGAAATATCCCCAGGCTACTATCAATGGCGGTTCTTCCCGCCTCGGGATGAGCTTGACGTGGAATCAGCCCCTCTACTACCTGGAAGGTGGAGTTTCCAGCGGGGCATTAAAGGCTTTTGCCAGCGGTGAAGATCTAGCGGGTCGGTTTGATTATGTTCGCGTCGGCAGTTCAGCAAACGGAATCAGCGCAGCGACATATACCACCAGCGGGGATGAGAATGCTCAACCCCAGCTGGCGTTTACCTTCACCGGGACACCTGTCGCCGGAGACACGATTGTCATTAAGGACGGCGCGGCATCCAACGTTTACGACGCGGATGGGGATCAATTCACGGCGCGAAGGATGACCTACGACGGCAGCAAATGGGTGGTCGAATCGTTAAACGCCTTTAGCAGTATAACCGACATCGGGATTACCACTGAGAGTTATCAAAGCGGCTCCCGAGGCGGACAGCTGGTTCTCAACGAAAGCACTTTGCGGGACGCGATTAATCAGGACGTCGACGCTGTTATCAACCTGCTTTTTAAAGAGCCTCCGTCGGATTATAAGTATATCGCCGAAGATCAGTTGACCGCGGCTCAGGTGGCGGACAAACGCTCTCGCAGCGGCGTCATCCCGCGCATGTTCGACAACTTGACATCCAGTATTCAGCGGATTATTATCCAGTCGGGCGTCGGCGAGGATGTCAGCACCTATCGCAGCGTCAGCTCTTCGATTCTTATTAAGTTTGTTACCCAGTATAGCGGCGTCTCCACCTTAGAAAAAGAAGAACTGGAATTCAACAAACGCATCGATACCGTTGAAGACCGGATGACTCGCCTTGAGGATATGTATTGGCGGAAATTCACCGCTATGGAAAAAGCCTTGCAGAAAATGAATGAGCAGATGCAGAATTTCCAGTCAAAAATGGCTCAGACACAAGGGCAGTGACAATTGGTAATTAAAAGGAGTATAATCA
>CAZWXO010000366.1:0-934 GCA_964637885.1 uncultured bacterium
TTGGCAACTCTGCCCTACGCCTTAATAGCCGGTGGCGGATCTGTCATACTTTATCTCATCGCTGGATTCATAATGTAAGGTAGGGGAATAAAATGGCAACGACAACATTGCTGAATAGTTTGATGCTGCTGGATAATGCCTTTGGCGTTTCAGGAGATGAGGAAGAAGTCGCTAAAATACTGCGAGACGAGATGGCTGGTTTATATGATGAGTACCAGGAGGACCCGTTGGGCAGCCAGTATTTCATTAAATACGGTCGCGATCGCGACAAGCGGGTCATTATTTCGGCGCACATGGACGAGATTGGCTTTATCGTCAACTACATCGAGGAAAACGGACTCGTGCGTTTCTTGCCTGTGGGTTATCACGACGACCGCACCGCCGTTAATCAGGATATGGTTATCAAGACAGATAGCGGGAAAAAAGTGCACGGAGTCACGGGGTCAAAACCGGCGCATATTATGACAGCAGAAGATCATGAAAAAGTGATCAAAATCGAAGAGCTCTATTTGGATGTTGGTACGGAAAGCCGTGTTGAGACAGAGGCTTTAGGGGTGCAGCCCGGCGATTATCTGGGGTTTTGCCGAACGGGCTACCTGCTCAATAGCGGCAAGTACTACACGGGAAAATCAGTCGACGATCGGGCCGGTTGTGCGGCGATGGTTGAAGTGATGCGGCGTTTGCAGCAATTAGATATTGAACCCACCGTCTGTATGGTGGGTTCGGTGCAGGAGGAGGTGGGGATGCGGGCCGGAGCTCCCATGGTTAACCGTATCAAGCCCGAGTTGGTCCTCGCCCTCGACGTCACGCTGACTGGAGGCATCCCCGGGGTGGAGGAAAGACAGTGCTCGGAAGTAATGGGGGGAGGTCCCGGCATTAAATTTTTCGATTGGGACCCGCTCTTGGGGGCGACAGGTAACAACGTCCCGCGCAA
>CAZWXO010000366.1:944-1970 GCA_964637885.1 uncultured bacterium
CCTTAAGGATACAAAAATGAAACCGGAATACTATCCCCAGGTGGAAAAATCCGATCTCTTCCGCCTCGGCTATATTGCCGCCAAATCCGGCCACAGCCGGGGCAGCACCGTCGACCTGACTCTCCTCGATGCCAAGACCGGGAAGGAGCTGGATATGGGCAGTAGCTTTGATTTCTTCGGCCCTGTCTCGCATCACGGCACTAGCCTGATCACGGAGCAGCAGACCGCTAATCGCAATATCTTGCGCGACGCAATGCTTGCAGCCGGCTATAAGCTGTATGACGAGGAATGGTGGCACTATACCCTGAAAAACGAACCTTACCCGAATAGCTACTTCAATTTTATCGTGCGCTGATACGAGTTGCGTACCCATGCGGGGACTCAGTTTGATCCGGTTTTGGTGGAAATATTAGTGGAAATTATTATTGAAGAAAACAAGGAGTAGAGAGTAACGCCGGGATGCCACTAAAGTGATATTCCGGCTGATTTTTTTTAGCAACAAGTTTTCTTTTTGTCGATCGGCACGACATCCAGTGTCTTCCCCATAGCTCCCAGCACTTTCAGAATCGTCGATAAATGAGGATCGGTTGTGCCTTTTTCCATTCGAGCAATGACGGGTTGTCGGACTCCGCTACGTTCCTCGATTTCTTTTTGTGTCAGACCTTGGGCATGTCTGGCTTTGATAATGGCCGCGGTGATTTGAACTTTTAAATCTATTTCATTTCGTTCCCCAGGGGTCAGTAAGGTTTGTTCAAGATCATTCCAGTTGTCACCTATCGGGCTATTATCATCTTTCATTGGTTATCCATCCTTTCGCTTTATCTTTGGTCTTTATAAAAAGTGACTTTAAACAATGGAAAGCACACTCCTTAGTTGAGAAGTTCAATCATATTATAACTCTCGAGTTATAAAACAACAAGAGTTAAAATAAGACTGGGAGGGAATCTCGCATCTAGGGATCGATTTCTTCGATGTTTAGCATTATTTTGCGCAGCCCGGAAACACCCTCGGACACCAGTTGCTCAA
>CAZWXO010000367.1:0-1952 GCA_964637885.1 uncultured bacterium
CGGCATTGAGCAGTTTACCCATCGCAAGCCAGAAAAAATTAAGATTCCTGAGTACAAAAAGCAGGTAGTCGGAGGATTTAGCCTAGAAGCATTGTTGGAAATGTTTAGTAAAATAAACGCAGATTCTCCGATTAGTGTTCTTACCGACGCAATTTTGTCTGGCGAGATTAAAGGTGTTTGCGCTTTTGTCGGTTGTAACAATACCAAGGTTATCCACGACGATAGTACTTTGCAAATTGCTAAAGAAATGGCCAAAAACGATGTCTTTATCGTATCCACCGGGTGCGCCGCCGGGGCTTTTGCCAAGGCCGGGTTTATGTCAGGAGAAGGTGTCGAGTCCTATGCCGGTCCTGGCCTGAAAAAGTTTATTCAGCGCCTCCAAAAAGGTTGCGGCATCGAAGCTAACTTGCCATTAGTTTTCCACATGGGTTCCTGTGTGGACAACAGTCGCATTGCGAATCTCTGGACGGCGATGGCCAAAAATCTGAACATTTCAGTGCCCCAACTGCCCTTCGTCGGCAGTGCTCCCGAGGCGATGTCTGAAAAGGCCGTCTCGATTGGTTCTTGGGTTGTGACTTCCGGAATACCTACTCATGTCGGTGTTCTTCCCCATGTCGAAGGTAGCGAGTTAGTTTACGGTATTGCTACTCAGATTGCCCGTGATGTCTTTGGTGGATATTTCATCTTTGAGCCGGACCCGCAGCTGGCAGCGCAGAAATTGCTAGCTCGCCTGGAGAAGCGTGTCTGGAAGTTGAAAATTCACCGCGCGACAGCTGAAAAGTACGAGAGTACTCAGGCTGCCGTGTATGAAGGTTAAGGGGGGAATAAAGATATGGCTAATCAAATAACAAAAGAAGTTCAGTCGCTGGATATGATACCTACTAGCGGCAAGCAGTTACTAAAACAGGCTTATGATGGGGCGGTTATCGCCACTAGCTATGCAGAAATATTGCTTAATCAGGCTATCCGGGAATATGGTCCGGATACTCCGGTCAAATATCCGGATACCGCCTATTATCTGCCGGTAATCAATGCCCTTAGCGGCGAGGAAGTTAAAACTCTAGGGGACTTAGTGCCGATTCTTAACAGAATTCGATCCTGCAACGTTCGCCCGGATTTTTCGATGGATGGCGCTAAGGCTAACGGTGAAGCGGCTTTCTATTCGGCCGAGATCATTGAAGCCTTGCGCTATATCAACGATACCAACCCGCATGTTGCGCCTTGGACTGGCTTTTTAGCTGATCCTGTCTTGCGCAAATTCGGTATCCAGTTAGTCGACTTCACCATCCCTGGTGTGGCAGTCATCATGGGTAAGGCCAAAGACAGCAAAGCTGCCGCTCAGCTCATCAAGGAACTGCAGAGCAAGGGAATCATGCTGATGCTCTGCAATGAAATTATCGAGCAGCTCCTAGAGGAGAATGTCAAGCTGGGCATCGATTATATCGCCTTCCCTCTGGGGAATTTCACTCAAGCAATCCACGCCGTTAACTTTGCGTTGCGTGGTGGCCTAGCTTTTGGTGGAATAGCGCCTGGTGACAAACCAGCCCAGCTTGAATATCAACGCAATCGTGTTCGGGCCTTTGTTCTCGCTTTAGGAGAGCAAGACGAAGTACGGGTTGCCGCCCAGTTTGGCGCGATCATGCTCGGGTTCCCGACGATTACTGATCAACCTATCGGTGAAGAAATCCCTGATTGGTATGTCAAGTGTGAAGATTACAGCAAGCTTGTTCCGTTAGCTTTGGAACTTCGCGGTATTAAGATTAAGATTGTCGATATCCCGGTCCCGATTACAATTGGGCCTGCCTTTGAAGGCGAGTCGATTCGCCGGGCGGATGCCTACCTAGAGTTCGGCGGTTCTAAGTCTGAGGCCTTTGAGTTGGTCACGTCTGTTACAGCAGATGAAATCGAAGATAATAAAATCGAGGTAGTGGGACCCGAAATCGACGACATCG
>CAZWXO010000368.1:0-440 GCA_964637885.1 uncultured bacterium
CACGCGGTTTTCCCGTTCTGATTTTTTTGCGGATCGAACTTCGCCAATAATCTCATCAATCGTTATTGCCGCCGATGCAATAGCTCCGGTGCAAGGCATGCAGCCAAGGCTGCGAAATCGGCACAGAATACTCTTGACTTTTTTATGATCACCTATAGTGCCGGATGAAACCGGTATGAGAATGCCGTTAGAAATAATGACATCCCGCATCTGGGCATAATAAATCGGTACAATGGGAATCTGCTCCAGTTTGATATATTCCCAGATATCTTGTTCCGTCCAGTTGCTTAACGGAAAAACCCGCACCGTTTCTCCTTCATTGATGCGGGTATTGTAGATATCCCAGAGTTCCGGCCGCTGATTTTTTGGATCCCACTGGCCGAAAGCGTCGCGAAGGGAAAAAACCCGTTCTTTGGCACGGGATTTTTCCTCTTCCCTCC
>CAZWXO010000368.1:450-1951 GCA_964637885.1 uncultured bacterium
CGCGTCAAAACCGTGCTTCCGCAGGGCATCCAATAAGGCTCCTGTCTTTAAAAGACTACAACATTTATCGACACCTGTCTTCAGAGGATGGCAGCCTTTGGCAATCCACTCCTCATTTTTTTCAACGATTAGCCGTGCACCGATCTTTTGACAGAATTCTTCCCGAAATTCGTACATCTCCGGGAATTTATAGCCGGTATCAATATGCATTAAGGGAAAGGGGATTTTTGCCGGATAAAAGGCTTTCTGCGCCAGCCGCACCATCACGCTGGAATCCTTACCGACAGAATACAGCATAACAGGATTTTTGAATTCCGCCGCAACCTCACGCAGAATGTGTATGGACTCGGATTCCAGTTGCTGCAAATATGTTAGACTGAAAGAATTCATTTTGGATAATGTCTCCGTTTAGACTCGCCAGTGCTCTCTGATTTACTCAAAATATAAATTGCCTCTTACCGAATCCAAACCTTATAGATAACCAACATGCCCTCCATCAAAACAAGCACACCTAAACCTTTTTTCAGAAGTTCCTTAGAACCTAGCTTACTCAAAGCAAGTGGCCCGAAAAAACCGCCGACCGCCGATCCTGCACATAGCGGCGCCATGAAAGATAGCGGTGGCAGGCCGTTTAGCAACACCCACAGGAAAAAACTGAGCAGACAAATGGGAGTGGAACCGATCGCACCTTTCTCACACCTGTCTTTGAAAACCAATTGCCCGCCTGCAACCAGAGGCCCGAAACCGCCGCCGGACAAAGCCTTGTTAAAGGCGCTGATAAAACCAAGCGCGTATATTTTTTTAGATGTCATGATTAATGTTTTGCCCCACAGAATCATAAAGCCAATAACAATCACTAAAACTGCGATGTAAGTGTTCAGAATTTTTGGCGATATGGAGGAAGAAACAAAGACGCCGACCAGACAGGCGAAAACACCAAACCAGATAATAGTCGTCGTGACACGATAATCAACTGTGCCGATTTGAAAGTTCGCGTTACCCAGCCGATGGTGCCGCCAGGATGCGATAAAACCTCCGATAGATTGCGAGATCAAAATGGAGGGCACAACCGCTTTAACATCGTATCCAAACAAGATTAAAAGGGGAGAAAGCACCGTGCCATACATCATGCCCAGCGCGCTATCCACAAACTCCATGACCATTGCAAAAATAACTAAGTAAAATGATTCAAGCAAAATGGAACCTCCGGACACTGCTCCGCCCTCTGAGTTACACAGCAGGACAGAACAATAAATTTATTTTTTACTAGCGCCTTATGCCAATTATTCTTTAATATTACAAGTCATAATATTAAAGACATTAAAGATAAAAGATAAAATATGTAATTTTTTAATTTTTTCCAATATTCTCTTGTCAAAATTCGCTGTTAATGATTAGTACGCCACAATCTCTGCCAAAAAACAGCAGAGCCAAAGGAGCAATAGTTAATGGATAAATTCTTTTATCCCCGCAGCTTAGTTGTCTTCGGGGCTTCGACTAC
>CAZWXO010000369.1:0-567 GCA_964637885.1 uncultured bacterium
GGATCCGTTTCCGGGTTCACTCCGTCAATGATCAAAAATACATGATGTCCTGGCTTGTCAGCTCCAACTCCGGATTCACTCAGCGTTTCAAGCAAAAAATCTGCTACTAGCAAGAAGGAAGCTTCCGCATCCGCCGCCGGAATGTAGGTCAATCGACTATCCTGCCATGCGAAATCTCGCCTGACTGACAAATCCCAGCTATCCGCCAATATCGTTGCCCCCTCGGGAGACGAAACAACGGGATAGGATACCTCAGGGGGAAAGCCGATTTTCTTGTCATTATATATAATCGCCGTCTGCCCATCGATTCTTTCTGCCACCGGTAAATGCGTGTACACATCGCTGACATTCTCACCTAGCCAAAGGATCTGGGGAGACGCCTCGATAAGCTTCAATAACGGCTCGCGTAAATTATTTTCCTGCAATCCGCAATAAATCAGCAAATCAGGCGCTTCCTCTCCCGCGATGCGGGCAGGGGTAGCGATCCGCACATCAATCCGGTCAAAGTGGCTCAACAGCGCTCGCAACCGCGACGTCAAAGGGCATCGCTCCGGAACCGAGACCCCG
>CAZWXO010000369.1:702-1917 GCA_964637885.1 uncultured bacterium
ATTAACACGACCCAAGATGATTTACCCCATATCATAGCGGGAATCCTCTTTGGCTCGTTCCAGAAAGATCAAGGCATCCTCGTCGGCAATGGGATCATAGGTGGCTTTGCCGATGCTCAGTTTTAAACGTATTACCTTTTTGGCACCGTCGATTTCGGCGATAATCCGAGTCGTCTTTTTATATAGCCGCTCCGCCACCACATCAGCGCCGTCGACCTGTGTCCCCGGTAAAATAATTCCAAAACTATGGTTATCCATTGTCCCAACATCATCAATCTGGCGAACATCCTCGGCCACTGCCTCCGAAAGCCCTTTCAAGATTGCCTCGAGGCCCGGCTGCCCATACAGCGCCTGCACCTCATAGAGATTCCCGATTCGGAGAAAAATGACCGACAGGTCAGTTTTAAAGCGTTTCGCCTTGGCTACTTCGTCATCGAGCCTCTCCATAAAACCCTTGGCATTCAGAAAACCTGTCAAGTAATCTAAAGGGTTGCGGGCTTCCAAATTATGATAAATGTCGAGACGACGGCGCAATATCCGAAACTCGTCACCGAGCCGCCCGGCCAAAAATGCTCCCACAGGAATGATAAAAAGCCAAGCAATATAATCGGCCCGTACAGCATTCAACGTGCCGGCAACCATCACCGCATAAAGCAAATAACTGCCATAGACAAAAACCACCACCATCGACACAATCAATCCCGGCATAATTCCCAGATTGTAACTCCAGGCCATACACAGGATGACTCCGCCAAACATGAAAAAATGCAGATAGCTGACATTGTTGCTCGTCGCCAAAATAAACGCAAAACAAATCAACCAGAACACTAAAAGCAGGTTAAAAATGAAATGATTTGTCTGCAGGCCTGTCAGCCCTTGTCCTTCCTTATCATCTCTCATCGATCATTCCTCCCCCGCTTTTGCAGTGCCAGTAGCACTTCCATCTGATCAAAAGTAAAGGCCTTGCCCTCCACCGCCGAATAATAAGCCATCCCGTCCCTAGGACTGTGGCGCCAAACCTCCAGTTGTTCAAAGCACAAATCTGCCATTTCCGGAAAACCCGTCTCCAAAAAAAATGAGGCCGCCAAGGCATACACGGCGACGGAGGTATCAGTCCCTACCGGGCGACCCCGGTAGTCGTAATAATTATAAAGCACTCGCCCCGCTTTTAGTTCCCGGGAAAGAAACTCGACGAAACCTATGGGATTGCGGCCG
>CAZWXO010000370.1:0-1442 GCA_964637885.1 uncultured bacterium
TATATATGGAGGTAAATCTGGCGGAGGGCTATGAAGGACAGGCATCGCTAGGTGATGTGTTGAGTTTTTTTGCGGGCTATGGCTACCACTTATGGGATATTTTACCATTTGTTTATACTAGTGCGGGCCAAGCGTGGACTGCCAATGCTTTATTTGTCAGTCCCTCATTATTTGCGCAGGTAGCCCATCGGCCTGTGATTTGAAACGGAATTATTTTCATGCTAGACGATAACCCTCAATTTATTGATGAACGTAATCACCGTATTGCAGCACAAGGCTGCAATAAGGAATTAACAGCGAGTGCCGATATTTTTCTGCAACATAGTCTAAGCGCTCAGTATTCATATAACTTTGAATGGATGGGATTACCTATCATCCAGTATCCGCAAGATATGGTGGCGATGCAGGAAATTATTTGGCGTACAAGACCAGAAGTCATTATTGAAACCGGTGTGGCACGTGGCGGTTCTATGGTTTTCTACGCCAGCTTGCTGCGGATGCTTGGGCGGGCAGGAAAGGTGATTGGTATCGACAATGATCTTCGTGACCATAATCGAAAACGCCTGATGGCACACCCTATGGCCGATGATTTGGAATTGCTCGATGGTTCTTCGCTTGATCCAAATATCATATCGCGCGTATCGCAACAGGTTAATGGGTTTAGAACTATGGTTATCTTGGATTCGAAACATACCCATGCGCACGTACTAGGGGAACTGAAGGCTTATAGTCCATTAGTTACGCAAGGTTGCTACTGTGTTGTATTCGATACCATTATTGAGCAAATGCCGGCTGGTTATTATGTCGATCGTCCATGGGATAAAGGAGATAGCCCATGGACGGCTGTAGATGCATTTTTGAAAGAACATACGGAATGGTCTATCGATAAAGACCTCGAAAATAAATTGTTGATTAGTGCTGCACGTCACGGTTATATGGTGAAAATTTGACATTTGCTATCAAATATATTATTTTAAATAAAGCAATATGCATATGATATGTTTGGTAAGGCAATATTATTTAATTTAAATATCTTTAAAAGATGTTCTTATTAAGATCTCTGAAATATTATATATAAGCTAGACGGGCGCATGGTTAAAGCCGTTGCTGTAACTGCGTGGCTAATTTGAATGTCAATATTCAATGAGAGGTAGTATGGTCTACGAAGTGCCTGTAATCCAGGATCGGGCAGAGTTTCCTGAAATGCCTTCATCTACGCGGATGGCGATTCTTATCCCAACCGCACGTTGGACCCCAATGGCTAAAGCGGTCATCGGATCAATGGTAGGGATTGCTAACGAAGAAGTCGCTGTATTGATATCCGACAACAGCGAAAACCAGGACAAACGGGAATTCCTTCAGAAAATCAGAAGCATCAATCCGCATGTGCTGGCGGTTTCGCAGCTGAAAAACATCGGTATCAAGAACAACTTTGGTTATCT
>CAZWXO010000370.1:1452-1910 GCA_964637885.1 uncultured bacterium
CGGCGTATCGAATTTCTGGCCCTTATGGCGGATGACGACTGGGTGACGCCAACCTATTTCTCGGATGCCTACCTTTTATTGCGCGACAACCCCAGCATATCATGCGCTGAAGTGGGCACGACATTTGTCGATATGGGAGCCAGCAAACTAATCAATGTTAGCCAGCCATCCATGCGCGGCCGAACTCCGCATGCGCGGATGCAGAAGTGGAATGGTGTTGCGGCTCGCGTAACGTTGTACAACGTTTCCAGGCGGTCCACACTTGAAGCTGCGATTCAATTTCTGCGTAATATACCACTGCCCGGAATGACCTTGGGTGAAGATTTATGGGAATTGAATCGATTGGCTTTGGGCGATTTTGTCTCCACGCCTGGGCATGGATGCCTGATTCATTACCCCGAATACGGATCTAATGCGGGTGATAAAGCTGGCCGAATTTATAATCTCCTTTGTCGTGA
>CAZWXO010000371.1:0-1896 GCA_964637885.1 uncultured bacterium
ACCAATGCCGCCGACGCCCTGACAGCAATGCCTCACCTGGACATCGAAGCGGCTTTTTTGGACATCGAGATGCCCCGGATCAGTGGCCTCGAGCTCGCCGAACAGATCGCCAACATCGACGAGACCATCGGCGTCGTCTTCACCACCGCCCATGAAAAATATGCCCTAGACGCCTTTCGGGTCTACGCTGTCGACTACCTGACCAAGCCCCTAAGCATCGACCGCTTGACCGTCACCATCCAGCGCCTGCAGCGACATCGCATCACCAAAGGCCCAATCGCCCAGCAACCCTCGTGCCGCGTCCTTTGTCTAGGCGAATTCGCTGTCTACGGACCCACAGCCGCCGTACCCCTGCATTGGCGAACCAGCAAAACACAAGAACTCTTTGCCTACCTGGTGATGCATCTGAACCGTAGCCTGAGTAAATGGAGAATCATTGAGGACCTCTGGGGGGGAAAAGCCCCGGAAAAACAAGAAAAACTCCTCCACACCACTTTATATTACCTAAGGCAAGGCCTTAGCAAAGCCGGGATCACCTATGAGCTCCGTCACCAAAACGGCTGTTATCACCTCGCTTTGCCCGGTGCCTATTTGGATTTTATGGAATTTGACCGCGTCACCTGCCAAACCGGGTTCCCCGCTGCACTGCCGGCCCAAGCGCTCCAAAAAGCTTGTCAAATCTATAGCGGCGAATACCTGGAAAGCCAAGGCTACCTGTGGAGCCTTCCCTTGGCAAGCCGGCTGGCTAAGGCCTATCAGCAGGCTACACAGGCTTTGGAAGACTAGGGAAGCGGATGAACAACGCACCATTATCGACGCAAAAACAAACTTTTTGCCCCAAATTATTTAAAAAATCGAGGAATTATGCCAATAATTCTTACCACAATTGTTAATCGTTAACCCTTAATTGTTAATTGAATCCCCATGTCTGGCCCTGAAAAAAGCCATTAGGCTTTTTCGTTGACAATTAACAATTAAAAATTAATAATTATCGACGCAAAAACAAACTTTTTGCCCCAAATTATTTAAAAAAACGAGGAATTATGCTAATAATTCTCACCACAATTGTTAATCGTTAACCCTTAATTGTTAATTGAATCCCCATGTCTGCTCACTTGACTAGCTTGAAAAATACCTCTGCCACTGCCGGGTCAAACTGCGTACCGGCACAGGCCTTGATTTCCGCCAAAGCCTCTGCTTTACTCCGCGCCGCGCTATAGGGGCGATCGCTCGTCATAGCATCAAAGGAATCGACGACGCTGAGAATGCGGCACTCAAGGGGGATATCCTCGCCCTGCAGCCCCAGGGGATAGCCCTGCCCATCCCAGCGCTCGTGGTGTCTGAGGATCAGCTCCGCCACCCCCGAAAGCTCGGGCGCAGCGGTGGCGATATTGTAGCCCTTCATCGCATGCTGGCGCATCAGCTGCCATTCCTCCGGTGTCAGCTTCGCCGGCTTTAGCAGGATCGTGTCCGGTATGCCCACCTTGCCGATATCGTGAACTTGGGCGAGGAGAGCCAGGTTATCCAGCTGCTTCTTGGACAGATGCATGGCCCGACCAATCTTGGCCCCCAGCTCCGCCAAGCGACGGCTATGCCCCTCGGTAATGTAATCCCGCTCGCTGAGAGCGGCCATCAAGGCAGCGACAATGTTGGACTTAGGGCTGCTGCCCTTAGTCAGTTTACTCCGATACATATAATCGTCTGCCAGCTTAAAAGCTCGATCCAGCGGCAATCCCGCGGTTTCTAAAGTATAGACGCCAAAAGAAACGCTAAGGGCCACAATGTTCTCTGTCGCGTTCAGCTGTGTCAGCTCTGCCTGAATCGCCTCGATTAACGCCTCGGCCTCTTTCGTTTCCGTCCGGAGCAGGACAAAGGCGAATTCATCGCCACCGATCC
>CAZWXO010000372.1:0-1461 GCA_964637885.1 uncultured bacterium
TTTAGCACTTTGACAGGATGGACACAAGAACCGTCCCCATGGTCAACCTGTGTATTGCCTCAATTCCTGTCTTAATTACACGGTCTGCAAGCGACTTTGGCCACAAGTTGCTTAAGGAATCGACATTTAGAATTGATGAGTATTCAGGATACGCGATAATCAATGGTATTTGGTAGTTATCAATCGCTTGCTCTATTTCATAAGAAAGCACACTCCCTGTATATCTTGTATCCCGTGTGAGAATAGCGAGCATATTTTTTGACAAGCTAAGCCTTTCCCTAATCCGAGCGTATAGGGTGGCTTTTGAACTTGAATCGCGAACAGCATATGTTTTACCGTGACTGTTCGTGATGTTAAACTCAATGTGGCTGTTTGCGCACCATGCCTGAATAGTAGCGTAGTACCTGAAGTCAGACTTAGTAGGATCAGTCTCACCCAGTCCATCAAAAGCGACGTAGGTTCCAGTTCTGTTTGCCATTGTCTAATTCCTCCTTATTCCACGCCCAAAGCCTTAAAAACAGCTTCCAGTGGTGTCGATTAAAATATCAGTCTGAACGCACCAATAAGATCTGCGGGCACAGTACCGAGCTCGGGAGCTGACGAAGGATACGAAGGGTCTTGCCCTATTGCATCCTCTGCAATAGGGGGACTCATACATGACAAGCGCCCCCCCGTGAATCATTTTGTTTTATACTCCGTTAAATAATTTATGACTTTGTAAAATTAATAAGAGTTCAAGGTTATCAAGGTCAGTGTTATATTTTTCTTTAAGAAGGTTGATTTTTGCAGTAATTTTAGCAAACTTCTCTTGCATTCTAATATCTGGAATCGGAATGAAAATATCCAACAGCATTGACTGGTTAATAAAAGGTAAATCTAATTGTCTAACTTTTTCCAGAATTGGGGATTGCGAAAGCGCATGCGCTAGATAAATCGAATTTAAAATAGAAGTATCTCTAATAATCAAAATTATTGCATTATCTGTTACCCAACAAGGGCCTTTCGAAACATGTATTACTCCACACTGCTGACCTACACGTCCTGCTATTACAATTGGTTCGCTAAAAAGAGCCTCACGGGCCCACCCATTAATACCATTGCCACCATAAATAGGAAAGTTAGTCTTTGTATTTGACAGTATCCCTTTGCTTGATTTCCCACTTTGGGCAAAAAGAAAGGGCCGCAACTTCTTCCAGGGGTATGCTGATTTCTTTAATCTTATATTCCCAAACATCTCCAGAAAAGTACTCTTCAAGAGTTCATCCAGCGCCTTGATGCTCTCTTTCCGTTTGGCAATCAGCTTTTCCGCACGGGTGAGAAGGTCGGCAATGCGGATTTGTTCGTGCAAAGCAAGCCGCGGAACCTTGATAGCATCTAGAACAGCGCGATTAATATGCGGAATAGTTGCACCCGTAGTTGTTGATCTTAGCTGTTTAAATTTTGATTGCAGTAATTGTCCTA
>CAZWXO010000372.1:1471-1884 GCA_964637885.1 uncultured bacterium
CACCACTATATTGCTCGTCACTTTTTATACGCAAACGAGCTATAGTACTTCCGATATAGCCAGTTTTGCCATAACCGATAGTCCCGGCATTAGCGCCATCCCATGCAATTAATATATCATTTTCATAAGCCTCTACTCCATTGCTATCGTCAGTAAATATTAAAACGTTATCATTTCTAAGATCATTGATTCCTATTATTCGTTTTGCGCCAATGGTTGGATATTCCACTGGATTATGCTTCTTACCCTTGGACACATCGACAATGTTACCAAGCAACTCATATTCCATCGTCGTTCCCCCCTAGCTCCGCCATCTCCTTTACCAACTCCTGTTTAAGCACCTCTTCGCTGGGTAAATAAAGCTGATACTGGCTTGCCAGTATCCTTTGATTATCCTCTGGCAGGGTGAATTT
>CAZWXO010000373.1:0-1868 GCA_964637885.1 uncultured bacterium
ATCCTGCCGGTGTCAGCTACCAGACAGCCACGATCGAAGGCAAGCCTTGCTGGCAAGAATGGCACAACCGCGGTATCTTTGACGATGCCGGCCAAGCCATTAAGTATCAGTCCGTCGGCTTTGACGTTACCGAGAAAAAGAATCTGGAGATCCACCTCGCCAGCGAGCAAACCCGGCTCCAGGCTACCCTGGATGCCGTTAGCGGGGGCATCTGGGAATGGCGGATCCCCAGCGGCGAAATGATCATCGATGAGGAATGGGTCCGCCTGCTGGGTTACGAGCCAGCCGAGCTGGCCCCCCTTAGCATCGAGACGTGGAGAGGGCTGACCCACCCCGATGATGCCGCCGCTACTTGGGAGCACGTCGAGGCTCACCTAGCCGGTCAGACACCTTCCTATTCATGTGAAATGCGCCTTCGCCACAAGCGGGGCCTCTGGATCTGGCTCCAAATCTGGGGGAAAGTCGCCCAGCGGAGCGAGACGGGTGAGCCGCTGGTCGTTACCGGCATTCTGCTGGATATCTCCGGGCGCAAGAAGATCGAAGCCCAACGGGAAAGCCTGTTGCAGGTCTCCAAGCAGGAGATTTTTGCCCGCAAGCGGTCCGAGTCGATGCTGCGGATCCTACTGGAGATCGCCGAGGACTATATCAATCTGCCCCTCGACGGACACGACGCGGCCATCCACAACGCTCTCGCCAAAGTCAGCACCTTTGTCGAGGCCGACCGGGCCTTTATCTTTGAGCGTGACGCCAGCGGGCGTTTCTTTTCCAACACTTACGAATGGTGCCAGACCGGAATCGAGCCTTGGCAAGCACGGCTACAGCAGATTCCGGCGGCTATCTTTATCAAAGGCCGCCGGATCTACGAAAAAAGCGGCTTTGTCTTTATTCCGGCCGTGGAAGAAATGGGTGCTGATGACGACAATGATTTTCGAGAGTTGCTGCTAAACCAAGGCGTCCAAACCCTTTTGCTGCTGCCGATGTATGCCGGTGAAGAAATCGTCGGCACGGTCGGTTTTGATTTTATTTCCCGCGCCCACCCATACGATGCCAGCGAAAAAGCACTCCTCAGCGTCTTCGCGCAAATGGTGGTCAATGTCCGGGAAAAACTGAAAATGGTGGAGGAAATAACCCGCTCCGAAGAGGAAGCAGCCCGAGCCAACAGAGCCAAGTCCGTTTTTCTCGCCAATATGAGTCACGAAATCCGTACCCCGCTTAACGGCGTCATCGGCTTTACCCATCTACTGCAGGATACAAAGTTAAACCAAACCCAGCAGGAATATGTGTCCAGCGTCCATCAATCCGCCACTACTTTACTAGGAATCATCAGCGATGTGCTGGACTTTTCCAAGATTGAAGCTGGCAAGCTAGAGTTGTCCCTAGGGTACGCTGACCTGTACACCCTGCTAAAGGAAGCCAGTGCCACTATCTCCTACCCCGTTGCCCTCAAAGGGCTGGAGCTCATTTTAACCATCCAGCCGGGGATGCCCCGAGTCGCTCTTGTTGATGGAATGCGCCTCAAACAAATCATCGTCAATTTTCTCAGCAATGCCGCCAAATTTACCGCCCAAGGGGAAATCGAGCTACAGGCCAGCTGGGAGGCGGGCGACCAGCTTGGAACCGGCCGCTTTACCTTTGCCGTCCGCGATACGGGGATCGGCATTCCCCTTGAGCAACAACAAGCTCTCTTTGAGGCTTTCACCCAGGCTGACCCATCCATTACCCGGCGCTTCGGCGGCACAGGCCTGGGCCTGGCTATCGCTGATCTGTTGGCACAGAAAATGGGGTCCCGAATCAGCATCGACAGCCAGCCCGGACAAGGCGCGGTTTTCTCTTTTGCCGTTGAGACTCCCTGCGGCCCCACGTTCGAG
>CAZWXO010000374.1:0-1860 GCA_964637885.1 uncultured bacterium
TGGTGCAAATGCCAGGAACTTGTGCCTGTGCCGATTTCGCCAACGGACGTATCCGGATGCTGGAGATAGCGATTGAGAAAGACATACGTGGGGTCACCGGGGTACCGCTTAAGGATACGCATTGGCGGGAGAATTTGTGTGTGATTGCCGCAATTATCCGGGACGAAAAAATTGTCATGCCTCATGGCAAAGACCAGATAATGGTTGGGGACCGCATTTTTGTGCTTTTTCCCCATGACAAGCTAAAGAAAATTAAAAAACTTTTTGACATCAGCGCTTTAGGGTCACCTGAGCGCGTAGCAATCTTTGGAGCAAGGCAGATTTGCTATTTTTTAAGCAAAATTTTAATCAAGGCTGGCATTGGCGTCACTATAATCGACAATGACAAAGAGCTGTGCCGGGAGATGGCTGATTTGCTGCCTGAGGCGATGGTTATTTTGGGGGATGGCTCGGATATCGATTTATTGAAGGAAGAGAGAATTCTCAATGTCGACGCCGTCTTGGCTCTGACGAGAGATGACAAGCTAAATATTCTTGTCTCGGTAATTGCCAAACATTATGGAGTAGAGCGCGTCGTTACGCGGATTTCTCGGGCCGATTATGCCCCATTACTCCACAAGATGGGGATCGACCTAGCGGTCAGCCCCTTGATGTACACTGCCAGCGGTCTGCCGTTTTTAAACAAGCCTTTTACCAGTATATATTTCCCTGCTGAGGCGATTATCGGCGCGATTATTCGCGGGGAGCGGATAATATTTCCTGGCGGTGAGGACCATTTGCTGGCAGGAGATCGGATTATTGTGTTTTTGCATTACGAGTCAAAAGACGAAATTGTCGATATGTTTGACCTTGAATAAAATACACGCATCACCGGGGGTTAGGATGAACTGGTCAGCGATTGGTCGGTTACTGGGTTTTTTACTGATTGCATTAGGGGCGGTAATGTTTGTCCCTTTGCTTTTGTCGTTGATACTGAGAGATGCGGCTCACTTTAGCTTTATTGCCGTGATTGCGCCAACGATGATTTTGGGTTTTATTATTTCGCGGGTTGGTCGGGAACATGTCGAGTTAAGTTTTCGTGAAGGGTTTGTTATTGTCGTTTTTAGTTGGATTGTCTGTTCTTTTGCCGGGGCTTTCCCATACTTACTTTCCGGTGCCGTTCCGCACTACACCGATGCCTTTTTTGAAGCGATGTCTGGCTTTACAACTACCGGGTCATCTGTCATCGCCGATGTTGAGTCGTTGCCGGCTAGTATTCTTCTCTGGCGCAGCATGACTCAATGGCTGGGGGGCATGGGAATTATTGTTCTAATTATCGCCATTTTGCCTCAACTTGGCGTTGGGGCGCTTCATCTTTTTCGTGCGGAGGTGCCCGGTCCGATTAAAGAACGTTTTGTGCCTAGATTGAGGGACAATGCTAAAATAATGTGGTATATCTATTTGGGCATGACTTGCCTTGCTGTCTTTGCCTTGTCGCTTTCGGGAATGAGCTTTTTTGACGCGGTTAATCATGCTTTTACTTCGGTCGCTAGTGGAGGGTTCTCGACAAAAAACGCTAGTATTGCTTATTTTAACAGCCCTCTTATCGAATATATTTTGTGTTTCTTTATGTTTATGGCCGGGGTTAATTTTTCGCTATACTGGCTTTTAATGACCGGTTGGTGGAAAGATGTCCTCAAGGACGCAGAGCTACGCGGTTATTTTGGCTTGGCTGGGATTTCAACTTTTTTCATTGCCGCTATGTTTATTATGGACGGCAAAGGGTTCGAGCTATCCTTTCGGCATGCTCTTTTTCAAGTAATATCGATTATGACAGGGACAGGCTACGCTACGGCTGATTACGATTTATGGGCACATCTC
>CAZWXO010000375.1:0-787 GCA_964637885.1 uncultured bacterium
TAAAGCCCCTGCCAGGATGTTTTCCGAAGCCGTGAGCGCCTTCGATGCAAAGTACAGTCTTGGATTGACTGCCACCCCCCTGGAGACGGGATGGATTGTCCAAGGTTATTTTTTGGTATGTGGGGGATGTTACCGGCAGGATTGATAAACACGACCTTGTCCAGGCTGGTAACCTTTGCCGGGCAGAAGTCCAATGGGTTGAAACTGGATTTTATCCCTTTGCGGATGCCAGCGCAGAGTATTCAAAAGCCTTGTCCGAACTGACCGAGGATGCAGACCGGAACCGGTTGATTTGTAAAACCGTATCTGAGAATAACGGCCATGGCGTTTCCTTGATCCTATCCGACCGGAAAGCCCATTGCGTTACGCTGCAAAATATCCTGTCGGATGCCCATGGCATTCAAGCTGAGGTGTTTACCGGCAGCGCAGGCCCAAAGGACCGAGAACGGATTATTACGGCCTTGCAGGATGGTGAATGCAGATACCTGATTGCCACCGGACAGCTAATCGGCGAAGGGTTTGACCTGCCGGGGATATCAACCGTGTTCCTGGGGACCCCCGTCAAATTTAGTGGGCGTCTCATTCAATATGTAGGACGGGCACTTCGACCGGCACCAGGAAAGGACAAGGCTATGATTTTTGATTTTGTGGATGATCATGGCGTGTTCCGATCATCTGCCAAAAGCCGGGCCGAGACTTATGGGCAGCAGGGTATCAGAAATTAAATGGGTCCTTCCAGGGCCTGAAACTATACGGTCTGGCAAGGCGCGATATTTCCGCCCATTTG
>CAZWXO010000375.1:886-1371 GCA_964637885.1 uncultured bacterium
ACATAGGTAAAAAACTACCCAAAAGTAAGAAAAAAAAGCCTGCCAGTAAAGACCCAGGACAGGCACAAAAAGGAGGTTTGCAAGTGGCCAAAATCCCTTTCTTTTTCTGACAGGTCTCTAAATTAAAAAGCCATGACCGTTTTCCCGGTTAAAATAATTCTATGCCCAGGAGAGAGTTTATTCACGGACCGGTTTTCACTCTTGCTCGTTTGGTTGCCTTGCTGTTAGAAGTATACCAAGGCCCGATGCTGCAATAGCCACCACCCATTGTATGAGCAATCTCGATGTATCTATTTTGATTCCGTAGCGGCAATTGTTTTTTTTTGGTGGCGGTGATGCAATAAAATCATAACCAGCAGATTCTTCACTATAAACGCCGTTAACACTAAAAGTATTTACCCAAGGAGGAAAAATTCCCATAAGGACAATAATTGAAATACCTGCAATTATGACATTCCTTTGATTCCTGTTTAAGCTCATTTTTA
>CAZWXO010000375.1:1381-1831 GCA_964637885.1 uncultured bacterium
TAAAGGGTTTTCTTGAAAAGAGTCTTTTATTATAATTGACGATTTTTTTTGAGCATCCTTATTCTTTAGCCTTCCATAATATGTGCCAACGGCCGCACCCACCAATGCGAACAAAAATCCTCTACCAAAAGTTGCAACTATTACTTTAGTGGATGTAGCAAAAATAGAAACCAAAAGGCTTCCACCTATCCAAGCGACAAAAAATGCAACTGAAAAACCAAAAATATTTCTCCAGATACCGGGACTTGATTTTGATATGAAAAAAGAAATTATAAATCCAATGAATAGGTTGGCAAGCTGCAAAATCGTATAATAGGTTGCTGTAGCAATTGGATTTTCTTTATGCTCATAGTCTTTAGCAGTTTGCTTGTTTTCAGCAACTGGATATAGCTCTAATTCATAAGCCCTTGCCTCATCCGCATAGACGCTTTGCATTTGAATCTTCTGGTC
>CAZWXO010000376.1:0-1827 GCA_964637885.1 uncultured bacterium
AACTGAATATATGGCAAAACGCCGAAGAGCGCAACTCAATTGTGCAAGAGCTAAAGGAGCACGGTTATTGCGAAAATTTTGAAGCTATTCTAACACCTAAAAATGGGCGAGGCATTCATGCAATGATATCTGCCAGAATCATAATGCTGCGCGGAGTCCCGCACATTATTAGTATTACCCGTGATATTTCCATGCGCAAAAAAGAAGAGATTGCACTTCAGGAGAGTGAAAGAAAATATCGCTTATTAATCGAGAATAGCCAGGACATAATATATATGCTTGACGGAAGAAATAACTTTACTTTCGTCTCGCCGGCCTGGACGAAGCTGCTTGGCCATCAGGTGGATCAGGTGGTGGGTAGTTCATACCGAGAATTTATTCACCCTGATGATGTAGAATCGTTTGCAGACTGGTTGAATTTAATAATTAATTCGGGCGAGCGCCATGAAAATTTTGAATACCGGATTCGTCATCGCCAGGGAACATACTACTGGCACTCAACAAATGCCGTTCCAATAATAGATGAGTCTGGCAAAACCGTCGGTGTTTATGGTACGGCACGCGATACCACAGAACGAAAAAATACTGAAAATGAACTCTTGCAGGCTAAAGAGGCTGCGGAAGCAGCAACGATTGCCAAAAGCCGATTCCTTGCAAATATGTCCCACGAAATACGCACTCCCATGAATGGAATAGTTGGATTTTTGCAGTTAGTGGAAACAACTGCATTGTCTAGTACACAGCAGGATTTCATCGATGAGGCGAAAGCGGCATCGTTTACCCTTTTACATCTAATCAACGACATACTTGATTTATCGAAAATTGAAGCAGATGCGATGTCGATAAGCGAAGAGTCGTTTGGTGTTGAGGAAATTGTTGAAAATAGTTTAGCTTTATTCCGGTTAAAGGCCCGGGAAAAGGGGATCGCTCTCAATTCAGAATACAAAAATATGATCAAGGAAAATGTGTGTGGCGATCCTGCTCGAATCCAACAAATACTTTGCAACCTTCTCAGCAATGCAATTAAATTCACAAGCACCGGCAGTGTAGCCATGACTGTTGATTGTGGTGAACAGGAGCAAGAGGCAGTTTTGCTAAAATTCATCGTGAAGGATACTGGCATAGGGATTAGTTCTGAAGCGATGGCAAAGCTTTTTCAACCTTTTAGTCAGGTGGATTCATCTTTGACGAAAAGATATGAAGGAACAGGCCTAGGGCTTTCGATTTCCAAAGAATTGGCGGTGCGCATGGGTGGAAGTATTCACCTTGAAAGTAAGCTGGGGGAGGGATCAACCTTTACCTTTGAAGTGCGATTGCCGCTAGATAGAACTGGAGATGCAACTTATGCAATGGACAATATGGGGCCGGCTGCTGATCAAGCCAAGAATAATTCAGAGCAGATGTTGGAGATTAAAAATGAATTTAAATTAGTCCCTAAAATCCTCTTGGTGGAAGATGATCAAATGAATCAGCGAGTCTTTACGCAACTGCTTTTATCCCTTGGCTTGCATTGTGATATAGCGAATAATGGCATCGAGGCATTCGAGGCGACGCAAGCCACAAATTATGATGTAATATTTATGGATTGTCAGATGCCGGTAATGGATGGATATCAGAGTGCCGCCAAAATCAGGGAATACGAGAAGGACAGTCGGCATACTATTATTGTTGCGATGACGGCAAATGCCATGTCAGGTGACCGGGATAAATGTATTGCCGCTGGAATGGACGACTATATCAGTAAACCTGTCGAGTTTGAACGAGTACTAAGCATACTTAAGGGTCAAGGGGAGCGGGCCATGGGGACGCTCCGAGACCGCTGAAAAA
>CAZWXO010000377.1:0-778 GCA_964637885.1 uncultured bacterium
ATTCTAATCGTAAACTCCCCGGGACACCGATGTATGATCAAACGAGAATACTTAATGCTGTTTATTATAGTGGGAAGCCTTTCCCAGATATTAATCATCAATCAGGTGTAAATACATTAAGGATGGTTCTAAATGAGTTGTTTAAACTGAAACTTCCTATGTTGGAGGACGAGAAATGAAAAAGTGTGATTTTTCGCGCGGCCGATTGTTGTGTTTATGGTTATCCATCTTCTTTTATATCTGGATCATTTGAAGGATATATCTATGACTACCTCAAATCTAAAAATCAGGAGGGGTCATACGACAAACTTATTTCGCTTAGTGGTACCACCTCATATTTTGCCGGGGCAATCCTCCTAAATGATGATGAAAGAAACAATCGTGGCAACTTGAAGATAATGCTCAGGTTTAGTAAGATAAGCGGACCTAGGAAAGACTATGTTTTAGCTACTGATTTGCTTGCACCTGAAAAAAAGAGCATCGATTATCAAATATTTAAGACAATGTGCTCAACGCACAAGTTTGAGGAAGGTGTTTATCGGATTGGCTTAATAGTGAACTCCAGAGATAATAGCGATTTACTATGGCTAGATAAATATGTAAGTATAGATGGTCAGAGCTTATCTAGCGAGTCATTTTTGACTATTCCATTCGTAAGTGAGATAACCACCCCCACCAAGAGTGCCACATTATTGCCAGCGCAAGGTTCTATCGACTTAATTGAAGTCGGAAAAATCGATGGAAGAGATGTGTTAAAACTTAGGGGCTGGGGGATTGT
>CAZWXO010000377.1:788-1559 GCA_964637885.1 uncultured bacterium
TGGGATCAAAATTGTTTCATAGTATTTACCGATAGGGCGGGTAAGGAGATAGCTTTTTCCACTTGTGCATGGCTCAGACCGGATATTGTAAAGTATTTTGGATCTGGAGATTACATTGAAGCTGGTTTCTTTGCCAATATTCCATTACGATTTTTTTCGAATGGCGAATATAAATTTAAAATATTAATTAATAATGGGGGAATATACCAATTTGAGTCTAATAAGTCATTCGTTATTAAAAATAAAAAACTAACATCAGTTTTAAACTGAATTACGTATCGGATAGTTGCTATAATTCCACAATGAAAAATGCGTATTGAAGTTTTTTGCGTATTTCTGAATCAGGCAGAACAGCAAAATTATAATATTCATGTATCAAGAGTGGGAGGGGTTGGTCAAGTTGAAGGAATATTGTTGTATATGTGTTTTTATCCTGTCTTTTTTGGGGCTGGACAAACCCGTACATTGACCCCGGGACAGGAAGCTAGTTATTTCAATCTCTTGCGGCACTATTGCTGGTGAGCGGCGGAATCATTGGCGTATTCAGGGATAAAATAAGGAGTTTTTTTGGAAAAAGGGTAAAACGTCAATGCTTGATGAAGAAAACGATATCAATCAAGACACTTACAATGCGGAGAAGTAGCTTTTAAATTATGGAAAAAGCATAAGGAAGATATTTAAGTAATGAAGCTATTATCGAATCAGGTTGATATTTTTGATTACTACACAAAAGAAACGTTTGAAAAGGATTTTTTCAGAGTATCTTGTAAT
>CAZWXO010000377.1:1569-1823 GCA_964637885.1 uncultured bacterium
AGAAAAATTAATGAATCAAAGTGCAAGGACAACCTATCTAATGGAGCGGAAATATTGAACCGTTCTAATTATTAGAAAATCATAATCAGCTAGTTAGCACTTTGAGAAAGACTGGAGATTGCATGAGTTATTTGAAAGCATTGAAAAACAACTTGTTTAAAGTAAAATCTGGAAAACTGAAAAAGAAGCTTTCCAGCGCAAAGGAAATTATGAACACAGAGGAGTTTCTTGTGCAGCCGAGTTGCATTTATGAT
>CAZWXO010000378.1:0-857 GCA_964637885.1 uncultured bacterium
TGTTCATTGCTGGAATGCTTTTCTTCGTCGCGGGGAAAATAGTCTTGGATGCAATTGGCAGATTCATGAATCCCGTAATACCTAATATTACGCTGGCGAGCCTGATTATTTTGGTAGGGACGCTTGGCGTCAATATTTTTGTTTGTGTTTACGAGTATAAAAAGGGCAAGAAGCTAGGGAGCCTGATTTTGACATCAGATTCCATGCATACCAGAAGTGATATCTATGTTTCACTTGGTGTCCTTGCAACGTTGATTGGGATCAAAGTAGGATTGCCACCGCTGATTGATCCGATAGCCTCGCTTGTAGTGTCGGGTTTTATTTTTCACGCATCCTATGAGATTTTTAAAGATAATAGCGATGTGCTGGTGGACAAGGCGGCCGTTAAGACAGAAAAAATCAGAGACATTGCCCTCAGCTTTAATGATGTCAAGGATATCCATAAGATCCGGAGTCGTGGAAGTAAAAATGATTTGTATATCGATATGCACATCATGACCAAGCCAGATATGAGTGTTGAGGAGTCTCATCAGTTGATTCATAGTATTGAAGGAAAGATACGCGAAGAAATTGACGGGAATGTTCAGGTGATCGCCCATTTTGAGCCGGGCACATGCTAAAATTTAAGACAATGATAACGATGGGAAAGAAGGCGGTTTCATGGCCAAGGGTCTGGTATTGGTCGATATTCAAAATGACTATTTTAAGGGTGGGAAATATGAGCTGGTAAGTCCGGAGCAAGCAGCCGAGCAGGCAAGTCGAATGATGGCATTTTTCCGCCAACGGCAATGGCCTATTTTGCATGTTCGCCATATCAGCCAAAGCCCGGATGCCACATTTTTTTTGCCTGAGTCGAC
>CAZWXO010000378.1:867-1822 GCA_964637885.1 uncultured bacterium
GGGCGGAAATCTACGCAGGTTGTTTACCCTTAGAGGGAGAAGCAATCATTATCAAGCACCAACCCGACAGCTTTCATAGGACTAGTCTCAAAGAAAAACTGGCGGAACAGGAGGTCAAGGAGCTGGTTGTCTGCGGGATGATGACACATATGTGCATCGACACCACGGTTCGAGCAGCGGCCGCCCTTGGATATGAAATTGATTTGATTGCCGATGCCTGCGCGACGCGGGATTTGACCTGGGAAGGAATGATGATTCCAGCCGAGCAGGTGCAGGGAGCTTATCTGGCGGCGATGTCTGGCACTTTTGCCACAGTGTATCGAGCGGAGGCGTGGATCAACAGGATCTAGGGGACGAGGATTTAGGGATCGGTTTCTGCGGTCTGCTCTGTTGGTTTGCCGACTTTATGATAAACGTTTATTTGCGCTAAAACCGCCATCCTGTCTGGCTTGTAGGGGGCGGTCACGGACAAGCTTAAGCTATGTTCTAGTCATGTTGCAAGGCAAAGCTTGTCGTCAGGTTGTTCATTGAGGTGGCCAGGCTACGCAAATGTTCGGACAAGGCGCTAAGATGGTCCATCGTCGCCGTCTGTTCTTCGACGGTCGCAGACAGTTCCTGGGCCGCTGCTGGAGCTGAAGCTGAGGTCGAGATGCCGCTCAAGGCAGCGAGGACCTGGTCTTTGTCGGTGGCGATATTTTTGACGACCTGGCCTGATTGGCGAATGCTTGGAGAGAATTATTAAAATAATTCCTTTATTTCCCAAGCCCGACAGTCTGCGATTATAAGGTAAAATAACCCAGAACCAGGAGAACCGTCTCCCTGTACGCGTGGGTTTTTGTGCAGGGGTGCGGGCTATCGAGTATAATTGTTTGAGAAAATTATCATTTAAATATGGGGAATAGTATTTTGCAGGAGAAGATGGGGGAATAATTGATGAAGGATTATTTGGTCAAGG
>CAZWXO010000379.1:0-1801 GCA_964637885.1 uncultured bacterium
TTTTTGCTTTTCCAGTTTTAATACCGATATTTTCTCCTACCTGCAGCAAATCAAGCAGCCCTGGACTTTTAACTTTGCTCAAAAACTAGTTGGCCTTGATTATCGCCAGAATCCCCCGGCCAAAATTCTCCGCCTTTTCGGGGCCGATGTCCCGCATCTCCAGCAATTCTTTCTTATCGTATTCATTGACGATTTTCGTTAAACCACTGCCTAGTCGCTCCATAGACTTAAGCCTTTGGAAAACATCTAAAAAGCGACCCTTTACCTAATGTGCACGATCATATAAATACATCCCTCGGACATCTGTGCCTATATTCAATAGCCATCGAAAGACAATAAAAACGAATTTTATTTGACCGCTCACAGCTATAATTTACTCATCCTTCAGTATCAATTTCACCGCTTGCAGCAAATGATAAAAACTCTTTGATCGATCATTTTCCAAGGTTAGATGATGGCCGATAAGTCGCGAGCCCCCTACTTTCTGGTATTCGGGAACCAATCTGCGCAACTCCTGGACAGGATTGCCCAAGCTATCAGGATTGCGATATTTTTCGCCCTCTTGTTTCCCGGCCAACCCCGTCTTTTTAAAAGCAAGCCCAACAGCAGCCAAATCAGCTAGATACCAACTCTCTATCTCATGGCAAGCAATGCGCACAATGGCGTCTGGCCTTCCAGCCATGTGGCACCTATCTTTCAGCTCGGCTTTTAAACTATGACAATCCTTAGCATCCTGATCCTGTAGCACAATAAATCGCGCCTCTTTGTTAAGATACCCGCGCATTCGCCGTTCCAATTGCTTGGTTAAATCATTCTTGCCCTCAAAAACTATATACTTAACCGCTACATCGGCAGGATATAAACGCAGAAAAATTGTTTCCAGCAAGGCTTTAGCAGATTGCTCTTCGAGAAAAAACACCAGCTCCTTCATCGTGGGTCAACCCCGCCGAAAAAACCTTGACGCCATAAATGCCCCATCTGATCCCCATCATCCATATAGGCTTTAATTTGCGAATCCTCCGCCGCTCTTTTAATCACCGTGAAGCCATTTTTCTTTTCCAGCCAAAACACTTCGTCAAGCTGGCACGCGTTCAAAAAATCAGGAGAATGGGTCGATACAAAAACTTGTTCCCCCCTCCGAGCATACTCCCGGAACTCTTCCGCAAGCTCATACAGCAGCTGTGGGTAGAGTTGGTTTTCCGGTTCCTCAATACATAAAAGAGAATGGGGCTTGGGATCATACAACAAAACCAGATAAGCAAACATTTTAACAGTTCCGTCAGACACATGGCGCGACAAAAAAGGATCAGTAAAGGCCCCATCCTGAAACCGCAACAAAACCCGTCCCTCTTCCGTTAACTTGGCCCCAACATCACTGATTCCCGGCACTCGCTCCTGCAATTTTTTCCGAATATTGTCAAACACCTGAGGATGGTTTTTAAAAAGATATTCTGTGACCAGCGCCAAGTTCTCCCCTTCTGCGGATAAATGCTCAGCATAACCTGATACCATCTCGCTTCGCGCCTGTTGAATGTGAAAATCCGACACATGCCAGTTCTCCAATAGATCACCGATAAGCTTACTGGCCGGAAACTTCTCAAACTGTGACAAGCCCTTCAGGGCAAGAATATCAGGGGATTTGAGCTCGTGCTCCTCCCATTCCAACTGGGTTTCGTCCACCATATTATCAAACTCATTGACTACAGCCTGCCCCTTACCTCGAGCAAAGTCCAGAAAGCGCCATGGCTTACCCTTGCTACCTCGACGATACTGTAAAACCTCCTGAGCGATAAATGCCCTG
>CAZWXO010000380.1:0-1798 GCA_964637885.1 uncultured bacterium
GAAACAACCATTTCTGCTCCCCACGGATGCCTCGTAACTAGTCCTCCTTACGGCGAGCGCAGCGGCGAGAGGGACACTACCGAGCAGTTGTACCACCAGATGGGCGTTTTAGCCAAAAAAAATCCAACGTGGTCTTTTTATATTCTAACTTCTAATCAAGATTTTCAGCACATTTTCGGCAAGCGGGCCGACCGGCGTCGCAAGCTTTTTAATGGGGGGATCGAGTGCCAGTTTTATCAATACAATGGACCCCGCCCGCCCCGAAATTCGGTTGAGGCTAATTTAGGCTAAGAGCACCCTTGCTTTTCTCTAGTAATTATATTAACTTTAACTTGTATAAATTATCGCGAAGTTGGGAGGAAGCAGCGTGGATATTGGTACCGTTATTGGCATAGTTACCGGCATCAGCTTAATCTTATATGGAATCATGTCGGGTGGAACGATTATGACCTTCGTCAGCGTCCCATCGATAATGATTGTGTTTGGTGGTGCCATCGGTTCAACCCTGATCCACTTTTCGTTACCCGATGTTTTAAACATATCGAAGTTGCCGATTAAGGTTTTTCGCACTCAACCAATCAAAGTCCACGAAACCATTGAAAGCATCGTCGGTTTTGCAGAAACGACCCGACGCGAAGGCTTGTTGGCTTTGGACAGTCAAAGCGAGACGATTGAAGATGATTTTTTAAAAAAGGGTATTCTGCTCATCGTTGACGGCAGTAGCCCCGAGTTTGTCAAAAGCTTCATGGAAACAGAATTGATGTATCTGGAGAGCCGTAATCAAACAGGGATTAATCTTTTTTCTAAGATTGCGGAATACGCTCCGGCTTATGGGATGATAGGTACTGTTATCGGCTTGGTTCAAATGCTCAAGAATCTAGATGATCCCTCCGCCATTGGTCCCGGCATGGCTGTAGCCTTGATCACAACTTTTTACGGTGCTTTGATGGCCAATTTGTTCTTCCTCCCTGTCGCCGGCAAACTCAGCGAACGAAACGACGAGGAGATGCTTGTCAGGGAAATCATGATGGAGGGGGTCCTCTCCATCCAAGCCGGCGACAACCCGCGGGTAATTCGCGAAAAGCTCAACGCCTTCCTGCCGATGGAGACAAGAAAGCTTGAGGAAGATGCCGCTGGCGAAGGAAATGAATAATGAGTAGGAAAAGGAAAAAACAAGCTCCAAAAGGAGGAGCCCCCGGCTGGATCGTAACTTATGGAGATTTAGTTACGCTGGTTTTGACTTTTTTTATCCTGCTTTTTTCGTTTTCCCAAACCGACATCGTTAAATTCCAGCAAGTTATGACAAGCATGCAAGGGGCTTTGGGCATCTTGGAAGGTGGGCAACAGTTAATTGCCCAAGATGCCGGGCCGGCTATTCAGGACTCGGAGATGCAAACAGCCGGTCAAAAACAGAAACAACAGCAGACGCAGCGGCAAATCGATCAGGCAATTAAAGACATGAAAATGGAAGGCCGCATGAGCACCTTAATTGATCGTCGTGGCCTGGTGATACGAGTCGTCGATACGGCACTTTTTGATTCCGGCAGCGCCGACATTCGCCCGGAAGCTCGACAAATGCTGACTAACGTCGTGCAGATAATCAAGGACATTCCCAATGATGTCCAAATCGAAGGGCATACCGACAACGTTCCAATTAACACCTTTCGCTTCCCTTCCAACTGGGAACTTTCGGCAGCCCGCGCATCTTCGGTCATCCGGGCCTTTGTACAAATGGGAGTAAATCCGAAAAAGCTTTCTGCCGCTGGATACGGAGAATATTATCCCGTCGCACCCAACG
>CAZWXO010000381.1:0-785 GCA_964637885.1 uncultured bacterium
GAGGGGACGCTCCTTGCGTATCCCTAAGCTAATCTAGCAACACGACACTATCAAAGAAGCAAAAGCGGGCCGTCGTCCCAACCGGGAGGCAGCCTGCTTTTCAATTAAGCGAGCCGAGACAAGCCCCCCCTCCCCTTTTACCCTAGAGGGGCTCCAAGAGCATTGCCTTATACTGCTGCAAGGTGGAGATGGCGAATCTACAGCATATCCCGGGGACGGGATTAGTAATAGCGTTGTCAGAGAAGACTCCGAAAAACTAGCCTTCTAAAGACTAAATATCCACTAATATTAATATGAATTTCCATGCATAAGAATTGATTCGAATGTAGGCATACTACTTTAAAGAGCACTTGACTTCTGCATCAATCGCGTTTAATCTAAAGTTGAACTTTAAATTAAACGCGATTGATTGGTTTGAGCTAAAATAAAGTTGCGTATGGAGGGAGCGGAAAATGTATATAAAAAGAGAATTGGAAGAAATCGTGGTTCGAACGAGCAACGCTTTTCCTGTTGTCCTCATTACAGGTCCGCGTCAGGTCGGAAAAACGACCATGCTGCAGCAGCTTGCAGGGAAGAGCCGAAAGTATGTGAGCCTTGACAACTTAATGCAACGAGAGCTTGCAATCCATGATCCGGAGCTTTTTATCCAGAAATATGCCCCCCCGGTTATGATTGATGAGATTCAATACGCACCACAGCTACTGACCTATATCAAAATATATGCAGACAAACATAAGAAAAATGGAGACTTTTGGCTCACAGGTTCTCAAATGTTTCATATGATG
>CAZWXO010000381.1:1033-1795 GCA_964637885.1 uncultured bacterium
GACAAGCTGCGCCGCCAGAACGAGCCAGATGTTGAATTATTCAGATATGGCAAAAGATGTCGGCATCAGTGTGCCAACGGCAAAGCAATGGCTTTCTATCCTTATATCTTCAGGGATTGTAACCTTAATCGAACCCTACTTTAATAATGTATTAAAGAGGACCATAAAGTCACCAAATATGTACTTTCTCGATACCGGGCTGTGCGCTTATCTGACTCGCTACAGCAGCAGCGAAACCTTAGAAGCCTCCGCCATGTCCGGTGCAATTTTTGAGACATACGTGGTTAGCGAAATCATTAAGAGTTTTATCAATGCAGGAAAGAGACCACCCTTATTTTATTACAGGGATATCGACAGGAAAAAAATTGATTTAATCATCGAGCAAAACAACATTTTGTACCCGATAGAAATCAAAAAAAGCGCGAATCCAACCAGGGATTCCGTTAAGCATTTTAGCGTATTGGGGGGGAAAGGGAAGGAAATAGGGAAAGGGAATGTCATTTGCCTGTGCAGTGACCTGCTGCCGATCGATAAAAATAACTATTATGTTCCTGCGTGGTTAATATAAACTTGAAGGAAACACTTACATGTCACGGGGATGGGGTGAAACCACTGAAAAAAGCCTGATGGCTTTTTTCGTGATTAGTTCACAATTCACATAGAGAGAAATTTGATTAGGCTACAAACTATTTCACCCGCCCGACAACGCCATTCTCCAGCATTACCTTGATGCCGTGGGGGTGGTTGGGGGATTTGGTCAGG
>CAZWXO010000382.1:0-522 GCA_964637885.1 uncultured bacterium
CGTTGTTTTCGTCGGCATCGTCGTAGGGATAGTTGCGAACTACATCCCGCAAAGCGGAGTCGCATTGCATGGAGAGAAAGTCGACATAGTTGTCGATGTTAAATACAGCCTTGGCCGTGTTGACCACCCGCCAGACCACGACGATGCCGATGATGATGGGATTTCCTAAAAGGTCGTTGATTTTCTGTTTCTCGTTGTTAAGGGTGATTGCCTTCAGGGAAATGGTTTTGCTTGGCTTGGCGGAAGCAGCTGTGCTGAAGGTTATCTGGCCGCTTGTCTTGTCGCTCTTTTTAGGCTCGCTGTGGCTTTCGGTGGCCAGAGCATCGACGACAGGGTTAATGGCGCTGACAAAGGGGTTGACAAAGAAAAACCCTGGGCCACGCAAAGTGCCGTAGTAGTCGCCAAACAGGGTCAGGACCAAGGCTTCCTTGGGACGCACTACCTTAAGCCCGATAAAGAGCAAGGGGGCCAAGATGGCTAGATAGGCCACAGCCACAGCAGCAAGCCGCTGGCGCCCACATC
>CAZWXO010000382.1:532-1790 GCA_964637885.1 uncultured bacterium
AGAAATATAGTAGCGCCGCAGCATAAAATTAGGTTGAGGATCAGCAGCGGCATTCCGCTAATGGCCAAGGCCTTTTTTTCTTCTTCTTGAAGGGCAGTGGGTTGGCTTTTGTTTTCACTCATGATTATCAGCTCCTATGATTTATAAATGATATCAATTTGATATCTAAATGAATCATAGCAGATGACATGTTTTTTGACAAGTCCTTAGAGGATTTTTGGCTATTTTGTGCTCAAGACTAAGGATTGCGGATGCGGAAGGGGGCTTGTATAGAGGGCTAACCGCCACGAGTGTCGGGAGCGAAGGCCGGACAGTGTAACTATCAAAACATACAGTTTTGTAGGTGGGTTACAAATATCGTGGAGTTCCCTCAATGGGCCACTAGGACCGTCCCCTAGATTCTTCCAGCTCCTTGAAAGGGTCAGCTAGCACAATTAGCTTAATGGTAGCGGACGGTTTGATTGCGGCCAACCGTTTTTGCCTGGTACAAAGCGCCATCGGCCTGGTGGATTAGTGCATTTAGGCTGAGCTCTGTTTCGGAGGCGTTGGTGTGGGTGGTGACCCCGCAGCTAATGGTAAATTTTAGCGAAGTGTCATTTAACTGAATCGGGTGGTCAGCGATGCTCAGGCGAATTCGTTCGGCAATTGTGTAGGCCTCGCAGTCGTTGGTTTCTGGGAGAATAATCCAAAATTCTTCGCCGCCAAAGCGCCCCAGAATATCATAGCTGCGCAAATTACTTTTAATACGGGCGGCCAAATCCTGCAAGACCTGATCTCCGCACAGGTGGCCAAAGGCATCGTTGACCCGTTTAAAATTGTCAGCATCGATCATGATCAGCGACAGCGGTTTTTCGCTGCGCAGGTGTCGGGCGATTTCGTGCTGGGCGGCTTGGAGAAAGCCCCGCCGATTTAGTGTTTCGGTGAGATAGTCATACGTGGCATGATGGAGATTCTCGGCATCGCTGCGTTCGCGACTGAGCAAAAGCACCCCGACCGAGCTAATGACGACGGCCATGGAAATTGCTACTAAAGTTATCGTATTAAAAGCGGTTTGGGAGGCAAGGCTGGTAAAATTCTGCGGCCAGATAATGGCTGCCGTCGCACGCAGATAGTAGCTGACGATGCCGATGGCCGTTCCGGCTGCGACAATCCAGCGGGTTGTAAAGGGGCGAATCACCGTGCCGCGGATAATCAATCCGAGTACGATGAGGTTTTGCGTCCCGAAGGCGGCACTGTTAAGGACCATGCGTAAAACTTG
>CAZWXO010000383.1:0-368 GCA_964637885.1 uncultured bacterium
AGCACAATTTCTCTTCCCGTCGCCACAATCTCTCGGACGAATGGATCGTCATCCACAAAATCTTCAGATAGGAATGGCATCGGCTCAATTCTAAGATCAATGTCCCAACGACACTTCATTAACATCAGCCGGTCCTCACTTACATCCCCTGAGAAGTCATCTGACACGACAGCCACATCAATGTCGCTATCTTTATCTGAATTTCCTCGCGCAAACGAGCCAAAAAGAAACAAACGGTTGATCTTGATATTTTTCCCAACAACGTCAGCATATCGTTCAATCGTATCAAAAATTACTTCAATATCGTCCCTGTCAGCCATCTGCGAACACCTTCAATCCTTTCAATATTTAACTGGGCAAACACTCTA
>CAZWXO010000383.1:378-1779 GCA_964637885.1 uncultured bacterium
AATTTTTTTATTTTAAAAAAATTAAAAAAAACTCTTTTTAGAAAAAGTTTGTTTGTAATCTGGATAACGGGCACTAATATTAAACTCAGTTATCATATCAAGCATTGTTGCTAACTCCTTATCAACCTCAAGCCCTGCGAGTTTTGCGAGCCGTAATAAATCATGAATCCGTGGAACCTGTTCATCAATATTTTCAACGTAACAGGCCTTCAGCAATTTTTCAATTCATGCATCCCGTTTCATTCGTAATGTAATGATGAGGACAAGAAAGAATCGCACGCTCCCAGCAGCCACAGCCAATAGGAAAGCCTCAACGAAACTTTGTTCCCCGCGAGATAAAAATTAGCTTTACTCATGAAATGTCAGTCACTACAACTAAATAGCAATGCTATGGTTTCTTAAAAAGTCAGCCACAGCATTTTCGTCTGCAATATCCACGCCTTTCAGCTGCATGTACAAAGAATCTTTGCAGTAATCCCAGCCATTGGGCCATTCTAAATCCCCATTGTCACTAATCCGAAACTGCTTAAAATTTTCAACATCTGTCAGCGTATAAAATCTCGTGTTGCTATATTTTTGTAAATCATTTTTTAAATCCAAGGTCCCTTCGATTCCATCGGCAAATTTAATCTTAATCTGATAACCTTCGACATGGTCGGCAGAAATAATCATCATTTTTCTATTACTACCCAATAACCATTTTTATCTGAACCGATGCGCTGCAATTTGCCCGTTTCTTTTAATTCTTTAATTAGGCGTGTTACCGTCGCTCTGCTCTTGCCTGTCTCGTCCACGATGCTCTTAATGGTGATATTTTTATCTCGAGAAATAATTTGCATTATTTCATTTACAGTCTCATTTACAGTCTCATTTACAGTCTCATTTATATCGACTTTATTATAGCCTTCTTCAAATTGAAACGTAACAACTAAAAAATTAGGCGTGAACTGAAAAATACTTTCGTCATATACCTTCAAAATCCTACTCATGCCAGAGCCAAGTTGCTCGACCAAGTCAACATCTCGAAAAATCCGCATAAGTTCTCGATTCCGTGGCATGGAAAGACAACTCAGAAAATCCTCCCTGGTCAAGCCTTCCACCAGTCCACCATATGAAGTAATCGTCATTCTATCCGTATAAATCTCAAATACTGGCGGAACTTCTTTTGTATAATCATAATGAACAATCGCATTTATAACTGCCTCACGCAGAGCAACGCTATCCACCATTTTCTTTTCCATGCGTGCCTTTGGCGTTATTTTTGCAAAAGTTTTATTTTCAACGGTAAGCTTGTCCAGCACCCTATTAGTTGCTTTAATCAACGAACAATAGCCGTATTCTTCGGTTTCAACTAAATTCACTTTGTCTTTCCCGGCATATTTTGCAACTTTTATAGATATT
>CAZWXO010000384.1:0-1012 GCA_964637885.1 uncultured bacterium
GTAGCCTGGGCGGGAAGTTCGCTTCTTTGCCAATCATCGCCCTAACTGCCAATGCCTTGACCGGAGATCGAGCAAAATGTATTGCTGCCGGAATGAACGATTACATTGCTAAACCTTTTCGCAAAAGTGATTTAGAGAGAGTTATCTCGAAAGTGGTTATTGTTAATGATCAAAGCAAACTGGATTTCTCTAATGTGCCGGTATTTAACCTTCCCGATTTGCTGGGGCGTTATGAACAGGACATGGAGATTGCTAAGGAGATGCTGGGGTCTTTTAAAAAGGAATTGGCTTCACAGGTTGAAGAAATGGAGCTGGCCATCAGCGACCGGGACATGAGAAAAATTGATTGGACTGCCCATAGCCTAAAAGGTGTGTGCGGCTATATCAGCGCAAATCGATTGCATGCGATTTGCGGAGCAATTCGCGAGGCTATTAAAGAGGATAACTTTCCTTTGATCACTGAGTTGCATGCAATTTTGCGGACGGAAGCACAGCGTTTTGATGAAGAAAGTTTGCTCTAAGCTCCGTACGAGGGACATGAGGTAGTAAAAATGGAGAAAGTTTTAGTTGTCGAAGACAGTCAGACTAGTAGATTGACCCTGATGGCGTTTGTGCGTCAGATGGGTTATTCTCCGATTGGTGCTGAAAATGGACGCATTGCTGCCGAAGTTTGGGAAAGGGAAGCGCCACGCTTTGTTGTGACTGATTGGAATATGCCGGAGATGAACGGGCTGGAGTTGGTGCGTTTTATCCGTAATCAAGAAACGGATAATTACACATTTATCGTGATGGTCACTTCGCGGGAAGAAGAGGATGACTTAGTACGAGGTTTTGAGGCTGGGGTCGATGATTACTTAACAAAACCAGTTAATAAGAAAGAGCTTTTGTTGCGCCTGAAGGCTGGTGAGCGGATTCTGGCGCTTCAAGATAAGGACATGATTATTTTTGCTTTGGCTAAGCTGGCTGAAACTCGGGATGATGAGACTGGCGAACATATTATGCGTATCCGGCA
>CAZWXO010000384.1:1022-1769 GCA_964637885.1 uncultured bacterium
AGCGCAAACAACGAAACGACTCGAAAAATACCACAATCTACTTGATCGAAGTTTTATAGAGAATATCTTTGCGACCAGCCCGCTTCACGATATTGGCAAAGTCGGAATTAAAGATTCAATTCTTTTAAAGCCAGCCAAATTGACAGCTGAAGAATATGAGCTAATGAAGACGCATACTATCATTGGCTTTGATACCTTAAACAGCGTTTATTGCCAGTCCAGGCGCGGGATTTATTTGAAAATGGCAGCCGATATTGCCCGCAGCCACCATGAGCGATGGGACGGTAGCGGTTATCCGGATGGGCTTGGTGGAGAGGAAATTCCTCTCGCTGCCAGGATTGTGGCGTTAGCTGACGTGTACGATGCTCTAGTAAGTGAAAGAGTGTATAAGCCTCCTTTTACTCACGAGGTTGCCCGTGAAATAATTACTAACGAGCGGGGCATGCATTTTGATCCAGATGTTGTCGATGCTTTTCTCCTGGTCGAAAACAATTTTCGCAATATGTAGCTTTGCTTAGCGATGCTCAGTTTGTTTGATTAATTGTTGGTGACTTGAGGAGTAGATTATTGAGGAGGTTCTTTTGGTGCTTAAAAGAGATCGAAGAGAAAGTAGTCATGGATGGACTTTTTTTGTGGTTATTCTAATTGGTGTGATTCTACTTCTGGGTGCCTACGGATGGTGGCAAAGAGACGTTGTTGCCGACGCTTTCGCCGGAGCTGTCCATGGCATTCGCCGTAACATTGGCG
>CAZWXO010000385.1:0-545 GCA_964637885.1 uncultured bacterium
AGTCCAGTTCCCGACTAAAATCAGCCCAAGGCCGATCCGGCTGTTTGGCAAAGCCCGTCATCGGCTGTCGGCTTCTTGGACACCTTGGCTATGAATAAAAAGTAGCAGGGCCTGCCGCATCGCCTCGATATCCGGCTGGCACCCGGTCCAAAGCTCGATGGCCAAGGCCGCCTGCCAAACCAGCATCCCTACGCCGTTGACACAACGCAGGCCATATTCCCTTGCCTGTCGGAGCAGCTGCGTTTCACCAGGATTATAGATGATATCGGCGACGATTGTCGCTTTGCTTAAATCTGGCGGCAACATGAGCGGAGCCGCTTCGACCCGGGGCCACATGCCCACGGGTGTAGCATTGACAAGCAAAGGATAGTTGCCTAGCTGGGATGCTGCATCATCCATCGCAAGGGCTGCGATCCGAGTCGGGCTGCCAGGGCATAACAACTGCAAATCTTCGGCTAATCCTGCTGCCTTGGAGGCGGCAATATCGACCAGGGTTACCTCTGTGCCTTGACGAGCAGTATACACTCCGGCGATTGCCCTAGCGG
>CAZWXO010000385.1:555-1759 GCA_964637885.1 uncultured bacterium
AACCGATAATCAGCATCGGGGACTTAAAAGGGTCAAATCCAGGATGCTCCGCTTGCAGCGCATAAAAAAAAGCAGGGCCATCGGTGCTGTGACCGATTAACCTGCCTGCTTGATGGACTATCGTATTGACTGAACCGATGCGGGCATCGTCAGCGACTTCGTCTAAATGAGCCAGCACGGCTTCTTTGTGGGGCACCGTAACGTTAGCACCCAACATTCCTAGCGCTCTGATGCTGCGGACGGCCCCTCCGAGTTGCTCTGCCGGAACATCAAAGGCCAAGTACTGCAAATCCAGGCCCAACTTGGCGTAAGCGGTGTTATGCATAGCCGGGGAAGCGGAATGCTCCACCGGGTTACCAAATAGTCCGACTAGCTGTCTCATCGTCAAGCACCTCCGTCAATCGCACCGCTACCCCTAATACCTATCTATATCCATTTTATCATATTTTTCTTTTAAAGAGGTGGCGCTCGATGCGCCGGGAAAAAATATTCTGCCACTTGCTATCGCTGGCCCGACTGTAGGGATAAACGAGAACAGCTTCGATTCTGGCCAGATAGGCAGCGAAAATGTCGGTGATGATCTGATCGCCGACAAAGATGCACTGGTCAGGACGCACACCCAGTTCCCGCGCTGCCCGATGCAGTGCAAAGGGTAAAGGCTTGCGCGCCAGCCAGTAAAAAGGAATACCTAAAATTTGCGCGAATTTTTCCACCCGGTCCCTGGAGTTGTTAGATATGAGGGCCACCTTGATCTGGCGCTCCTCGAGGGCCGCCAGCAAATCCTTCACATCCTGGGCGACCTCCTGGGAATGGCTGGCCGTCAAGGTGTTGTCAATATCAAAAAAGACGGCCTGAAGCCACGGACGTTCGTCGACTAAAGCCATGACCTGGGTGATTTTTTCAATTTCAATAATCTTGCGCAATTGATTACCGCTCCCGATTCCCTGAATTATTAATCTTCAATAAAGGTGAACTCAATTCCACGAATCCGCACGAGGTCATCTTCGACAGCCCCGGCTTTTCGAAGCGCCGAGACTATGCCGCGCTTTTTTAAGAACATTTGAAAACGCGCTGCCGCTTCGGGATTCTCGTAATCTGTCATTGCGGCCACCCGCTGGATTTCTGGCCCCTGCACTTCATAAGCTCCGTCATCGGACTGAGTAACCCAAAAAGCCCGCGGCGACGTCTGGGGCTTGACCTCGAT
>CAZWXO010000386.1:0-1758 GCA_964637885.1 uncultured bacterium
TTTAACCGACCACCTGGGCAACGTACGGGTAGTATTTAAAAAAGGCAGCAACGGGCTTGCCTCCATTGTGCAGGAAAAAAGTTATTATTCTTTTGGCATGGAAATCAGCCAGTTTAGCACAGGTACAGGCACCAGCAAAAACTGGTACAATGGCAAAGAAATACAGGATGATTTTGGTTTGTACTGGTACGATTACGGAGCAAGGTTCTATGACCCGGCACTGGGACGTTTTCATACAGTCGATGCATATGCCGAGAAATATCTGAATTTATCTCCTTATCAATATGCTATGAATAATCCAATCAAATATATTGATATTAATGGTGATTCGACTTTTGTCTATATCCTTGATCAAGGACAAAGACCTCAAGACAACGGAACATCAGGCACATCCTATACAGCAAATGTATATGTAGTTGATGAAGGTGGGGACGTAAATGGACCATTTAAAGGCAGTAGCTATCCAAATTCGGTTTCAAATACTGACAATAGTACTACAGCTAATACTTTAAGTGAGGGAACTCATCAATTTAATAATAAAAGTGGACATAAAGGAGGAACCAAACAAGGATTAAATATTGATGACGGTGGAACATGTGAAAGAACAGCATGTGGCACAACACCCGACGGTGACGATATCCAGATGCAGTATGTAAATGTCCATTCTGGAACAAGTGATAAAGGGAATGCAAAAAGCCGAGGTTCTACAGGGTGTCAAACAATCGCACCAACTGATGCTAATGGTTTCTTCAGTATTTTTGATTGGAGTGGAAAATCTGGAAATACGGGAAATACAGTAGGAACAATCTCAGTTGTTCGAAATAATGAACGATCCGCATCGATGACAGCTTCTTTTGAAGAACGTAAAACTATGCAGCAGCAAAATATGATAGCACCGCTACAGCCATTAACACCAAGAGCTGTTGTATCTGTAAGTCAATAATCTAAATTGTATATGAAGCCAAAAAACATTTTTATGATATTTCTTTTGTCAAGTACATTCGTTTTTTGCAAAGGGCAAGAAAAACTGACAGAGAAAAAATGTGACATTGATATAATCACTTTCACCAATGAAAGAATAGATAGCTTGAATGAAGCTATTGTTCTCAAATTTTTAAGTGTATTTGATGCCACGTGTAAAACTAATGTCGAATTTTCAGAGTATAGCAATGAAGTGTTATTTGCAGTACTTGAAAAAAGACCAGATCTTGTTATTGTGGTTTTAGAGAAGTATCGTTATTTATCTAAAGACTACATCCTAAAAGAGCTACTGCAACCTGTTAATGATGATATTAACATTGAAAAAGTCAGAGATGGGGTGGCTAAGGTTAAAACACAGAGTAAGATCAAAGAAGAGATAATAAAAAGTTTATCAAATAATTGAAATAAAGAAGCCCGGCAGTGCCGGGCTTTTCTTTTATAACACAAGTTGTTTCAGTTTTCCTTTTGTAATAAAAGCATCGATCAATGTTTTAACCCCCGGCTCCCGCGCGATTGCATCGCGTGGTTTTGAAGCAGGTTCAAAAAAAATCTTAATTTTATCCATTTCTAAAAATAAAGTGTTTCATGAGCCGTAATTACAAGTTTTATAATCCTGATGGGTTGGAGAAGCATTGGTTTTCAGGGCAGAAGATTATTTATACAGTAGTGTAGCCGATTATGCAGGAGAGCATTGAAGTTTTGGAAAAAGTTATTGTTGTTAATTCCTTGTACGCTTCCGTTTTCCAGCAAAGCAGTTCTATTTGGGTAATAACCGAA
>CAZWXO010000387.1:0-1756 GCA_964637885.1 uncultured bacterium
ACTCAAAATCCTTCAATAAAGAATCTGGAGACTGGCCGAGAATGGCGGCAGCAATGGATGGATCAATAAAGCCTTTCTTATCAGATGTCCGTATTGCTGTTTTTGAACGGACATTTGGCGCCCAAGCCGGAGTTTCTTCAATGATAAATAATCTTTGCAAGGCGTTGTAATACTTATAAAAAGTCGCTTCTGTCAACGTAACATCGTTCCCTTTAATGTCCTCCAAAAGCGTGGCATTTTTAACCAATGTCTGGACATTTCGGGCGTATGAACGCAAAAATACCTGAATTCGCTTCGGGTCCCGCATTACCCCTTCTAGGGAATTAATATCCTGGTTATAGATTGACTTCACATACTGGCTGGCGATCAGCAAGGCCGATTCCGTCGATTTTCCAATCCCTTGCGGCCACCCTCCCCGGCAAATTAAAAAAGCAATATCTTGCAAAGTTAAAGATGCTTGGCAACCCTTGATCCTGCTTTCCAAGAACAACGCTCGCAGGGAAATCTGGCCATTTGAATCCTGGGATTCCCATAAACTCATTGGACGCATAAGGACTCTGGCGATCCTCCCTGTCCCAGTGTGCATTGTAGCTTCTTTGGGAGGGGCGGCAGATCCGGTTAGCAAAAACTGGCCGCTTTCGCCGCTATCATCCACTGCTACCCTGATGCAATCCCATAAAACTGGAGCAATCTGCCACTCATCGATTAATCGTGGCCTCGCTCCCTCCAGTAATAATTCCGGGGCAGAGTCGGCAATAAGCAAATTGTTTTTTATTTGCGCCGGGTTTTGCATTTTCAGAATGCTCCTAGCATGCATACTTGCGGTTGTTGTTTTACCTGACCACTTAGGGCCTTCAATAAGGAGGGCGCCAAACGTTGCCAAATATAGATTTATTTTTTCGTCTAAGAGTCGTTTGTAGTAGATTTTCTTCATTTCATCACCCAACACTGATTATAGTCGCAATTACAGGGTTTAGCAATATCCATTATAGTATTTTCGGCCTTTTCATTAAAGATTTTTCTGGTAAATTGCTAAAGGTTTTTCTGTTTTGAGTGCGACGGGGAAGGCAGTTCAATTAACAGTTAAGATTTAACAATTAACAATTTTGGTAAGAATTATTGGCATAATTCCTCGATTTTTTAAAGAAATTGGAGCAAAAAGTATGTTTTTGCGTCCGAAATTGTGAATTAATCACGAAAAAAGTCATCAGGACTTTTTCAGTGGTCTCGGGGCGGTTCTTTTGTCTCACTTTTTGTTTGCGATTGCTGCCTGGTTGACGGTCAATGCAAGACATTTTCCAATAAAAAAAGCGCCTCGCAGTTTTCTCTTTATACTGTGCCGAGGAGCTTTGTTTATTTTCGTTGGTAGCAGCAAAAGGGCTAGCCTGTTGCAATGTTCTTTTCGATGATTTCCCCTACTGCCAGAAAGGTTCCTTCAACATTCCCTACTTTGTAGGTCAAGCTATCTATTTCAGCTCGGTTGACGGCGTTGCCGTGCTCGATGGCCTTGACTACACTAAATATCTCGTTTTGCCTGGAATCCATGGTGTTTAATCGATCACCCATGGTGTTTAGTTTATCTATTACCATTTCAAACATCTTTTTTGTTTCTTGATCCATGTCGTTTCACCTCGTCGTCAATATACCATTCTCGAATGCAATTAGCAATGCAGGAGCTAGTGCGACAGGGGGACGGCGAGGCAATTCACATAGAGAGAAACTTAATTCAGCTACGTAGTTAGCTGAATCTTAGTTG
>CAZWXO010000388.1:0-290 GCA_964637885.1 uncultured bacterium
AAGCCGTGGTGCAAAAGACTCCGATAAAGACCGCTAAAAGCAAACCGGTCGCGGCGAAGATGAAGCAATATGCAAAGAATACAAGAAATTCGAAGAAGGTGAAGGTTGCTACGGTCGCCAGGGTTGCCAAACCGATGGTGGCGAGGCCTGTGCAAAACCCAGGCATATTGGCGGTAAAGTCGGGGGCGGCGCTGGTCATTGAACAAAATGATGGAGACGCACTTTTTCAGAAAAATGCCGATCAGGTTGTACCCATAGCTTCTCTTACCAAATTGATGACGGCATTGGTG
>CAZWXO010000388.1:300-1755 GCA_964637885.1 uncultured bacterium
ACTTGTCTTGCGCTGAAAACACCTTCTGTGCAAGGCTCCGGCAAATCGAGGCAAAAGCAAATGTGCTTAAGATCCTCGTTCATCCGAGCCGATCCACCGGCGCTTGCCTGCAAATCGGCTCTGCACGGTGGCAGTGAGAAGGAACAGCTTGACTATTTTCCCAATGATCATGGAAACGAGATTAAAATAATTGCGAAAGTTGCCTTGAAAGGGTAGTAGGGAGTTTGTGAGGCTTATGTATCAGAAGGTTCTTTGCGAAAAGAAGGAGCTTTTTTTCCGCGAAGAAAACGATTCCTTATCACCTATCACCTATCACCTGTTGAGAATACAAATGAGTATGTGGTTGAGAGTTGTGATGATATTGTTTGTCCTGGGGTGTGGGTGTTTAACCTTTACTGAGGTTCCGGCTGCCGAAAAGCGTGCTTCTCTTACCAAATTGATGACGGCAATGGTGGTTTTGGACAGCGCACCCCTCTTGGAGACACCGCTTACAATCACCGATGACGATGTTGATTATTTGCGTGGAAGCCGTTCTCGCTTGCCCGTCGGGACCGTTATCTCCCGCGAAACCGCCTTGCTTTTAGCGCTGATGTCCTCGGAGAACAGGGCCGCGCATGCCCTGGGGCGTAACTATCCTGGGGGGATGCCGGCCTTTTTGTCGGCAATGAACGGAAAAGCGCAGCAACTCGGCATGTTGAATAGCCGTTTTGAAGATCCTACCGGACTTACCAGCAACAATGTTTCAACCGCCCATGACCTCGCCAAGATGGTCGGTGCAGCCCATACCTATCAGCTCATTCGCAAGTTTACCACGACGGCGGAAGCAAAAATCGACGTTGGTGGGCATGGGGTGACATATTGCAACACCAATCCCCTGGTGAAGAACGCAGCTTGGGATGTGGGACTTTCCAAGACCGGATATATCAGCGAAGCGGGTAAATGCCTTGTCATGCAGGCTCGTCTTGCGGAAAAAGCCGTGGTTATCGTCCTCCTTGATTCAGAGGGCAGCATGACTCGTGTCGGCGATGCAAACCGAATCAAACAATGGCTGGAAAGCGTCTACACCGCTAAAAAGCCGTCCATCCACACTGTAGCCACACAGAAAACCGGTCGCACCCCGAGCTGAGCCGGCTCTACTATAAACAAGAAGAAATCTTTCCAGCTAAGGTATTTTTTCCTGGAGGGATGACATTTTGACCCTTTCCGCTTTTATTTAAAGATGGCAGAAAGTTTATTCGACCACATCGCAATGAGGGCGGGGAGTTGGTCTTGACATGGACATTTGGTCGTATTACCATATGTGCAACAAAGGGAGGTCTGGATGAACAAAAAAGAAAAGGCAATGATCGAAGCCAAGGCAAGTGTGCTGAAGGCCCTGGGCCATCCGACTCGTTTATGGATGGCCGAGCAGTTGGCTAACGGCGAGAAATGTGTGTGCGAACTGCTCGAAGGTAT
>CAZWXO010000389.1:0-1751 GCA_964637885.1 uncultured bacterium
AGCGGTTTTGCACTAATCCCATGTCTTACTTTAGGCGATCGCCATAGTTCTCGAGAACAAAGTCGAGATCTTTATCGCCGCGGCCTGAGCAATTGACCAGGATCGAACCTGTCCCCATCTCTTGGGCAAGCTTCATAGCATAGGCGACAGCGTGAGCGCTTTCAAGAGCTGGGATGATTCCCTCCATTTTAGATAAAGTGAAGAAAGCATCGATGGCCTCGTTATCTGTGGCCGTGGCGTAGGTTACGCGGCCTAGATCTTTTAGGTACGCATGCTCGGGGCCGACAGAAGGATAGTCGAGGCCGCTAGCTACGGAATAGACGGGATCAGGCTCGCCCTTTTCGTTTTGCAGCATGATAGAGTTAAAGCCGTGCATGACACCCTCCTTGCCATAGGTCATGCTGGCTGCATGTTCCCCGACTTTGGTGCCGATACCCAAGGGTTCGACGCCAAAGAGCTTGACAGGGTCGTTTAAAAACGGGGTCATGATGCCAGCTGCGTTCGATCCGCCACCAACACAGGCGACAACGGCATCGGGTAGGTTTCCTGTCATCTCGAGGAATTGCTCCCGGGCTTCGATACCGACGACTTTCTGGAAGTCCCGGACCATCAGGGGGAAGGGGTGAGGCCCGACAACGGAGCCGATGCAGTACATCGACTCTTCATATTCGCCCATATAGGCCTCAAAGGCGGCGTCAACAGCTTCTTTTAGTGTCTTAAGGCCATGGGAAACGGGCACGACTTTTGTTCCTAGGAGCTTCATCCGGGCGACGTTGGGCGCTTGTTTGGCGATGTCGACTTCACCCATATAGATGTCGCATTCCATCCCGAAAAAAGCGGCTGCGGTAGCGAGGGCGACGCCGTGCTGTCCGGCTCCTGTTTCGGCAATGATTTTCTTTTTATTGAGGTACTTGGCGAGGAGAGCCTCACCCATGCAGTGGTTTAGCTTGTGGGCACCGGTATGATTCAGATCTTCCCGCTTGAGGTAGATCTGGCAGTTGCCTAGGGAGTTCGACAATCTCTCGCAATGGTAGGTGGGAGTTGGGCGTCCCTGAAACTCCTTGCGGATGCGGCGTAGCTCGCTGATAAATTTCGAGCTTTGGCAAATTGTCTGATATGCGGTTGTAATTCGTTGGAATTCGGCAACTAACTGCGGCGGCAGATAGGCGCCACCATATTTCCCGAAGTACCCCTCTTGATTCGGATTCTGTTTCTCATAAACGGCAAAGTCAACTTTTTTATCTAACATTTTCTTTCTCTCCTTAAAATTTATTAATATTTGTTTCATCTCTATTTATCCTATAAATAGTAGTCCTGGAGGCCGAATGACAAAGGCGCCAGCGAAAGACCTGAACTTCAAATAGCATGAACATCATCTCCGTTTCTGTTTTGAGAAATAAAAAAGCTCTTGCCCCAAAATAAGGGGCAAGAGCATAGCTCCCGCGGTACCACCCAAATGACACGTTATTAAAAAATCTGTGCCAACTCAGCTCGCACAATCGAAGTGCGCTTCCTCGATAACGGGGGAAGAACCCGTCAGATACTACTCGCAAGGCTTTTTGCCCAGCTTTCGGTCTGCCTTCATAAGTCCATTCGATTCAATCCTGCCTGCTACAATCACATCAACTGTAACTTTCTTTAAGGTGGGTTTCGAATCTACTCTTCTTAATCATTAGTTTGTTGTATTGTCCTATATATAACCCTACTTTTTTAATTTTGTCAAGCATTAAATTTATTTGTTGATGGTTTTT
>CAZWXO010000390.1:0-305 GCA_964637885.1 uncultured bacterium
AAATTGTTTCATTGTCTCGCCTTCTCACTATCGTATTACTAGACATAAGCCTCCATGCGATCTTCTCCTGGACAAAAGTGGCGCTATTATTTTAGTATTTTTCCCGAGGAATTCTTTAAGGGCGAGAGAGGCTTTCACCTCCCCCGCCCAAAACAGAAGATTACGACTGTTTCAAACCCTCTACTGGATATGTTTTTCGGCGGCATAAGCCTGCCGAAAGATCATAAGAAAATCTGCTTTGGTTATTTTTCGCGGATTGCTGTCAACCGATACATTCATTGCCGACTTGTCAGCTAACAATTCCA
>CAZWXO010000390.1:362-987 GCA_964637885.1 uncultured bacterium
GCTTCTACAGCCTTAAACGCTGCATCTCTTTTTGAAAGATGTTGAGTTTTTTCACCTAAAGCTTGCGCAATTCTAGAAAATTTTTCGATGTCCGCAACACAATTATACTCCATAACATAAGGCAACAGAATCGCATTAGCAACTCCGTGTGGGGTATCATACAATCCACCCACGGCCTCAGCCATAGCATGAACAGCAGCAATATCCGAATTACCAAAACAGATACCTGCAATCAGGCTACCCATTAACATTTTCGCCCTGGCCTCCGGATTGCTTCCATGGGTAGCCAAACGCAAGTTCTCGGCAATCATCTCAACCGCATAAATACCGCAAGCGTCGGTAATCGGTTCCGCCAATAAACATGTATAACCTTCGATAGCATGAGTCAATGCATCCATCCCAGTTGAAGCGACAACGGAAGCAGGTAGGCTCTCAACCAAATCCGGATCCACTACGGCCAATTCAGGTGCAATCAGCGGACTCCCGATACTCATTTTAAAATGCCGATCTGTATCTGTTATGACTGACCAAAACGTAACCTCGCTTCCAGTTCCAACCGTTGTTGGAATGGCAATGATAGGCGTAATTCGATTTTTAACTTTTCCTAACCCCTCAAAATCTTGAA
>CAZWXO010000390.1:997-1442 GCA_964637885.1 uncultured bacterium
CCTGGATTAGTCAACATAATTCCCACTGCTTTGGCAACATCGATTACGCTCCCACCTCCAACAGCGACGATAATATCCGCCTTGCATCCTTTTGCTACTTCAAGCGCCCGATGAACATTATAATCCCGTGGGTTTTGTTCAATGTCTGTAAAGACAGTCACATCGTTAATACCACTGGCCGCTATAGACTTCATGACTTTGGGCACAATATGCGTTTTTATTATTTTGGGGCCTGTAATTAAAAGCACGTTCGTTTTGCCGATAGATTTAATTTCTCCCCCAACCTCCTCTACGGCCCCATAACCAAATTTTATGCGCGTCGGCAACACAAATTCAAATGCATTCATTGTGTTTCCCCTTCCCTTAAGAGTCAAATTTTACAGTAATGCCCGTCAGTTCTTCTAATGGAATGGGCTCAAAACAATTCTTTTTCATTTTAAACTTG
>CAZWXO010000390.1:1452-1748 GCA_964637885.1 uncultured bacterium
CACAGAATATGCAAAAAACACAATCATGCAGAGCAAAGCTCCTTGAATAGCTGGCCATCCGGATGTAACAATCGTGTAAATACAAACAATTATGCCCACAATTTGCGGCAATGGATAATAAGGACAGCGGAAAGGTCGATGCATTTTGGGGTACTTCTTCCTCAAAATGATTAAGTCGGCTTGGACCATAATGTAAGAAACCAGCCAGGCAACACAAGCAACGCCTATCAGAGTTATAATTGAATCAATATTTACTCCGATGAAAAAAGGAATGGACATACACCCAAAGACAGCAA
>CAZWXO010000391.1:0-1744 GCA_964637885.1 uncultured bacterium
ACCGGCTTGAGAAAGGATTAGCTTCATTTATAGTAAGTTACGGGACCGTTCATCACCAGCACCCCTCCCCGGGGCACCTGCCACCAGACCAGCAAGCTGTTAAAAAAATCCACCGAGCTCGCTGCGGCATTCAACAAAATGCCGAGGCGGAAGGCAGTCCCCAGCATCCCCATCCCCCCTAAAACGACTGGCAGCAACACAGAAATCAGCAAAAAAGGCATCAGCGCTACGAGAATAAAGCGATTTTTTGCGATGACTTCTTCAGTGTAGGCAAACCCCCCAAACCAGGTCAGTCCAAAAACCGTCGTCGGCGACGTCATAAATCGCGGCACCAGACAAAGATGAATCAATTCATGGGCGATTATCACAACCGCGACTAGCAAAATCAACAAAAAATTGATTTCAAAAGCGAACCCCCGGGTCGTTTTGCCGATGCCAAGCAGTTCCCAGGAAAGCGGCTGAAACAGACCCATTAATGCCAAAGAAACTAATCCTAAAACAAAAATAAATGGAAATGACAAAAGCATCGAAACCACGATATGCTTTGGCTCCCGCAGCTTCACCCAGCCATCCTCTAGATATTCCCGCTCTTTTTCCACTGAGAATTTAGGCATTTTACTGACAAACCTCATCGGCTACTCTCCTTCTGCTTTGTTGCAAAGAGAAAATTTTTTCTCGCAGTCCTTGACACGTGCGCCTAAAAAGTCGGCGATTAACAATTAAGCTTTAGCAGTTAACAATCTTGGTAAGAATTATTGGCATAATTCCTCGCTTCTTTATCACTATATGTATTCTTCTCCCGGTGCCACCTTTTCCTTTTGCGCCGCAATGACCAGGGCAGCCCCGCCGAGGATCGCCCCACCCCCCAGAATCTGCATGGGGAGTAGCCCTTCTCCCAGCAACCAGACCGACAAAAGAACGGTGAAAAAGGGTTCAGCCATACTCAATATAGCGGCATGGGTCGGACCGACAATCTCTAGCCCCCGGAAAAACATCAGCATCGCCAGCACCGTCGAGCAAAGGGCCAATCCAAGGATCGGCGGCCAGACCGACGCCTGGAAGTCAAAGCTGAGCTGCCCCGCCACCGTGCCATAAACGAGAATCCCTCCCGCCGTAAACAAGCTGATGTAGGCGCTCATCACCGGAGCCGGCAAACCCCGGACGACCTTGTTTCCTAGGACAATATAAGCGGAATAAATGAGCGCCGCCCCCAGGGCCAGCAGCACCCCTCGGTAATCAACCATCCCCCAGGAAGTCCCCAGGACGAGAGCCAGCCCGACAAAGGAGATGCACATGGCGACAGCCACCTTCGGGGTCAATCGCTCGCGAAAAAAGATGCTGGATAGACCCGCGACAAAGAGGGGGAAAATATAGAGGATCATCGCCGCCAAGGATGCCGGGATAAAACGAATCGCCGTCAGATAAAAGCTGGATTGCATCGTATAAAAGACCGCCCCCAAAATAAAGAGAGGCAATAAATCCTGGCGCCCCACCCGAGGCATTCCATAGCGAAAAGCCGCATAACCAAAGAGGATCACCGCCGCGATAACAAAGCGGATCAGCAGCATCGTCGCGACAGTGACACCCCCGCGATAAGCATACAGAGCAAAAATCGGCATTGAGCCAAAACCCAGAGCGGAAAGGATGATCAATAGCGCCCCGGCATATTTTTGATTCACGTGATATTCCTCCAACGTTTATTCGGCCCGCATTTTATGTGGCACCATGGCCACAGCCATTATAC
>CAZWXO010000392.1:0-1744 GCA_964637885.1 uncultured bacterium
CTCGATTTTTTAAAGAAATTATAGCAAAAACTTGTTTTTGCATCCATCATTGTGAGTTGTTACATCTTAATTGTTAATCAAAAAGCCATCAGGCTTTTTTCATCAGTCCGAGGCTATCCCCGCAGCATGCCACTATTTATTATACGATAATTTCAGCTGGCCCGCCCCTCATACCTGCCAAATCATCCAGGCGATTTTGGCGGTAACTTGCTCAACGATACTGCCATCGGCATTAGCGACGCTTCCCAGATATTCCCGAAGATCTTTTTCCTGAGCGGGCGCCAGGGGTCCATCCAGGTTAAGGTGAAGCAGATAAAAATCTACCGCCTCCTTCATAGTCATCCGCGTTTCCCAATTGGCATCGATGTAGGTGATTTCCGGATGCAGACCCATATGCCACAGAATATTGAAGGCAAAATAGACGTTATGGCCATGCCCTCCGCCCATCTTTTCCCCCTGGAAACGACGCATTACCTCGTCTTTAATCTGGTCGGAGCGGCGAACGAAGTGACTCATGAAGCACCATTTCCGGCTGGCTTCGTTCATCTTGGCTAAAGCGGCCCGGCTGTTAATGGCAGGGCACATGGCGGCAAAAACGAGATCGAATTTTTTCTCCCAGCCTTGAGCAGCTAGATCGAGCGCGGCCCAATCGGCAACTAACAGCTCCAGATTAGCAAGGCCCGCGGCATCCCGATGCCCTTTGGCCCAGTCAATCATTTTAGGAGATACATCGGTAGCCACGACGGATTTGGCTTGGCGGGCAAATTCCACCGCATAGCGGCCAGGGCCGCAGCCGATATCCAGCAGCTCTGTCTGCGGCGTCAGGACACCCCGCTCTTGCAAAAGTTTCAGCGTGCTTGCGAGGCGGCTCGCTCCCTCCCCGGTATAAGCTTTGTCGTTGAACTCCCCGGCGCGAGAATCCCAGAAAGACTGACCGGCTGCCTTCCGACTCCCTGATTTCTCCCATTCCTGCTCAAATAAATGTAGATCCATCACTACATTCCTCGCGAGTATTCTTGAAAACAGTCGAGGCAAACCCGCTTCCCATCCTGGAGGCGAATCTTGTGCTCGGGAGCGCCTTCCCCGCATTTCTCGCAGACGATGGTCGTGAAGATGCGGGCCGATTCCGGCAGGGAAAAGCCTGGCACGCCAAAGTCAAACAAGGCTTCCGCCGGCTGAGCGAGGATATAGGCCTTGCGCTCGTCCCGCTCCATCTCCTGGGCAAAAGGCTTAAGGATGATGCGGAGGCTCTGGCCATCCTGGCGGTTAAAAAAGCTGAAAGCAACCTTCCCCGTGTCCCGATAAATAAGGTTCCCCTTCCCAAAAGTACACCCTGTAACCACCTGAACGGCGTCGACACAGCATGCATCGTTTTCCGTGACGCAGACGAGCTCCTCATCCTTGGAAAAGGCGGCTCCCATCCTCGCCTGGGCAGCCTGGCAAACCTTGATACCAATGGCCAGACCTGGGCATTCGTGACCGTGAAACTCGACGACTTTTTTCCACATCTCTTCCTGCCAAGTCTCAGGATTAATCTTTTCCTTCATTATATATGTCTCCTTAATTTATTTTTATTGTAATTAGCGAGCAAAAGTGCGACAGAAGAACCGTCCCCATGTCTATCACAATTAAGATTTAACAGTTAACAATTTTGGTCAGAATTATTGGCATAATTCCTCGATTTTTAAAGAAATTGGGGCAAAAAGTTTTGTTTTTGCATCAAAAATTATTAATTTTTCATTGT
>CAZWXO010000393.1:0-1719 GCA_964637885.1 uncultured bacterium
CTTGGACTTTTACAAGCCACTAAGCCAACACTAAATTTATAAGCCAACGGGCTCAAAAGATACACGGGAACTGTCCGAAACCGCTGAAAAAGTCGGCGATTAACAATTAAGATTTAACAGCTAACAATTTTGGTAAGAATTATTGGCATAATTCCTCGATTTTTTAAAGAAATTGGGGCAAAAAGTTCGTTTTTGCGTCCAAAATTGTGAATTGTGAATTGTTAACGAAAAAAGCCTAATGGCTTTTTTTAGTGGTCTCGGACGGTCCCTACGTATTCTCTGCGTATCCTACGTATCTTCCCGCTACACTCACTGGCTGCATTTTATACCGCCCCTCATTGCCCGTACTTAACCAAATCGTACAGTCTTTTATTTTGATAAATCCGCTCCTTACCTATCTTTTCTGAAGTAAGAAAACCCTCTTTTTCAAGAGAAGATAGGTAATTTGCTGCAGTTTTTCTTGTTACAGATAAGCCATTTTCAATGTAGACGGTTTTTGTATAAAACTCGTAAAACAGCAAATCAATTAATTCTTTTGAATATATTTTCGGTAGCTTTTCCTTAATCTCTGCACTCATTTTTTCAACTTCAGCATTGATTCTTTTTACCAACCTTAATGACTCTTCTGCTGTTTCTTCAACACCTGCAAGAATATAAACAATCCATTCCTCCCAATTTTCATGGCTTCGGACATCCTGAAGAAATCTGTAATACGCTGACTTGTTCCTAATTATATAACTACTAAGATAAAGAATAGGACTATCAAGTAATCCCTTCAATACCAAGTAAAGCACATTTATGATTCTACCCGTCCTTCCATTGCCATCATAAAAGGGATGGATGCTTTCGAACTGATAATGGATGACTGCCAGCTTTATCAATGGATCAATATCATTATCGTCTTCATTGATGTATTTTTCGAGATTGCTTAATAAAATTCTGATTTCAGCTTCTCCTGCCGGTGGTGTATAAACAGTATCACCGGTTCTTTCATTTCGGAGTACGGTACCGGGTAATTTTCTTATTCCGGCGCGATTCCCTTCAATAATACCTTGAATCTCAACAATCGTATTTGTAGTTAACATTTCTCGAGCCTTAACCAGCTCATACCCTTGCCACAAAGCGGTCCTATAGCTGACAACTTCCTTTGCAGCTGGGCTTGCTCCGCTTGCATCACTCATCGCTTTATATAGGTCATCATGAGTTGTTATAATGTTTTCAATTGCAGAACTATCCTTAGCTTCCTTAAGCATAACCGCATTTATCAAAATATGTTTATTCGGAATCGTATCTGCGTAACCTTTAAGTTCAGCCAATGTACGATTAGCTCTTGCCAATTGCTTTAACACTGCTTTCGTTTCCAGTTCTACATTTGGTGGTAACATGGGTAATTTTTGCTCACTCATTTCATACACCTCCATTATATAGGCATTATAGCGCTCAATATTACCTATGTAAATTGTATGTGGGTATAATTTTTAATAATTTACCCGCATTAAGTTTATATGGGTAGTTTCTGGAATTTCTTTAATGGCTAGAAAAGATAAAATATTCACTCCACAACCCTATCATTGCTATTGGAATTTCCATTCTACAGCGTTTTATGCCATCCCTTATAGCTTCTCAAAACGCCTAAATTAACCAAGATACCGCGGCTTTGCGACTTTGCACAAAGGGGGCTGCGGACATTTTTTTGAACGTATTCAAGCGGGAGCATGC
>CAZWXO010000394.1:0-1707 GCA_964637885.1 uncultured bacterium
GGGATGATTAAAAATCATCAAAGTTACTAGCTGAGTTCAGGCTGACTATTCTATAAAAAAACATGAGTAAAAAAAGAAAAAAATATAAGACACGTTTTCAATGTCCCGTAAAGTGTCCACAATCTATGCTAATCTTAAAATACAGGCTTTGGTTAAGACCAGAGTGATATTTTAGGAGGCGTTAATATGTTGTTTTTCTCAACCAATCATTATCTCAAGGTCGTTTTATGCTGCTTAGTTCTTTTCGTGACAAGTGTGACCTTCGCTAGTTGTGGTGGCGGATCAGGTTCGATTAGTGACAGTGCAAAAGAATATGTAGCGGATACAGAAATTGCTCAGGTTTTCGCCGATCCGGATGCCTTTAAAGGTAAATACATCCGCTTGTCTGGCAGGGTTTTTAACGATGTCGAGAAAAAGGGTAGTACTTTCTATTTTCAAATGTGGGCAGATTCGGAAATGAATAAAAACACGATAGTTTCATATAACGGCGAAATTGATGGACTAACGAGTGATGTGTATGTGATTGTTGATGGCCTGATTGCTGGGACTTTTCATGGCGAGAATGCTTTCGGAGCAAAGTTGACAGCTCCACAAATAACCGCTGATTCTCTGCAGGTTGTTTCATACATGGAAGCTTTTGCTCCGGCAATAAAAACAATTGTTCCTGAAAATAATGCCATCAATCAAGGTGGCTATATCGTGACAATAGATAAAATTGAATTTGCTCAACAGGAAACGCGTGTTCATATGACCGTCCAGAATAGCGGCTCTGCTGCCTTTAATCTCTACAGTTTTAACTCGCTTTTGCTACAGAATGGAAAACAGTATGAGACTGATTCAAAATACGATGCCGATTATCCGGAAATCCAGACTGGTCTTTTGTCTGGCAACACAACCCAAGGGATTATGGTTTTTCCGTCGGTGCCTATGTCGGACTTTCAGTTACGTTTCGAGGCCTCTAGTGAGGACTGGGATGAAGATCTGCAGGATTATGTATTTGATGTTGTCGTCGAGTAAAGTTTCATAACCTCTGGCAAGCTGTTGTGATAGCTTGCCAGAGGATCTAAATAGGGTATCGATATTTGCCTGCAACCTAATAAAGTTCCCCACAGTCCTCTAGAACAGTTTTTAGAAAACCATGAAGGGAAAAGTCCGGGTTGCTGTAGCAGGTAACTGTGCCGACCTTGAAACAGTCGGATTCTAGTTTTCTGCTCCGGATTTGCTCCGCCCGTCTGATGGCATCTCTTATATTAGCTAGGGTAATTTGCCTTAGTATTTTTTCAAGAGTGGCTTTTTCCTTAATACTAGCTTCTTGGTTCAAGCCATAGAATCTTCGCACATCGGCAATGTATGCATCATTCGAAGTAACTGGCCTGGTGAAATCCTCCTTGTGGAGAATCAGCCACACGTCAAAGTTAACATTGCTGTAGGCATGGAAAATATTTTTGCCATTGTTCCGTCGGCTTTTTTGATGAAGCTGTTGACAAAGCTCAATGTTTTGGCGAAATTTAGCGTCTTTAAAATCATAATCGAAAAGGGCGGCATTATCGTAATCGGTGTAATTTTTCTTCAGTTTCCCCGGCAAGCCGCGTGTTGTGTTAAAAGTAATGACACGCTGGGGAAATTTTTTTAAGAGAAAAGCAACTCGTTTTAGGTACATTTCTTCTTGTTGCCCTTCACAAACGCAAAAGTATGTTTTGCGATACA
>CAZWXO010000395.1:0-324 GCA_964637885.1 uncultured bacterium
GTGCAGATGGAACACAGCATTTACGCCCCAAATATACCGGCCAAACTGGGCCCTGAAGTGCGCTCGCACATTCAGAAAGTATTTTTTCATCACCGGCCAATACAACGAGAAAACACGCATCTTGGATATATTGGTGGGGAGTTATTATAGTAGGTTCCCCGACTCTCTTTTTTCCTCCAACATTATATAGAAACCCCCTTTCCCCAGTGACCGTGTGGAAGTCATCTAGTACCATGCCAGCTCTATCTGCGCGCGCTCCCATTTGCAGCGCATTGTCTAAATCAATTATTACTTCATATCCTTCAGAACTTAAAATATTTTTTA
>CAZWXO010000395.1:453-808 GCA_964637885.1 uncultured bacterium
CCAACAACACCTGATTTTGTAGGAAACAAGTTTGTATCGCGAAAATCCCACCGAGACCTTTCACCCCAGCTCTGCAATACACCTTCTAAACGTAATACTAGCATTGGTATTTCCATGATGCCCTCCTATTCGCTCAGCCAGAAATCACATTTTTCAAGCAGCTCTCTAAGCGTTTCAACTTCTATTGAATTTTCAGGCTTGCTAGCTTCATCGGTTGCAAACCACAATCTCTCAGTGCCCTCAATCATAAATTTTTTATCAAATTTATCAATTTCCTGCGCTAGCATTGCCGCACTCTGCTTTGTGAGGCCACGCCCGTAATTCCCCTTTACGGGTATCTCAAATGCATTAACAT
>CAZWXO010000395.1:818-1706 GCA_964637885.1 uncultured bacterium
CATAGCTGATTGGTATATTTTTTTTCTTGCTTTCAACACAAACGAGGCTTGGGTATACGTTTCCTGCAAAACTGTTTTGCTTGCCCGAAGGATTTGAAAAAACCATTGTCTCAATCAGAACAGACAAAAGATTCTTAGCAACTATCAGCGCTTCAGGGGTGTTTTTTAAATTGTCAAATAGTTGATCAGTATCTAGAGAGGCATAAACATAATAGCAGGAAGAATTAAAATCGGTATCTCCCAACATTGCTGCGCCCGCATCGGTCGAGAACTGATTATTTAGATCATCAACTGCTGTAAAATAATCACTCTCTAAATTTACCTCGTTGGTAGAAATTGCATGTGCAACCTGAATCGATGCTTCGACATCGGCAAAAGAATCATCGGTAATCATCCGACCAAACATCGCAATATCTATGGTAATCGGTCGCAATCGTACGTCTTTCATGCTCTCTTTCCATGCTTTAGCTGTTATTTTCTCAAAATCCTTTAGACTTTCCGATTCCCTAATAGATGCTTCAACCACTTTTGTAACTGCAAATATGTCCTCTGTTGAAAACGCCATGATTTGTGAAGTTTTCAGATCATCGGCTTCCTTACTGTCCTTATTGCCGAATCCCGTTATTTTCTTTTTTGCAGCCTCGATGTATTCTGCTGCAACACCGTTTTCTAATAATTTTTCAGCTACCAATTCCGGCAAATAGCGGGTTCTAATCCCTAAGTTTAATCCTTTAAAATTTTCGGATCGCCGCCAGGTGCTCTTTAAACACTGACTAGAAATGCGTCCTCTCTGCGTTCCTCCGAAAAAACATGTTTTGGGACTGCCCGTCTCATCCCGGTTTAGATTTGTCGGTGGATAATTTTTCAGCATGTGAATTTCGATTAGCA
>CAZWXO010000396.1:0-837 GCA_964637885.1 uncultured bacterium
ACCCCGTCATCGTCGCGGATCGGGTCCGGACGACGGCGATTGGATTCTGGGAAAAAATGGGGTTTGTCAAGATAGCTGACGGTATTTTTGAATACCGCCGCTAACAACCGCAACAGACAAAGCGCCTGGCAAGTCATTTTTCCGCAAATTCGTTGCCATAAACCTCACACCCCACCGGTCGCAGCGATTTGTAGTCGCTTACTTTATAACGAACTGGTCGGCCCCCAGATCGCTTTTTCCAAGAGGGCGCAGGTCCCCGTCAAGATCAGCAGGTACTTCGGCGGAATCTACCCCACGCCCCCTGACCTCTGGCCGGGCAGCCGCTAGATGCAGGTCCCCTTTTCGAGCATCGACAAACCACACGGCCTGTGCGCTCGTCAGATTATTCTTAACCGTGGCGACGGCATGATCACGCCTGGCAATACGAGCGTTTGTCAAATTGTTTTGAATCAGAATATCCTTGCTCCCTGCAAAGCGGTATTCAATCGCATTCGGATAAGCGGAGTCCAGGTAAACCGTATTGTTTAGAACTTGAATATCGCGGGCATTGCACAGATAGATCCCTGTATCGCGGACAACGTGAACAGTATTGTATGCATGAAACAAGTGCCTGACACAGAAGCACAGATCCGTGTAAAATCCGATGGTACCGATGTCGTACTGGACGGCGTGAAGTTTATCATCAGCCCCTATGATGAATTCGGTATCGAGGAAGCCCTGCGTATCAAGGAAAAAATGGGCGCCGGAAAGGTCTCCTTGGTCTGCCTGGGCCCTGCCCGCTGCGTTGAGTCAATAAGGACCGGCCTTGCCATGGGCGCCGATGATGCGTTTCACCTG
>CAZWXO010000396.1:847-1702 GCA_964637885.1 uncultured bacterium
TTCTTTCCAGCCGTATAGAAATGGATTGCCCCTTCGGTCAACTCACCATCAGGACTGACGATATTGCGAAAAGTGTTGCCCCTGATAGTCCAGCCATCGCCCTTGTGAATATCGATACCGCCTGTGTAAGACTGATAAGCAAACCCCTTGGTGAATTCAAAGAGGCAGTTCTCCACCAGCCCGTCATCGCTGTATATATCCGCCTCACTGCACGAACCCTTCAGCATTTGCTCGACGATGTCAAAAAAACGGACATTGCGAATAATAGTGTTATCAGCATCACGCTCAGAATGCACCTGAATCCCATGATTAAGAACCTCTCCTAGAGAAAGATTTTCAACCCTAAAGTGATCAGCCGTCACCCAAAAGACATGACTGATCTTAAAATTGCCTCGGAGAGTAACCGCCTCCCTGTTCCCGGAGGCACTGCGAATAGTCACGTTGTCCCCGGCAATCAACAGCCCCCGGGGCATCAGGTAATCCCCGTCAGCTATAATAATTTCACAGTTTCCCTTGCTGAGCTGGCTTTGTGTGGCCATTAACCCCTGAACATTTTTGACCTGGATTACTTTTTGAGAGCTTGCTGGCGGCGTCGCCTCCGCCGGAGCTGCCCCGACAATCAGCCCTGCCACAATCCCCCCCAAGACTAAAAGGTTAGCAACCTTAATTTTCATCACTGAATCCCTCCTTTTCTGATAGCAGATCTATCAAATTTACCCAGAGAATCGATCTCGCTCCGCCAGCTACAGCCAGTCAGCCTTATGGATTTTCCTTCAGTATATGCTCTTTATTATCAAAATAAAAGTGACCCCCGCCTTAGGCATTTTTTCCTCTTTTTGCCCCTATTTTTATAAA
>CAZWXO010000397.1:0-1681 GCA_964637885.1 uncultured bacterium
ATTGCAGCAAGAAGTTATTAATTGATGTTAGAAACAATACTTTCGGGCTCAATTAACTGTAATAAATAGCCCCAAAACGCCTCCCCACTGAAATAGTCGAGGGTCATGGTCGTGTGGCGGTTGAGCATCTCTATGCCGGAATGCGGGATGGTTAAACATATCTTTACATTTTCAGTGGTCGCGAACGTCCCCGAGGGCATGGAACAATTAAAATACTCGTATAATCCATCATAGCATGTTGGATTATACGAGTATTTTTGCTATAATTAGGCGTGAAAGAGGTGAAAAGCATGAGTTTGATTCAACGTCATCTGGCTGACCCTATTACTCAGGCTATGGCTTCTTTTCCTGCGGTGCTGGTGACGGGGCCGCGACAGGTTGGTAAATCTACCTTATTGCAGATGGTAGGCCGCGGTTACGAATATGTTTCCTTTGATGATCCATTACAATTGCGCCAGGCTAAAGAGGACCCGGAGCTATTTTTGCAAACTCGCCAGCCCAGGCTGATCTTGGATGAGATACAGTATGTGCCTGAGCTTTTTTCATACCTGAAACTCCGCATTGACCGAATGCGGATGTCCGCCCTCATGGAGGATCATTCGCAAGAGTGTCTGTTTTTGCTTTCCGGTTCCCAGACCTATCACTTGATGGCTAATGTCAGCGAGTCCTTGGCCGGTCGTTTTGCGATCCTGCCGATGCAAGGTATTTCTTATCGTGAGAAGGCCGGGGTGAGTTGCAAGCTTCCTTTTGTACCTGAAGCTACTTATTTAAAAGAGCGGGGCAAGGCCGGGGGTACAGCGTCGGAGCTATGGGCGATGATTCATCGGGGATCGATGCCGCGTCTAGTAGCATCTGAAGATGACTGGGAGCGCTTTTATGCCGGCTATGTGGCAACGTATCTGGAACGGGATGTCAATCAGTTGGCACAAGTGGCCGATCGAGGCGATTTCGTGCGGATGATGGTGGCAGTGGCCGCACGCAGCGGTGAGCTTGTCAACTACCAGAGTATCGCCCAGGAAGTGGGCTGTTCACCGACAACTATCAAGCGCTGGCTACAAATTCTGGAGACCTCGGGAATAGTCTTCTTGCTCCAACCTTATCATAACAATCATTTGAAGCGGGTAATCAAGACTCCAAAGCTTTATTTTATGGACACAGGGTTGATGGCTTGGCTGACGCGGTGGATTACGCCGGAGACGATGATGCGGGGAGCAAAAGCCGGACAGTTTTTTGAAACATGGGTTGTGGCAGAGATTGTTAAGTCCTATTTAAATGCAGGAAAGTCAGTGCGCGATATTTATTATTATCGGGATGCCGACCAGCGGGAGATTGATCTAGTGGTGGAGAGAGGGAGGGTTGTGCATCCCATGGAAATCAAGCTGACAGCCAAGCCGACGGCCAGAATGGGCCAGGCATTCCGGTTGCTTGAACCAGTTGCTCAAAAAGGTGATATGAAAATCGGCGAGGGGGTAGTGATTAATCTTTACCCGGAAATTATCCACCTCAAGGAAAACATTCGTAGCCTCCCGGCATGGTACTTGTAGCAGGGCCATGGTGACTGTCTGAGACTACTGAAATAGTCGAGGGTCATGGTCGTGTGGATGTTGAGCATCTCTATGCCGGAATGCGGGATGGTTAAACATATCTTTACATTTTTAATTCTTTCGTGCAAAATAAGGGG
>CAZWXO010000398.1:0-222 GCA_964637885.1 uncultured bacterium
TTTTGATTTGGGGCTGAAAAGCCGGCCTGAATTTAACTACATAGTTAAAAACTCTGATGTGGGGTTAGTATTTTATGACTCGGCCGATCCTAATGTTGCCATGATCGGATTGTCATCCGGAAAGCTGCACAAATTTCTTTCATATGGGAAGCCAGTAGTTGTCAACGACGTACCTTCTTTAAAATGTTTCTTAGAGGATAACGGATTCGGTTTGGCCGGCTC
>CAZWXO010000398.1:232-1674 GCA_964637885.1 uncultured bacterium
TTCTTGAAGATTATGAAGGCTATACAGAAAGAGTGGGCGGCAGATATACTTCTTTGATTGATTTTCGCGCTTCCTATGATCGGTTTATTGAGACGGTATCGATAGAATGAATTCCGCAAGTTATCTTCATACGCTCATACGCTGGTTGATTTTGTTTGCTGATCCTCGCAAGATCATTTCATGGGCCTTTTTGCCGCGCTATGTGAAACACTGGCAACAATATCAGGCCAAATCTGATGTTAGGTTGCGACTAGAAGACAGTTATCCTTGCCTCGCCGACTGGGTGTCTTCAACCCCCTATGACCCGCATTATTTCTACCAAGGCGCATGGTTGTCACGGCGTATTGCATTAGCAAATCCTACATTGCATGTAGATGTGGGCTCTAGCGTACTAGCAGTGGGAGTGATGAGTGCCCATGTGCCGACAGTATTCGTGGATTATCGGCCCCTTAATACGCGCTTGCCCAATTTGCTCAGCGTTGGAGGTAGTATTGTGTCGTTGCCATTCGCTACTGCCTCAATTGATTCCCTTTCATGCATGCATGTTCTGGAGCATATTGGCCTAGGTCGTTATGGAGATCCGATTGATCCTGATGGCGCTCGCAAGGCTGCCGCAGAATTGGTGAGAGTGCTTTCTAGGGGAGGGAGACTTTACCTGACCACTCCTGTCGGGCGAGAGCGAGTCTGTTTTAATGCCCACCGTATTTTTTCCCCGACTGGGCTGATTGATCTGCTGTCAGGCCTCTCATTGCGTGCTTTCTCTTGGGTGGATGATGTCGGGCAGTATCATTTTGAAGGCCAACCAAGCGATGCTTTAGAGAGCGAGTACTCCTGTGGTTTTTATGAATTTGAGAAGGTGCATGATTAAACAACTTCGTGCTGCCATAGGCCGGATCCCGTTATTTTCTTATAACCAGATTTACCGTGACCGCTGGGTGACTCGGCAGGCAAAGCAAATACCTTCAGGCTATAAGGTTCTGGACGTTGGTGCAGGCTCCTGTCCTTATCGCCAATTGTTCAATCACTGTGAATATCGCACACAGGACATTGCCTTGCTTCAATGCAAGCAATTACGGCATGGGCGTTATGGCCAGATTGACTATGTTGGCGATGCCTCAGCCATTCCAGCACCTGATGGCGAGTTCGATGCTGTTCTGTGTACAGAAGTGTTAGAGCATCACCCCGAACCTATTCGTGTGGTGAAAGAGATGGCGCGCATCCTCAAATCTGGTGGGATTCTTTTACTGACAGCTCCCTTGGGATCTGGTATCCATCAGGAACCCTATCATTATTATGGTGGTTACACGCCCTATTGGTATCAGCGATTCCTGGGCGAGGCGGGATTTGTCGATATCCATATTGAACCAAATGGTGGTTTTTTTCGTCATTACGCACAGGAATCTCTACGCTTTCTAGTGATGGCAAGACCCCTCGCACGTGGT
>CAZWXO010000399.1:0-1673 GCA_964637885.1 uncultured bacterium
AGAAAAAGCCCTGCAAGCGCGTCGAGCAGTTATAGTTGCTTCCGGGGGGTTTGGAGGTGATGTTGGCTTTCGCCTGGCCCAGGATCCGCGGCTTGACCACACTGTGATGAGCACGAACAAGCCATCGACTACTGCGGAAATGCTCAAGGAGTGCTTGCGCATCGGTGCTAACCCTGTTCAGTTGTCCCGAATTCAATTGGGTGCGTGGGCTTCACCTGACGAACAAGGGTTTGGCTTGGGCCCGCTCTTTGGTGACTATGTCGTAATCCCCTATGGGTTGATTGTCGATCCGTCGACAAGCGCGCGCTTTACTAATGAGCTGAAGGATAGGCAGCAACTGGCAGAGGCTATTCTCAGCCGGCAACACCCTGTTGTGGGAATCTCCGATCATGCCAATGTCGCGGCGGCGGGCTGGGATTTAAGCAAGGCAATCAAAAAGGGAATCGTGCACGTTCATGAATCGCTAGCGTCGTTGGCAAGTGACCGAGAGATGATGCCGGATAAATTAGTGGCGACCGTGGATCGTTTTAACGCGATGATTGATCAAGGAGAAGACACCGATTATCAAAAAACAATCCTCCAAGAGGCATTGCGCAACACCTACCCGCCTTTTTATTCGAAGCGGTTGTGGCCAAAAGTTCACCTCACAATTGGCGGGATTCAAATTGATACCTGTGCCCGCGTCGTTCATCGTGATCAGTATGTCATCAGGGGGCTTTACGCAGCAGGCGAAGTGGCCGCGGGGGTGCATGGTGCTTGTCGCCTTGGATGCTGCGCCATCACGGAGTGTCTAGTGATAGGAAGGATTGCTGGAGAAAATGCGGCCTTGCTATCGGCAGAAGATCAGTAAGCGGGAAAAATTATTTTTGAGTTGCTATGAATTCAACTTAATAAAAAGAACTCACTTATAAAACTTGCCATGCTTTGGTTAGCTTAAAAATGTCCTTAAAACAAGCTCTTTACAAGAAATAAAGTTGGCATCAATATTGCGTATTGGTTATTTGCGGTAAAAGATATTCGCTGGAGAGATTGAGCATATTTTGAGTTATAGCGAAGTCATAACGCAGATCGAAAGGAGCGTCTGGTAGTCTAGAAAAAAAAGGAGAGTGGAGCACTTGGAAAAAACCGAAAAAAGAGGCCAAATTGATCACAAAATTTTTTGGCCCGCATTAATCATCGTTCTTGCAGTATGCATTCCCTCGGTTATCAATCCTGAAGCGGCAGGCAACGCTGTCAACGTCATTATGGCATGGACTACTGGTGCCTTTGGCTGGTGGTTTCTAATTTTTGGTTTGTTTTGTCTGCTAGGTTGTATATGGTTGGCCTACGGTCGCTATGGCACCGTGGTGATGGGTAAGCCGGGAGCTAACGAAAAAGCGGAGTATTCGTATTTTAGCTATGTAGCGATGCTCTTCTGCGCTGGCATGGGCATCAGTTTGTTGTATTGGTCCATCATCGAGCCAGTCTATTATATGACCGGTCCTCCGTTTGGACTGGAAGTTGGTTCGGCAGAAGCGACCGAATGGGCCGCAACTTATGGGCCTTTCCACTGGGGGCTGATTCCCTGGGCATTTTTTGGAATTACCTCTGTTCCGATAGCTTACAACTACTACGTTCGCAGAAACCCTCGCCTGCGCATGAGTACGGCTAGTGGATCCGTTCTCGGGAAATAT
>CAZWXO010000400.1:0-1220 GCA_964637885.1 uncultured bacterium
TATCCCTCCTTCGTGGAATAACCGTCATTTGCTTAGTCAAGGTCAAACTTTTCTTCGTATGGACGAAGGCGTTTACGACCGACAATAGCAAAGTAAAACCACATGGCAAAAGTGACCGCGCCAAAAACACCCCATCATCCATCTGTCAAGGCTGGAGTAGTCACAAAATTGCTAACCTCAAAATGCGGAGCTGCCAAAAAGTAAAAAAGCAGCAAGCCCAGCCGAGAAAGAACCATTACCACCAGTTCCATAATAGCAGAAGACTGCACTCCTAAAGTAGCAATCAAAATGAAACCAATCAGAAAAACCATGGTTACCGACATCGCCGGTAAAGCTGGGAAAAGAAAATTAACGACTGCTCCAACTGCCAAAGAGATTGCACAGGGGGCCATTAAAAAAGCCAAAAGCATACTAAACCCGGTGCAGAACCCCCAAAAAGGCCCCATGGCGCGACGTGTGTAGGCCGAAGGGCCACCCGCGGCATAACCATAGCTAAAGCCGTAAAACTGGCCCGAAATTACCAGCCCGACCGCTATCGCCCACATGTGAATAGGTTTAAGAACTTTTTTTAAATGAAGCTCGCTGCTATTCATAATTTTTTCCCCTTCATTCATCGGATTTATGTTTTCTCGACCCACCTCTTAAAACGTTATTTCAACATCAACTGTCTGCGCCGTCTTATCCATCACCCCCGTTTCTTTCAGATGCATCAAGGTTGATTTGATCAGATATTTTGACGGAACCATAAAATCATTGAGAATTTCTACTGGTTCCGGATCTTCTCCCTTAGCATACTTGGCTGCGTTTTTACCGATTTTTCGGTAAATTTTTTCGTCGTAAAGAGGAGACTGAGGAAACAGCTCCAAGTTATCAAGGGGAACTAAATCCCGCTGGTGGATAACGGTTGTTCCCCGGGATTGAAGCCCAATGCAGATCCCTGAGCCTGACAGTTTAGACCCTTGACTGGCAATAATTGCTAAATCTGGAGACACAGCAATGACCACTTCATCAGCCGTTGTGCCGATTTGGGCTGGGCCTAACTCCCTGACACTGATGACACCTTGCTTTAAATCCGACATCTTGCTCTCTCCTTCCTAAATTTCTTGGGGCTTTAAAGCATTAAATTTCTCCTTAAGCTCAGCCCACCGCTTGTCGCTAACCCGATAGCCCGTGCCAGGACCCATATAGTCGTTAGCGTTATTAATCGCACTGTGCACCTT
>CAZWXO010000400.1:1279-1664 GCA_964637885.1 uncultured bacterium
CCGGCAAATCCAAAAAGCGGAAAACTGTCTGGCATACCTTCGCCGCCTTATTGCGCACTGCGACAACATCTTCCTCACGAACAGGCCTTAGGCCGCCGTCGACTTTCATATCGCGTTGCAAAACATAATAATCGTCATAATCGTCGCAATCCTCATTCGAACCGGCAAAGACATTGTCCAAGTTAGGAATGCCGCCAAAGCCGGAGGTGATATAATCGGTTCCTGGCATAAACTGCATCGCCAGCTTAACACCCCGACGAAAATCCGAATGGGTAAAAGCAGTGTCGTTACCTGAAGCCACTTCGATATTCAGCATTGAGGCGATTAAACATTCGGCTGCCATCGCCCTAAAACCATTGGGAAGCCCGGCAACCAACGGAATTGC
>CAZWXO010000401.1:0-467 GCA_964637885.1 uncultured bacterium
GGATGAATAGATTTCGTCTCTCCCAAATCCAAGATAATCGCCATGCCTGTATTGGGCACTTTCAAGGCGTGCAGCATTGATTCACGGACATAGCACCACCCCAGCATTGCCTTTTCCCCAAAGTTGGGCAACTGAACCCAGGCAAAGGGGAAATCCCCTTGCCCCCAGCGGTGACGCCAGTCCTCAACCAACAAAGGGAGCTGCTTGGCATACAGTTTTCCTTGCTCAACCCGATGCGAATTCCCCTCTCCTTGATACCAGATCGCCCCGCGAATGGCGTATCCGATCAGCGGCTTGATTCGCGCATCAAACAGATATCCGAAATAATAATTGCGAGGATCCTTTTCTTTGGTGAACTCTTCTATCGGCGGCGGTTTTCTGCCCGCCTTGACCGCGCTGTCCCAAAATGCTTTGGCCTTCGTCGGCGTGAATTCCCGGACCGCACGTTCATAGTCCTCCAACAACTT
>CAZWXO010000401.1:477-1633 GCA_964637885.1 uncultured bacterium
GTCTCTGGTAGACGATTTTGCGCTTCACCACTGATCCAGGCCTCAATCGAAGTGCCCCCGACGGCAGCCACGACCAAGCCCACGGGCTTGCCCAGTTTTTTATGCAGATAGCGACCATACTGATAAGCCGTCGCAGAAAAATGTTCCGTATTTTCCGGACTGCAAACCAACCATTCCGGCCTATCAGCAAGATTCACTCTTCTCCCACGGACGGACTTTTCCGTGAACATGCGGAGCTGCGGATGATGCGTTTCCGACGGATCAATCTTCAGGACTCCGACAGACTTGATGCCCATGTTTGATTGTCCGGCACACAACCACACTTCTCCCACCAACACGTCCTTGATGATGATTGTATTCTTGCCTTGGATGACCATCTCTGTAATAAGCCCCGCCTCCAACTTTTCAAGCTTCACGCGCCATTCACCCTTCGCATCAGCTTTAACGGCTTTGCTTTGTCCCCCTATTTTCACAGTCACTTCCTCGCCAGGCTCCGCCGTCCCCCAGACTGGCACTGCCATCTCCGCCTGCAGAACCATGTGGTCAGAAAAAATTGGCGGCATCGTGATATCAGCGAACAGAACCGCTAGGGGTGTCAGCATCAAGATCATCGCGAAAACGCTTTTCATTTCGATGTCTCCGTTTCAATGATGGCGATTTCAAGATGAACGGGTTTGCCTTTCGTCAGAGTCATTTTACGGCAGTCGGGCGGGACGCTGAGGCCTACCGGGAAACGCAGGTTGACGGTTTGGTCTTTGTCACTGAGCAGGGTGAGGTTGATCTTACGGGCGGTCATGTCCCAGGCGAGTTGCGTAACAGGACGCCGCTGATCGAGCCGATGGGCCACTCTTTCGGGAGTGCTGGAAGAACGTCGATGGTGTCGTTCCACGCAAAGATGAGGGCGTTGTTCAGCACGTCGGGAATCCCGCCGGCGGCGTCGAAGCCGAAACCGCTCTGGCGGGGCCAATACCCCATCATGAAGCTGGGATGGAGGTACCGCCGGGTGATCATGCGCGAGATGACTTCATAGACCACGTCGCCGCGGCCGAGACGCGCGCCGCATTGGCCCTGATTCATCATGCCGTGGGTGGTATTGTTGCTGCCCGGCTTCGGGCCGCGGAGCCATTGTTTCACCTTCTGATCGATAGCGTCGAGT
>CAZWXO010000402.1:0-1619 GCA_964637885.1 uncultured bacterium
ACGCTTAAAAGCACCAGAACCGCCACGGCTAACATTTTTTTAAAACTCATTTTTTCATGCTCCCTTCTTACTGAGTCTTCCTTTGCAAATCGTGAGATTAGAACTTGGAATCACCCCCTATAATAAACGACCAACTATAAATGAATCCAAAATCAGAACGCGCCGGCAGCGGAAACGCTCCCAATGCCTCACCCAAAGCGGCGCCAGCAATTTATGGCGCCTTACTTGCCCCGCTTTCTGGCATTCTGCAGCAAGAGTTGGCCCCTTTCACTCAGACGCACTGCCCGGGCCTGAGCCCAGGAAGGGCCAAGGAGAGGTTGTTAACGGCCTAAAACTGCCGACATGCTACTCGCTCGTCTTTATAAATCAATCTTGGCACTGTCGATTTAACAAGCTGCTTCTATTATACATAATTCAATTTAACACAAAAATCATCTGGAATTCTTTGCAAGGCTCGGCGCCATCGATGCAGCAAGATTATCATTGTATCGAAATATCTTAAAATAGTGGTAAAATAATTGCATGTCTATCAGTGGCGGAGTGCACCTTTTGCATAGAAAGGCGGAGAGCGATGGAGCGGGAGAGAAAACTACAGATTGCGGCGGATCTTGGCTTCGTCCTCGTTTCCCTCTTTTGGGGGTTTAGCACCGTCATCTCGAAATTGGCGATGTTCGATATCCCCCCCTTTGCGTTGCAGGCCTTTCGCTTTACCGTCGCCGCCCTGCTCCTGGCGGTGTGCTTTCCGGGGCTCTTTCGGCGCATCACCAAGCGGGACTGCCTGTTAGCCATTTTTGGAGCCGTTTTGATGCTGGCAGCCTATACCTTGAATCTTTTTTCCTTGCAACATACCACCGTGGCCAATACGGCCTTCTTTGCCTCTTTGCCCGTCATCATGATTCCCGCGATCAAGGCGGTGATTACCCATAAGCTGCCGCCACTGCCGGTTTACATCGCCGTCGCCTTTTGCATTGTCGGGCTGTACTTCATGACAGGATTCTCCGGCACTGCTTTTAACCTCGGCGACTCTCTCGCCATTGCCTGCTCTTTTTTCTATGCCTTGTACGTCCTTTATGTGGAAAAATATGCTGGCCAGGTTGACGGAATGGTCTTTTCCACGGTGCAGCTGCTGGCCATGGGGATCTACGCCACCATTCTGGCGATCCTCATCGAAGACGTCACGGTGACGATGTTTGTCGACAACTGGTTGGCGGTGCTGGTCCTGACGATTCTGGGGACGGCCGTCGTGACGCCCATCCAAATCTACGCTTTGCGCTATACCACCGCGACCCGGGCCGGAGTCATCATGCTGCTGGAGCCGGTGGCTTCGGCCATCCTGGCTTTCATTATTTTCGTCGAGATATTGACGATGGGCGGCTACGTGGGGTGCGGCTTCATCTTGCTCGGGCTGCTTTTGGCAGAGTGGAAACACATCTAGAGGGGGCCAAGGGCCATGGGGATGGTCCGAAGCCGCTGAAAAAAGCCATTAGGCCTTTTTCGCTGACAATTAACAATTAATAATTAATAATTATCGACGCAAAAACATACTTTTTGCCCCAATTTCTTTAAAAATCGAGGAATTATGCCAATAATTCTTACCAAAATTGTTAACTGTTAAATCT
>CAZWXO010000403.1:0-418 GCA_964637885.1 uncultured bacterium
GGGCTGCTTACCGTGTCCAAAACGAATTAGTAATCTATTTCCGCAATTTGCATTTTGCATTTCCAGAGAAGGAATTTACGGAGTTGTTTCCTTTAGCGGTTGATGCAATACTTAAAATGAAAGTATTACCCCGCATTGAGGGCGATGAAGATTTGGTCGAAAAACCATTGAAAAGCCTAGAAGCCTGGTCTGAAAATAATTACACTTCTAGCAATGTCAAAATCAAAGAAATGCTTGTCCGACTAAATCGTTCTCATTATACTAGTTACTGGCCTTAATTAATTACGAATGGAAGTATTAAAGCTAGTCACTGAATTTTATACGCTATCTGTTCAATCAAGTAATTCACAGCAATCGTGGAAACGCTTTTTAAGCAGACTGCTTGATAAAGCGTTCACTTATTGCGACTACTCTTCAA
>CAZWXO010000403.1:428-1311 GCA_964637885.1 uncultured bacterium
GTTTTTTTTGAAACAAACAGCTACAACTTTGCCATTGAATTTCACAATATTACTGGCAAACCCACTATTATGCACCCCAATAAAGTGGTCGCAGATTTGTTTTCCTATTTCCCTGCAGATAAAGGTGGTATTCTGACAGGAAGCATCAATTTTCTGAATGAACCTGGCAAGTTTACTCTGAGTTTTAATTATGACACACCATCTCAGAAAAATAGAATAGATCATTTTACTTTTGATGTCGTTTCGCCCAAACTCGATACAAAAGATGACTACAAAAGCATTGTAGAAACAATCAACAAAGAATACAATGAATTGGTTTACAAATATCTTACTCTAACCTTTCAACAATTTGGTAGAGCTGGGAGGACTAGCAATGAATTGATTTGGCTTGCTATATTTCAGGAAATTATAGGAGGATATTTGCATGCATGCAACTACATTGTGAATAGGCCTCATTCTAAGATGAAAGAAGACGTTTATTTTCAAAAGCCTGATAGGATTAAACGTTGGACTCCCCGCATGGAGGAGCACTTTAAAGAGAGGGAGATAAAAAATAATGGCGATGCTTCCAGTTTATATTTTCGCAATGAACTAATCGACACGACCATTGACACCAAAGAAAACCAATTTGTGAAGTTTACCCTTCAGCAAATTGAAAGAAAGCTATTTAATGTAATTAAAAAGTTGGAGATAATCTATAACAATGATCTCTCTGATGATTACAAAGCTAAACTGTCTGATTATGGTTTGCAACTAAACAAGTTGACACATAATAAAATGTTCCGCACAATTGGGAAGTTTGAGGGCTTTAAGCAAGAAAGTATGGTTTTGCAAAAACGAACTGGTTATGCTCAGGTATATCGTTACTGGTTGATGCTTCAAA
>CAZWXO010000403.1:1321-1612 GCA_964637885.1 uncultured bacterium
CATTGTGTGACTTTCAGAAATATCGTAAACGAAGATATTATTGAATTACGATATCAACATACTTATACTAGGAGTAATAAAGAAACACATACTGCAACAACAGAACAGCGTCCGGATATTGTTTTAAATATCCATAAATCTGAATCAGATTTTGTGCTTACTTATTTATATGATGCAAAATATCGTGTTTTAGATGACTTGAGAGAAGATGTTGTTGATATTATCGACGAGCCGGTTCCTGATGCCATAAATCAAATGCACCGCTACCGCGATGCAATTTATTATGGGCAG
>CAZWXO010000404.1:0-525 GCA_964637885.1 uncultured bacterium
GAAAAAGTATCTAAACGCCAAAAACGCCCGGAACTAATCCGAACGTTTCTTCCGCTCCTTCGCCACATGGGAGATGAACGCCTAGAAAGTAGCATGGGTGGGTGGGGATGTCAAGAGATTTAACGACACCCCCCTCAGCAATTTCGTAATGATTTTTTTTTAAACCGCCAGCTTGCCAAGAGAGCCCAACTGCATCAGATGCCGACTGCTACACGAAGCTTGTTCCGCTTGATGTAAAAATCTTTGATTGCCCCAAAAGGCAGATCATGTAAATAAAGTTCGCCATTTGAGATAAAAAAAGCCATCTAAAACTCTTAAAGAACTATCATTTTAAATCCCCTCCCCAACAACAACTTCCGGTGATACTATTTCCAATTCCATATAACCTTCATCCGACCAAATTTTATTCATCAGTCATCTCAACTAATTCGCGGGCAACGCCCTCGCCTGCGTCAATGCTCGCGATTGATTTCTTAATACGTTCCTGATAATACTCATTATAAAAACCATCCGCTTCAGCATATA
>CAZWXO010000404.1:535-1607 GCA_964637885.1 uncultured bacterium
TTCTTTCCCGGACAACTGCTTTTGCAAAAACAGTGAAAGCCGTCGTCATATTCATGCCAAACTCTGAAAAAAGGTATTCTACTTGTTTCTTCAAAGCTTCATCTATCCTAATATTAATCGTCGTCTGCGCTAATAGAAGCGCCACCCTTCCTACTATGTAAGTAAATTGTGCGGAAAATAATAATATATGTAAGCACAAAAACGACATATCCTTGTTATTTTCATCTTGATATCCTGCAAGTGCTTTTGGGATTGTTTTTGCTGCAAAATATACATTGTATATTAATCAAGCAAGCGTTATACTTTGTATAATTTAAAGGGGAGTGATTAAGATGAAGATTGCAATTAACAAATGGGGAAATAGTCTCGGCATTCGGCTGCCAAAATACGCCGTTGATACATTGCAAATAGCTGACAAACAACAAATGGAGCTGAGTATTCAGGCAGACGGCAGCCTACTACTGCAAAAAATCCAAAAGGTTCAGCCGATCTCGACAGCATCGCTATTCGAAGGATACACTGGCAATTATAAATGTGAAGAAATAGATTCCGGGGCACCGGTCGGTAATGAGATATGGTAGCATATAGTAAATATGTTCCCAAACAAGGGGATATTATCGATATCGATTTTACCCCTCAGGCGGGCCATGAGCAAGGGGGCCGTAGACCAGCTATCGTCGTCAGCAATAGTGTATATAACCAAATGACTAGCTTTATAATAGTATGCCCTATTTCTAATTCAGATAATAATTTTCCTTTGCATATACCTTTATCAGGTAATTTAAAAACAAAAGGCTTTGCCCTCTGTGAGCATATGAAATCCTTTGATTTTGTCAAACGAAATGCTGTTTTTCGAGAAACTGCACCTAGTGATTTATTAATTAAAATCAACAGTGTTTTATCGGGATATTTTATCGTAGCATGAAATAAAAAATCTTAGACCTGGCCGAATATTTAAATTGGAACTCTTATCTTGAGACCATTTACGCAAGACTACAAACTCGCCATCAAGCGCGGTCAAAAAATTGACCTATTAGAGCAGATTGTAACCAGCCTTGCGAATGACGCAGCC
>CAZWXO010000405.1:0-1128 GCA_964637885.1 uncultured bacterium
GTTTTGAAATCAATTTCCGTGCTTCTACAAGACTGTTAGTTTCTCGAATTACCAATGATTTAGATTTGATTTCCTCAATTAGATCAAAAGCCGTTTTTCCAGCTTGCTTTAATATGGCATCCCCATGGATCTCACCTAACAAATGTATGTCAGAATCCAATGTTCGAGGTGTTATGTTCATGTTAATCCTTTTCTTTTTGCAACAAAAAAAATAATTAAAAATGTAAACCAAATAAATTAAATTACTAAAACTATAGAGCTATAACTTTAAAGAATCAAAAAACCTTATCCTGCGATTTTATTTGTAAAACTTAGCCTTAATACTTTGAAATCTTCATGATTTTATTTTATAAAATTCAGTTATTATTTCATCTAAAACAAATAATCGTTTTCGAATTATTTAAAATGATTATGACAAAATATCATTTATTATTTTTGCAGGCTCGACACCAGTCAACTTGGCATTAAGGCCTTGAAATTTAAATGTTAAAGAATCGTGGTTAATCCCTAGCTGATTTAAAATAGTTGCATTTAAATCATATACGCTTACAGGATTTTCAGTGATGTTATAACAAAATTCATCAGTAGAACCATATGTAAAACCTTTTTTGATACCGGCTCCCGCCAGAAAAACAGAATAACAACGGGGATGATGATCTCGACCATAATTATTCTCTGTAATACCGCCTTGCGAATAAATCGTTCTTCCAAATTCACCGCCCCAAACTATCAAGGTATCTTCCAATAATCCTCGCTGCTTAAGATCTGTGATTAAAGCTGCAGTAGCTCTATCAACATCTTTACATTGCCCTTTGATCGCATTTGGCAACCCACCATGATGATCCCAGCCCATATGAAAAAGCTGGATAAATCTTACATTACGCTCTGCAAGCCTTCGTGCAAACAGACAATTTGACGCATAACTTCCAGGCTTGGAAACATCTGGGCCGTAAAGGTCTAAAATATGCTTGGGTTCTTTAGAAATGTCTAATAGATCAGGAACACTAGTTTGCATTCGAAATGCCATTTCATATTGGCTTATCCTGGTTTGAATCTCAGGATCACCTACAGCATCAAAATGTTTTTTGTTGAGAGCAGCAATTCTATCAAGCGAATCGCGCCTAACTC
>CAZWXO010000405.1:1324-1604 GCA_964637885.1 uncultured bacterium
CCTTCCACTTCCGAATGAAGTTAGAACAACATATGCAGGCAATTCCTGATTTTCGCTACCTAACCCATAACTAACCCAAGAACCAATGCTAGGTTTACCAGCTAATTGAGAACCTGTTTGGCAAAAAGTAATAGCAGGGTCATGGTTGATTGCTTCGGTATGCATAGATCGAATTAAAGTTATTTCATCAGCAACAGAAGATATTGCAGGAATCAACTCACTCAACTCCATTCCTGATTTTCCATGTTTTGCAAATTTAAAAATGGAGGGGGCGATAGGA
>CAZWXO010000406.1:0-1135 GCA_964637885.1 uncultured bacterium
GGCGAGATTGTCGGCAGAACCGCAGACGAAGTATTTCCCCATACCAATTGCAGCGCCATTCGCCGTGATGAGATGAGAGTTCTGGATGGAAAGACTGTCGCTTCGCAAATTGAGTTGGTTCATATGGAAAAGTCGATATATCTGGATGTAATTAAATATCCACTCTATCATGATGGTGAAACATGGATCTGTGCGATTGCTCGGGACATAACGCAGCGTCGCTGGGAAGAATACGAACTAAAGGTCTCGCAAAAGCGCTGGGTATTTGCCCTTGAAGGAGTTGCGCCACAATGAGGAGCGGTTCCGGGCGTTGGTGGAAAACAACCGGGACATTTTCTGGGAGGCAGACGATACCTTTCGCTTCACCTATGTCAGTCCTCAGATTGAGAGCATTCTGCAATTCAAGCCGGAAGAGTTCATCGGGAAGACCCCTGGCGAGATGCTGTCCCGCCAAGATGAAGCTGATAGGTTCTTCAATGCCATGAAGCACAAAGCCTTTAGTCGTGATGCAGTCCGGCTGCGGCGGAGCATGATGCGTCGCAAAGATGGCAGCGATGTCTTTATCGAGATCGACGGCGAGCCTACCCATGGTGCCGATGGCACCATCACTGGCTACCGGGGGATTGCCCGGGACATCACTGAGCAGCTCCGCGCCGAAGAAGCCGTGCGTTTCATGGCTTATCACGACCCTTTGACTGGATTGCCTAACCGTAAGCTCTTTATGGAAATGAGCGACCGAGAAAAAAAACGCTCGGAGCGCCATGAACAGGGGTTTGCCATTTTGTTTTGTGACATCGACAATTTCAAGGAAATTAACGATACCCACGGACACGACAAGGGGGATATCGCATTATGTGAATTCGCCCGCCGGGCCACTGAGGTCCTGCGGGGTAGCGATGTGATTTCCCGGCTGGGTGGGGACGAATTTACTGTTTTATTGACGGAAATAGATTCTTACGCGGCAGCAGAACGAGCGGCGGGCAAGCTGGTCGAGGCCATCAGTGAGTATAGTCTGGGGCGTGGAGAAAGCAACACGATGACGATTAGTTACGGGATTGCCCTGTACCCGAAAGACGGGCATGATTTTCAGTCGCTATTGCGGGTGGCGGATGATCGGATGTTTTCTCATAAAAAA
>CAZWXO010000406.1:1283-1602 GCA_964637885.1 uncultured bacterium
TGCCGCCTATACCACGGATGCCCATGGCCTTATGGTGTCCGAGGTTGCTTTGCCGGATCACCGCGGTAGGTACGCGTTTGTTGAGACTCAGGGGCAACTCATGGAATATGCCGTTGCCGTCGAAGCCGAAGCACTTTTTGAGGAAGCTGCAAGCGGGCTGAAAAAATTCTTTTTAATCGATGGCACTTTGGCGTGGCGCTACGATATTTGGCTGGAGGATCCAGCTGTAACTGGGGCTTTGGTGGACGACCTGCGAATTGGACGAAGTTTGTTGCTGGCGGGGTCGGTTTTTTCCAGGCCCGAGTACAAGGCGCAAGGC
>CAZWXO010000407.1:0-1339 GCA_964637885.1 uncultured bacterium
GAGGCAGAAATGTATTTTAATAGCGATCAGGCGAGAGTCGCATATTGGACGCCATATTGTAAAGCAAAGAGCAGGGACAATTTAATCAAACTGAATGCTGAAGAGGAGTGGGACTTTTCTATGGGTGAAATAAATGGTTGGTATGCTAATGATGAGGGCTGGTGGTGGTTGCGTTCGCCTGGCACCAATACTGCTTTTGCAGCGCTTGTGCGCTACGATGGTTTAATCCGTGAACGGGGCCACTACGTTAACGATAGCAGTAATGCCCCTCGCCCAGCTTTATGGCTATATAGGTAATCTCATAATCGGTTGCTTTAGTTGCCCTGCCAGGGGTCTTTGGCCTGCTGTAGCAAGCTGATCACGCGATATTGCATATAAATCATTGTTGCTGAGAAATAGCGAAAGGTGACGATTTAAATGGCATCAATTATTTGCCCTGATTGCGGCAGTAGTGTATCCACAGATGCTCAAAGCTGCACAAACTGTGGGAAGCCGGCGAACATGATGCAGGCTGCACTGCCGATTGCCTTTCCGAGAGATGACGAACACGTTGGTAAAGTTTGCTCTTATTGCCAGTCTCCCATCAAGCCTGGTGACCAGGTGCAGATTTGTACTGACTGCCAGGCTCCACATCATCAGGAGTGTTGGGAGGAAAACCATGGATGCACTACTTACGGCTGCCGGATGACAAATTTCGGAGCGGAATCTTTGCCAGAGTCGGCAGCATCTTTGTCGCAAAGGGCAGCGTCTTTTGAAACGACAGTTGCATCTCGGGACGCAGTAATAAAAAAGCGATGGAATACTCTTACGATAGTTTTGCTTATTACGATTATTGTCTTGCTGGGATACAATGTTTTTAGTTTTTGCCAGATCAATAATATCAAAACGACTAACGAAGATTTGCGTAAAAATGACGAAAAAACCGAAACTATATTAACTATACATGGAATTGATATAAAGAACCAAAAAACGCCATTGGTCAGTTTAAAAGATGAATACGTCCAAGACTTAGGGGGTGGCTTTCTACTGGCTAATGCGTCTGCCGAAAACGATGAAAATACACTGACAATCAGTGGCGAAATCGTTAACACTCGCAGTGTAAGTTATTCGGATGTGGATTTTGTAATGCAGGGCGAGGGAAAAGAGCTTGTCAAGATTCATCTTAATAGACTGTCGCAAGGTTGTGCTTCAAAATTTATTGTAAAGGTTCCGATGGAAGTTATTGATACAGATTTTGATTATTTTGTTAATATTTTTATGGATTCATATTATGTCAGTTGGAATTATTAGTTTATTATCTTAAATTTAAGCTAATTGTCAATCAATCGCCAATTTTTTT
>CAZWXO010000407.1:1349-1599 GCA_964637885.1 uncultured bacterium
CAGCAATTTGAGCAGTAGAATCAGTTATTCCATGATTTGAATGCCCTTCAGTTCATCTCACATGAACTGAAGCAGTTCACTAATGATTATGTCATCAATGCTGTAGCATGTTAAACGGCCAAAGCGTGGAACTGGTCGCTACCGATGAAGTAACCGGTATGAGTCGCAGCGTGTATGGCGATTGTTGTTTTATTCGCCCATATTTTTGGGTGAAGTGGTTAGTGCAAATCTGTTAACAGCTGCCGTCAGA
>CAZWXO010000408.1:0-1587 GCA_964637885.1 uncultured bacterium
AAAGACTTTACAGATAATGGTGGCCGGCTGAGGATCATCACAACATCATATATGGGGGCAACAGATTTTGAAGCGGTGGAAAAACTCGCCCTGTTAAAAAATACCGAGATAAAGATTTCTTATGATACAAAAAATACCCGCCTGCACGCCAAAGCCTATCTTTTCTGGCGTGACAATGGTTTTAGTTCGGCCTATATTGGCTCTTCCAACATTTCTAAATCAGCAATGACTGAAGGCCTTGAGTGGAATTTGAAGCTGGCAGAGTATGATTCTGCTGACTTGATCGCCAAAATCCGGGCTACATTTACCTCATATTGGAACAATGTTGAATTTCGCACTTACATTGAGAATAAAGACGAGGGCTTATTAAAAAGAGCACTTAAGGATGAGCGGGGAGGGCAAGAAGGGGAACCCCGCTTTTTATTTGATATCGAGCCTACATTTTTTCAAAAGGAAGTTCTTGAACAGTTGCGCGTTGAGCGGGAGGCCCACGGACATTATCGCAATCTGATTGTCGCCGCCACGGGAACAGGTAAGACGGTGATGTCGGCGCTGGATTATCGCCGCTGCCGCAAGGATGGTTTTTTTTTCTAACGGTTCGGGGACCACCGAGAAGAAATATTGAAACAGAGTTTGCTTTGTTTTCGAGGAGTTTTGCGCGATTATAATTTTGGGGATTTGCTTGTGGGAGGAAGAACTCCGGAAAAAGACAACCATCTTTTTGCTTCTATTATGTCGCTGAATGCCAAAGCAATGTGTACAAAATATCCGAGTGATTTTTACGATTATATCGTCATTGATGAGTTCCATCATGCGGGTGCTGAATCGTATCAAGAGCTATTGGCACATTTTGAGCCCAAGGTATTGCTGGGTCTAACGGCGACCCCTGAGCGGATGGACGGCATCGATGTCATTGAAAAGTATTTTAATGGAAGAATAGCAGCGGAGACGCGCCTCTATGATGCCATCGAACGAAAGTTTCTTTCGCCTTTTAACTATTTTGGGATTTCAGATTCGGTTAATTATCAAGATATCGCATGGGTTGACGGCGGGTATGATAAGAGAGAATTGGAAAATATCTATGTACTGAATGACATGTCGGCGAAAAAGCGGGCGAGTATGATTGCCGAGAAAGTAGACTGGTATTGCACCAGCATTGAGTCAACTATTGGTCTGGGTTTTTGCGTTAGTCAGAAGCATGCGGAATTCATGTCAGACGCTTTTAACAAGATGGGTATTGCTTCGGATGTTTTGACAGCAGCATCAAACCGCGCTCATCGCGAATTAGTTCAGCAAAGATTAGTTAAGGGTGACATTAAATTTATCTTTACCGTCGATTTGTTTAATGAAGGGGTCGATATTCCGGAGCTTAACACGGTGCTTTTCCTGCGTCCCACGCAAAGCTTGACGGTTTTTTTACAGCAGCTAGGACGCGGGCTACGTTTGCATCAGGACAAAGAAGTTTTAACCGTGCTTGATTTTGTTGGCCAGGCGAACAAGAAATACAATTACGAAGAAAAATTTCGCCTGTTACTGGCGCGCACCCATCGAACTGTACAGGATGAAATTCATAAAGGGTTTCCTCAT
>CAZWXO010000409.1:0-1575 GCA_964637885.1 uncultured bacterium
TGGCTATCGCGGACGCAGCACCACTTGTTCCGGTAGAGGGTGCGGCTGCTGCGGCAGCCATCAAACCGAAACCAAAACCTTACTTTTGGTTTCGTGGTAAAGCGGCCTATGCGCGGGTGTTGACGGAGGGGAGCATCGAGGCAGTCACTTTGGCCAATAACCATTCCCTGGATTTTGGCGAGCAGGGTCGCAAGGATACTCTTGCAACTTTAAAAGAAGCAGGAATTGTGGCTTTTGATGCCCAAAAACCAGAAATAGTCTATGTGCGCGATCATCTGGTAGGTTTGTTGGGTTACTACAGCCCGGGAAAATGGCTTAAGCCCCAGATAGCGGCCGACATCCAAAGTTTACGCGACCAGGGTGCGGAGCTGATTATTGTCAGCTTTCACTGGGGCGAAGAGCGGGCGACGATGCCTAATGCCTTGCAAAAAGAGATAGGCCGCTACACGATTGAAAGCGGGGCCAATTTAGTGCTCGGACACCACCCCCACGTCATTCAACCTGTGGAGAAATGGCAGGACGGCTATATCGTTTACAGTTTAGGTAATTTTATGTTTGGTGGCAACCGCAATCCGTCAGACAAAGATACCTTTATCTACCAACAGACAATTAATTTTACCGCTGACGGTATTGCTCTAGCGGAGCCCGTCTTTATTCCTTGTCGCATTTCTTCGGTGACGAGCCGCAATGATTTTCGACCGACGCCGGTAAGTGGAAAAGATGCGGAGAGGATCCTTAGACGGATTAATAAGCCGGTTTGACGGATTAGCGAAATTAATTATTTGGAGGCACTTTCGATTGGAAGTGCCTTTTTTCGAAGAGTAGCAGGAAAAGCCAGCAGCAATGTTGAATATAAACACCGAGAACAGGAGGAGATAGTCTTGTCCAGTCATTTTTTTGCGTATCTGTCGCGCATGAAACATATCAGCCGGTGGGGGCTGATGCACAATATGTGCCCGGAAAACATTCAGGAGCATAGCTTGCAGGTGGCACAGATCGCCCATGCTCTATGTGTCATCCGCCGCCACCTGACCGGATCAGGCCCTGACCCTGGGTTATTGCTAGGGATGGCTCTTTATCACGACGTCGGGGAAGTGCTCACAGGTGACATTGCAACTCCGATCAAGCATTTTAACCCCGACATCAAGGACGCTTACGGTAGAATTGAAAAATATGCCAAGTTGCGCATTTTCGAATTCTTACCTGAAGAGCTGCGGGAGGATTTCCAAGAAATGTTTTTCTACGAGGAGGCCGACCTCGAAGTAAAGACAATTATTAAGGCGGCGGATAAGCTTTCGGCTTATTTTAAATGCCTCGAAGAAAGAAGGATGGGAAATAGGGAATTTTGTGAAGCAGAGGCTGCTATTTGCATGGATTTGCAAGACATGCACCTTCCCGAGGTGGATTATTTCCTTGCGAAGTTTGTGCCGAGCCTATCGCTTTCTCTGGATGACATGCAACCCGATTTTTAGGAGGGAGACATCGTGAACGAAGAAGAGACGCAAGTTTTAAGAAAAAATCTGGATTTCCTTGCAGATAAGGTGATAGCGGATTTACAGCAGGGCGAGCCATCGG
>CAZWXO010000410.1:0-351 GCA_964637885.1 uncultured bacterium
TGGTATGGAGCCCTGTGATGTTCGCCCCGCTTTATGGCTAAATCTGTCAGCTCATTAGTTTTCAGTAACAGTCTCTGCTACATGTCAGGGACATGGCGGAGCAATTTTGGAAAAGTATGATCATTGGGGGTGACTAATTTGACGAGAATGCCTTTAAAAGTGAAACAAGAATTGAAAGAGTTTTATAATAAGAAATTTGAATTAAGCGGAAGCTATGAAAGTGATAATAACTTTGAGATGGCATATTTAGCTTTGTGGACAGCTTGTGAAAAAATCGTCAAGGAAAATCATTTCTGGGAGGAGCAATTTGATAGATATATTTTGATGAAAGAGTGGGTTGAATATTTTGAG
>CAZWXO010000410.1:361-1556 GCA_964637885.1 uncultured bacterium
GATGTAGTGCCCCCAAGCAAAACGAAAATTGGAGAAATGAAAATCAAATCGCACAGAAATAATTTGCCTGAATATAGGAAATATGTAGCTAACTATTATGTTGGTTGTAATGCTGTGCACGACCTTTTTGATACTGATGGTAAGTATAGAAAGCGTCGGAATGATATCGCTCATAATGCTTCAAGGTTTAGAGAATCATCTTATCTGGAATTTAAAAGTAAGGCCGAAGATGCTTTGGAAGAATTGATTTTATTTTTAGATATTAAGTAAAAGGATACGAGGGGACGTTGCTTTCATATCCGTGAACTTCATATTATCAGTGGAATGTGCGCCCGTAACGAATACAATATTTTCCGCCCCTTTAAACCCCTCAAAGTCACTACACGTCATGCACTTTTTGGTAAAGGTCGGACAAATATCGTCGGCAACACCGCCAGTTACATGAGCCAGCTGTTCAACCCCCAGCTTCATGTTTTTTTTGTTTACTGGTATTTAAAAGTTCTTGGGCAATAATAATATCGATGGTTAGACTATTTTCTGTAGCAAGCGCTTGAAGCTCCTCGACATTTGAACAGCCAGTGGACTTGGGGTTTTAGAGCATTTTTTTGCGTTCCACATGTACAACCACTCTTGCCGTATAATCAGAATGCGTTAAACCTCGGGTTCGGGCAGAGCCCGATGAGCCGGAGGCTCTTACCTCTTTGAATTGATTGGAAAGGATAATCTTAAGCATCCGCCAGCACCTCATCCAGTACCTCCTCAAAGGAGTCGTAGCGTTTGTAGTCTCCGGTGTTCTTCTTCATCTCTTCGTATTCATCTAGGGCGGCTTTGGTTTCAGTATTCGGCTTAAGACGCCTGACCTCGAAAGGAATTCCGTCATAACTGACTGCATTGCGAAGAAACATAGTGATAGCAGAAGACATGTTAAGTCCAAGATCGTTAAATAGATTCTCGGCATCCTTCTTTAGAGAAGCATCAACACGTACATTGATATTGGTGGTAGCCATGGGTTTCACCTCTTTCTTGTTTCTATGGTTAGTATAGTTTGACATGCAAACGATTGCAATACAAATAACATAAATGTTTTGCATTATATACACAATCCAAGCAAATTGTTAGGATGAATATGCAGGGACGGTCCCTAAGTATCTTTTTGAACTAAAAAAGTGTTGCTTTTGGCGGCGCTTTTTTTGCG
>CAZWXO010000411.1:0-1552 GCA_964637885.1 uncultured bacterium
TCGATTGCGCCGCCAGCTGAAAAAAATGGAAATTACGGACCCTTTAATGCTAAGGTGGGCGATACTGTAACTATTACACTAGTAACTGGTGATGGTGTTAAAGTTGAAGAAGTCAGTTTTGTAGCTGCCGCACCGGCAACATTTGATATCGACTTAAAGCAGCTATATGCGGGGCATAACTCAGTATCGATGTCTTCATTATTCCAAAAGGTGCGCAATTCAAATGCATATAGTGGCATATGGGATAAATATACGAGCAAAAATTGGAGCGATTTGAATGCCACGGGAGCCTTAAAAAGTAAACCTTTGATAAATGAAATAGTTCCGGGGCCTTGGTTCACAGTTAAATTTTCAGAGCAGCCCAAGGGTCCAATCATGCAACCTGTCCCTGTGGTGGTCCCTGTTAACACATATGAACCGCCTGTTTATCAACTGCCGACGGTAGACAATTCGGCAGTAATTGCATCCCTGCAAGCTTTAATCAGGATGGCAGATAATTCAATTGCCTTCCAGCAAAAAATGCTAGATGGATATTTAAAAGACTTGAAGGACGCACAGATTAAGTTGGAAAATGTTAAGACAAATAAGACAGTGCAGGAGCTTGTTCGCAATAGCAGGGGGGAGTGGGATTTTCGCTACACTGTGGATATAGAAGAAGTCAACAAAGCCCAACAGTGGGTGGATTATTACTCAAATAAGGTTAAAGATTGTCGAGATGAGATAGCCCGATCAGAGGCAGAAAAAGCCGACTATGTTGCTCGGCTTTCTCAATTGCGATAATGTTATATTTGCCAACGTTCCTGCCGGTGCATTTTGGAATGGATTCTGCAGTTTTTGCCATAAAAAATGTAGGAAAATCTTTGCATTACAAGAGGTAATGTATGACTGAGCAATTTGGAGAAGTGAAATAATGGATGGAGAGCAAGATTGGCGAAATCGCCGATGATTTGTTAATAAATGTGCGAGGTGCTTGTCAAATGGAAAAACTAAAATGCGAAGTGAAATTTGTCGACCCAAATTGTCCGGTTGTTATTGAAGAAATATTTATTTATATCGATGCAGACGGAAAATCAAGTTTTAGTTGCTCGATGCTTAATCTGGACGACAAAGAGGTTGTAGCCGTGAAGTTGAAGTTGAAAGGCTATAATACATTTGGAGAATTAGTAACAGCAGAGAGTTCTGCAGATGTTGAAATAGCATTGCAAGATTTCCATGCTAGGCAGGGGCAAAGTTTTGGGGGAGGAACGAAATCTCCACTCGATCCATTAAATGGGGCCAGACAACTGGATATCGAAATCAAATCAGTAGCATTTGCTGATAAATCTATCTGGGAGAGTGAGCCTACAAGAAAATTCGACCTTTCGCTGCGCCCGAGCCTGGGTAACGCTGAAACAAAAGAAGCACTTCAATATTTAGCGGGAGCGGATGCGGTAGAGTTAGCTTTCATGCGAGAGGAATGCTGGGGATGTGTGTGTGGCACGATAAACCCGGCGCACATGGGAAAGTGTCGAAAGTGCAGCCGAGAAATGGCGCGGCAGATGACAGAGTATGC
>CAZWXO010000412.1:0-1544 GCA_964637885.1 uncultured bacterium
TCAGAGTCAGGAAAACCGGGACTCGGTCGGCTTCCTGATGCGACAACGCTGTCATCGTGCGCTGCCACGAGTTCATTTTCTCTTGCATCGTCATACACCCCCTATCCAGGCGCGAACAATCTCGATTCCCTGCGCCGGATGATATGCCATGGCATCGGCCCCTACTTTTTCTGCCAATGCGGTATCAAAATAGAATGGAGCGCCCCCGACGAGTAGTTTTGTTCCTGGGCGCTCGGCATCTAGGAGTAGCCTTAACTCCTTAATATGCAAGGCCGAATTATACATCAATACAGAAATCAATAAAATTTTTATGTCGGCTTCTTGGACCAACTTAAATAGAGCTGGCGCGTCCATGCCATGGCCCAAGTCCAGGACGTCAATACCTGCGGCCGCAAAAAAGGAGCGGACGATGCGCTTACCTAACAAATGGTGATCGGCGAGAGTTGCGATAGCAATGGGAACCGTCGCGGCTTTACTGGTTTTTTCCGGCAAGATGCGGTCAAGGATGCCCTCGCAGATACGGCCACTGAGGTAGACCTGAGATAAGGCGTACTGTCCGCTTTCCCAACCGTGTCCGATAAGCTGTAATGCCTTCACCAGGGTGTGATCTAAAAAATATTGCTGGTCGTCGGCCTCTTTTAGCCCTTCGACCAAGGCATCCGCCTCCGCCTTATCAAACTGCAAAAGGGCATTAGTGAAGTCTGTTGTAAAGCTTTCCCGGTCCACGCAAATCACTTCCTTTTTGTCACATCCTACTATTCACCATACGGTGCCCCGACCAGTGTATCTTGCGGCCCGAAACTTTTGAAACAAGGTTGCGCGCATAGTGCATAAATTCGCCGCCTTCGTAGCAAAATCCTGCTTGCCTACAGCTTTAGCAATAAATTTTCAGCAGCCCGCAGACCATCCACGGCCGAGCTGACAATCCCACCGGCATAGCCTGCCCCTTCCCCTGCGGGAAAAAGGTTTGTCAGGCTGACACTCTCGCCGCTGGCATTGCGCTCGATGCGAACCGGACTGGATGTTCTAGTTTCGATACCGGTTAAAACGGCATCCTCCATGGAAAATCCTTTGAGCTTGCGTGCAAACTCGAGGATTGTTTCCCTGATGCCGCTGTTGATATCATCAGGCATCAGCGACGAGAGATCTGTCCATTTAACGCCTGGACGATAGCTCGGCCCCAAAATTCCTTGCTTACTGCTGGGCAGGCCTGCCAGATAATCGCCGAGTTTTTGCACTGGCGCAAAATGATTGCCACCGCCAAGCTTAAAAGCAGCCCGCTCCAAGTTCCGCTGATACTCCATCCCCGCCAGTGCTCCGTCACCAAAATCAGCCGGACCAACAGTTGCAACGATGGCACTGTTGGAGTTGTCTTGATGACGACTATACAGGCTCATGCCGTTAACGACCAATCCATCCGCTTCCGAAGAGGCTCCGATGACCTGGCCGCCTGGACACATACAAAATGTATAAACCCCTCGTCCCCCAGTCGTTTGCCAGGTATAGTTATAACATGCGGCTCCCAATTCACGATTACCCGCAAA
>CAZWXO010000413.1:0-1536 GCA_964637885.1 uncultured bacterium
ATCTCTACGAAGCGGCCTACGGTTATACCTTCCTGCGCTTGCTGGTGCACTGCTTTATGCTTTATCTGGCGGCGGTTTTTGCCATCGGCCTGCTACGGATCTGGCTGACGCGTCTGCCTTTTGGGCGCGTCTTCGTCGGGGTGAGCTTGCTGGCTTTTGTGGCGATCAATTACTTCAATATTGAAGGGCGGGTGGCAGATTGGAACCTAACCCGCTACGAGGCGACAGAGCAAATCGACGTCGCCTATCTGGGCGAGCTTTCTTTTAGCGGGGTTCCGGCGCTGATGCAGCTAGCTACTGGGGACGACGTCGTTTTGGCTTTTGAAGCCGCCGCCCTCCTGCGGGACCTTCATCTGGCAGCCGGGGAAGATTACGCCCCATGGCAAAGCTACAACTGGACCCGGCACCGCGCCCTCGATTTAATCGCGTCCAACAGTGTCCAGATTCAAAAAGCCTGGCAGCGTTTCAACCGTTTTACCCCGGAGGGGTGGCACAGCTATCCGACGATGCGCTGGGCGATGCAGCAGAGTCTGCTGGACGATTACCTGCGTACGGGGATGACCAAAGACCAGGTGACGGCTCTCCTTGGGGCGCCGCTGCCCCCGGCGGCAGCCGATTGGATTACGCCAAGTAATTTTGACAACTATCCGGAAATGTGGACCTACAGTATCGCCGCCGACCCGGCCACTGCAGGGGCAGAGCGGGAGTTCTCCCAGTCCTGGGAATACGAGCCGGTTAATCCTGACTTCGTCGTCTTCTTAATAATCTACTTTGATGCTGACGGCAACTACCAGGCCAGCGAAATCGTCACCGGCTACTAAGCGGAATGAGACAGGGACGGGGAGAGACCACTGACATATTGTTGTAAACCATGTAAAATGGTTGATGGAGGTGTTTTTTAATGAACGTTCAGATGCATGATATAAAAAACCCCAGCCTTTTAAGATCGATGGGAATAAAGGCATTATCGCAGGAGTTGACTCCTGTAGGCATGGCGTATTTTATGCGGCAATTTGAAAATGGCGAAGGTGATTATACTAAGGAGCGTGCTGAAATCCTAGACAAGCTTGACCTTGAAGACGTCAAAGGTCAAATAGCCGCTCATGAAAGAAAATAATTGTAATGCTGGGGCTATCGATGTATTTAGTGGAGGATGGCAATTATGGTCCAAAAGGAGCCCCTTCCGGAGGGGAAAGCCGACGGATTGGCCCAAAGCAATGCCTCCCCCGCAGCGAAAGACGAGGGGAGCGCTAACAGGTACGAGGGGACGCTCTTTGCGTATACCAACGCAAAAAAGTGTGATGTTATCTTCGGCTTGAGGTGGTGAGTGGCGATGATAAGGATACGAAAGGCCCGTCCCCTCGTACACTCTCGCACACTACTTGTTAACTGTCAATTAAAATGCGACATCGGACTTTTTCAGTGGTTTCGGACGGGGTCGCTGTCACGTTACTATTGAACAATTGCAATGGATTTGTTTTACCGACGAGAGCAAGAAACAATTTGTGCGACATTAACCCCGTCCCCCTGACCTGA
>CAZWXO010000414.1:0-448 GCA_964637885.1 uncultured bacterium
TCACCGGCCCCACAAAGATGACAGCGGAGCCGCCCAAAAGCCGTCTCCAAGGGGCAGGGTCTCCGAACCATCATAAAGAATTACGCACATCTTGAGCTGTTCTCCAGCGACACTCGATAGTCGTTTCAGACCTCTGAGGTCGCCAACCGTCACTGTCGCAGCAGCCTTCACCTCCACTCCAACCAAGTTTCCTGCTGCATTCTCAATGATGAAATCCACCTCGTATTGGTCGTGATCGCGGTAGTAAAAAAGCTGACAATCGCTGTCCGCCGTAGCCATGTGCTTGCGCAATTCAGCGTAAACAAAACACTCCAGAACATTTCCAAAGCAATGACGATTCTTTTGTGCAAGTGTGGGCGTAACACTGGCAAGCGTAGATAAAAGACCGGAATCGATAAACTGTATTTTAGGTGTTTTAACGATGCGATTCAGTCTATTTTGCGCCCAG
>CAZWXO010000414.1:458-1522 GCA_964637885.1 uncultured bacterium
TCCAAGCTGGGAATAGTTACACATCTGGCCGGAAACTTGTGCCAGCGCCCGCAAAAATCTGGGCAGATGATCAAGCTTTCCGACATCCGCCACATCACGCACATCACGTTGGATAATGGAGTTGATGTATTGCCTGCTCCATTCCGCCCTGCGTCGGGTTGAAGAGCGGAATACAGCTTCGGGATAGCCTCCCCGCAAAACAGTCTCGATCAATTCATTGCCCAGAAACGGTTGAGTCGCGGTTAAGAGATGGCCGGCAAAAGCGCTGTCGACCCAATTTGTGCTGCTACCGTGAATTTCGCTTTGCGACAGCGGCAGCAGAGTCAACGTTTCCATCCGCCCGGCAAGCGAGTCAGCCACCATCGGCAGAGCCATCAAATTGGCGGACCCCGTCAGAAGAAAACGGCCAGGGCGTCGATCCTCATCGACTGTTTTTTTTATAGCGAGCAACAATTGAGGGGCACGCTGGATTTCATCAATCACAGCACGATCGAGACTTCTGATCAAGCCCACGGGATCCTCTTTAGCCGCCAACAATGTAAGTTCATCGTCCAGAGTGAGGTAGCGCATCTCTTGGGCTGCTATCTGCCGCACAAGCGTGGTTTTGCCGGCTTGGCGAGGACCGGCTACTAAAACAACGGGTGTATCAGCCATTGCCTCGGCGATGCGTGTCTCAAGAAGGCGAGGGTAGAGAACTTGAGTATCCATGGTGAAAAAATATCGTGTAATCGGGAGGCAGTCAACTGAAATATGGGATTTTAATGTCGTTCATATGGGAATATATTACTGTGTACTTGGGATAGAATCTGTAAATATTGTTTTATAACGTGAAGTTCTGCTGAAACCGCGCTCTTTGCGGTTTCAGCAGAAACGAATTGTTATCTTAAATTATAATTTCAATTTTTTGGTGAAATATGAAAACTTCTCATCTTCTTTAGAAATTTCGAAACCAATCTTGCGATAAAATTTCGGGGTTCTAGTATTCCATCTTGGAGTCTTAAGCGACCATAGCTTTACAGCAGGGAAATTACTGAATATATATTCAAAGATTTTTATTCCAAAGC
>CAZWXO010000415.1:0-1517 GCA_964637885.1 uncultured bacterium
ACGACTTCCAGCATACTTGAGTCCCGCCCCTTCCCGACTTATCCGATAAGGAATTAAATGAATTTTTCTTCAATCAAGAATTCTTCAAATTTAGCCAAACTTTCCGGGACGCCTTTTCGGCCATATCCCATTCGAAAATATTGATCGTCCATGCCATAGATGTCAGAGGGCAACAGCAAAACACCCTTTTTATCAACAGCCAGCTGACAGAACTCTTTGACAGGCATTCCAAGCAGCAGTTTATGATATGCAACCGGTCCGCAGGTGATGGGTTTTTTCTCAAATACATTCGGATATCGGCTAAAGAATTCATCGACCAACTTCAGATTGTCCGTAATAATCTTTTTGCTTCGGTCCAGCAATTCATCACTATGTTTAAGAGCCACTTTGGATAAGAATTCAGATGGAGCCGCATCACAAATACTCATATAATGCTTAAATTTAACGACCTTTTCCAGTGTCTCATGATCCTTAGAGACAATCCACCCGACCCGAAGCCCGGCAAGGCCATACGCCTTAGACATTACGCCTAACGATGCGCATTTTTCATAATGGTCAGCCATCCAGTCTCGCTTCTCTCCTGCCAGTTCCAGCCCTTTATATACCTCATCCGAAAAAAGATAGATATTATGCTTCCTGCAAATCTCGCATAACTGCTTTATTTCCGCGTTTGTGAAAGTATATCCGGTCGGATTATTTGGAGAATTAACGGCGATTACTTTTGTATTTGGTTTTATCAATGCTTCAAGCTCGCTGAAGTCTACTACCCACTTTGTTCCGTCGTCCTTGATGTACCACATAGAAAATTCACAATTTGGAACTGAATTTGCCACTTCATACGCCGACTGGTAGTTAGGGTACATCGCAATCATATGATCCCCTTCATTCAGCATGACATTCATATACCCAAAAATAGCCTCTTGCGCTCCATGAAAAACAAGTACGTCTTCAGCTGTCATATCCTTATACAATGTGGCGATTAATTTTCTTAACTCCGGATCTCCCCAGGTTTCGGTATAACCCAACCACTGATCTAAAAAGGCTTCTTCGGCACCAGGTTCTAAAGCGAGCAATTCCTTCGTTGTCATCGATTCACAGTCGGATTGAGTAAGCAAATATGGAGCCGTAAACTCATATTTACCAAAGTAACATTCCAGTTTAAAATCGTTTATTTTCATGATTTTTCTCCTTTATCATATTTGAGTTACAGCCTATAGCTACATCAATAAAAACTAATGCTGCATCCATCCAATTTTTTTCACCCAAACTATACACGTCTGTTGCAGTACACAAATAAACAGCAGGGCACGAGCTTGACGCCTAGCGACCTTACCCCGTGAGAAGTGGATCTTTCATACAGGGAAAGTTATCTGTCCTCCCAAACATTATTCTACCACTCTTTAAACAACAAAATAGCCCCCACAGGAGGCTATTGTTCGACTTTTGGTATTCAATTGATCACAAAAGTTTTTATACTAAAAGCTTCTGCGTAAGCGACTCGCGAAATTTCACGCGGT
>CAZWXO010000416.1:0-1511 GCA_964637885.1 uncultured bacterium
TATTCCGTAGTGCAATGGAGCAAGGAAACTTTTTTGCCGAGCATGTTCTGTCCGTCCTTGCTATTGTAGGCTGTGCGAAAAGCTGAACGCCTTGGCTGATCGCCCCCTAGATAACCATAAGCCAACACGCCCAAAGCATCTTCGACCTCGCCTAGTGTGCTCATCCCTGTCGACAAGATTACCGGCCTTCCTGTAAGGGACGCGGCGTAGAGGAGCGGTGCGTTGGTTATTTCCCCCGAAGGAATCTTTGATGCTGAGTTTCCGTTTTGTCCGTCAGCCTTTGCTGGTAGGCAGCCTTCGCGGCATCCTCGCAGACAAGAGCGTCAGCCCGAAAGGTCTGAAACTTAACCGCATCAGCCCCGGCCGCTTTGGCGGCATCGACTAACTGGAGTGCCATCTCCAGAGAGCCATTATGATTGACGCCGGCTTCGGCGATAATAAATACACGATCATTATCCATCGATAAACTCCACATCGTAAAAGGTCTTTTTCAAAAGGCCTGTGTAATTACCATATTCCTTTAAGACCTGGCAGATCCGTTTGGAGGCACCACCCTTGCCATAGGGATTCTCCGTTGTTTCAGTTTTAAAAGCCAAGGCTTGTCGGATAGCACAGCTGATGGATTCTATATCTGGCGAGGCGTGAAAAACCGAGTTTCCCGCGAGACGGCCCCTTTGGCGATCCCCAATATTAATCGTCGGCTTGCGAAAACTTGGCGCCTCGTAAATACCGCTAGAAGAGTTACCGATGACCACATCTACCTGACTCATGACGCTGTAGTATTTTTGTTGGCCTAAGGAAGCGTAAACTCTAGCCCGCGGATTCGTAGCAACATACTTTTCCAGTAGCGTATTGACAGCGCGCCCCCCATCATCAGAGTTTGCCTTGGTAAAAATCAAACCCCATGCGGGGCACTCTGCATCAAAGGCACTCAATACTTCTTCTATTTGATGACTAACCGCATCAAGATCCAGTGTTGTTGGGTGAAAAGTCACAAGAGCATTCTTTGCTTGGAAAGCAAAGTCCAACGACCCCTCGAGTTCTTGCCGGCCAAGAAGCTTTACCCGTTTAATCGAATCAATTCCCGTAAAGCCACAGTCAAAGATATTTTGCGGGCATTCACCTAATTGGGCAATGCGTTTAGCCGAAACTGCATTAGTAGGAAAATGCAAATGAGCCATTTTGGTAATCCCATGTCGAATGCTCTCATCGTACGCACCTTGGGTAACATCTCCCCCGGCCAGATGGGCGAGGGGAATCTTAAGAACGAGGGCTGCCTGGGCCGCTGCCAAAATTTCATATCGGTCACCTAGTACAACGACAATGTCCGGTTGTAGTCTAGCCAGGGCATCGGCAAAGCCTATGGTGGCAAGGCCCATAGATTTGGCGATGCCCACAGGAGTATCCGAAGAAAGCAACATCTCGACCTTTTCATCGATGACGGAGCCGTCAGCTTCGATAACTTTATAAGTCAAGCCAAATTCGGGAGACAAGTGCATGCCTGTGACGAT
>CAZWXO010000417.1:0-1504 GCA_964637885.1 uncultured bacterium
GCTATATTATTTCAAACCCCTTTTGGACTATATTATAATTCATAATGGTATAAAATATAATGTCACTGTTGTCCGATAAAAAATAAGAGTCGGAAGATGTTTAAATCTTCCGGACTCTTTTTGTAGTTTTGTTTTTACCACAAAACCTTACTACATGGATAAAAGTACACATTTTTTTGGAACATCGGTTTTCGGACAGCTAATTTCTCTCATTGATGATGAAATTATTTCGAAAAGCAGTCGAAAACACAAGTCAGACAGGTATATCAAAAAGTTTACAACCAAAGACCATTTGATAAGCATGTTATTTAGCTCATTTGCAAAATGCACTTCATTACGAGAGGTTTCCGGAGCTATGCTCGGATTATCGGGCAAAACAAAGCATTTCCAACTCAAACATATACCCAGAAGAAGTACCTTATCAGATGCAAACATGCGCAGAAGTTCAGATGTTTTTGGCAGCATATACAACCAGCTTTTAAGCAAATACAGTCACCTTATCTCGGACAGCAGGATTAAAGATGTGATAAATAAGCAAGTAGAAATAATTGACAGCACCACCATAAGCCTTTTCAAGGATATACTTAAATGTGTTGGTCGAAATCCAGCTGATGGCAAGAAGAAAGGCGGTATCAAACTACATTCTGTGATAAATGTTGACCAAAAAGTACCTAAGCTGGTTTGGTTTAGTAGTGCAGCCACTCATGACCATATGATACTTGAGAAACTTAAACCGGATGAAGACACTATTTATGTTTTTGATAAGGGATACAGTGATTATAAAGCATTCAATATGTTCTGCAAATCGGGCACCGGGTTTGTAACACGCATAAAGGACAATGCTGTTTATCAGACAATAGATGAGAAAGTTATAGAAGAGCACATCCATAGTGGGGTTGAGAAAGATGAAATAATTCAGATTAAGGTCATAGAAAAGGGTGAAATCATATCACTTCAGCTCAGAAAAGTACAGTTTTACGATAGGACGTTAAAGCGAAGGTTTGAGTTTCTTACCAATCTGTTTGAGATCAGAGCAGATCTTATAGCCGCATTATACAAACTGAGATGGCAAATTGAACTACTATTCAAACAACTCAAGCAAAACTTCCCGCTTAAATACTTTCTTGGCGACAATGAAAATGCTATTAAAATACAGATATACTGCGCTTTGATCGCAAACCTGCTGATGACTGCTATTCAAAAAAAACTCAAACGACACTGGGCTTTTTCAAATTTGGTTAGCTTTTGCAAAATTCATTTGTTCAATTACATTCACTTACTTCGATTTTTAGAGAATCCGGACAAAGACTGGCAAGAAGACTCGGATGAACCACCCCAGCTAACGCTTTTTACGCAAGGGGGGCTTACTTTTTAAAATAACCTAATTTGAAAATTCATGTGATTATCATTCAGTTAGTTAAATTATTAGAAACCAATTATCCGATTTTTATCGGACAGTAATGATTGAATATCTATTCTTTACAGTAATATTCTGTTCCATTCT